>DASUVS010000321.1:0-16634 GCA_036378835.1 Binatia bacterium | reverse complement strand
TACCGTCACTCTGATCGTGGTAACAAGCGGCGATGGGGAAAAGACTCATCTGATTGATCAGAGTTTACGCTCTTGGTTTTAGAGAAGGAAGGTAATTTGCCAGATGGGTTATTTACCGAAAAAAGGTGTCAGCTTTGAGCTGATTGAATTTCAAAGCGCCGGCAGGACTGTGCAGGGAGGCTTATTCGGCCCGGACCCCGAGCTATTTCACGAGGCCGGCACTGCGGTGGTACTGGTGCACGGAGTCGAAGCGTACTGGTATTCCGGACCAACGATGTTTCTCGGATGTTATCTCGCCGAAGCCGGTTATGCAGCGCTCGCCTACAATGGCGTCCATTCAGGAGAGAGCTTTCGAACTTCAGAGTTTGAAGCCGCAGTGAAGGAGGTTGAGGATGCCATCACTTTTGCGAATGGGCGAGGCTTCAAAAACATCTTTCTCGCCGGACATAGCCTGGGCACCCCGATAATCGAATATTATCAAGGGAACAAACCGCATCCTTCAGTTAAAGCGTTGGGCGTTTACGGCCCGCATATCGATATTCCAAGCGTCACAAGAGAGTCCCTGCTCGGTTCCGAGCTATACGAGAACTTTGCCGCGGAATGCCGCACCTTGGTTTCGAGCGGCAAGGGCGAAGAGATTAAATTACTGCCATTCCGTGAAGGCAAAGTGATCATCACCTCCGCCAAGACATTTCTCAGCTACCGCGATGTCGAGACCAGCAAAGCCGCCGTGCAAAAAATGATCGCGAATATCAGGGTGCCGCTGCTGATTGTTTATGATCGTGCCGACAACATCCAGGGAAAGGGCAGCATCACTCGACGGGAAACCATTGCGGCGCGGATCAAAGAAAGTGCGGTCAATTGCCCGAGAGCCGATATCGTCGTCATTCCTTCTCACCCCGGCAATTCCTCATTTCAAGCTCACCTGTTCGTGAATAATGAGCGAATGGTGACAGAAGAGACGATAAATTGGCTGACAAACATCGGTCTCGCACCGGCCTCGGTGCGATAAGCAGCTAGAGTTAAGCCCCGCCATTACGCTCGGTCATCTTGAGTATCGCTTCGTTGAACAAGATGACGGCGCAACACAAGTTACAGCAATCGAACTGTTCGTCGACTTAATCCAGCATTAGAATTCGAGAACTGCGCCGAGGCGAGGATTGTCGAGCCAATTCGTCGTTGATCTTTTTTTCCTTTACATGTGAACGGATGATTATCCCCTCCCTTACCTCCCGCCAAAATTGTCCCCTCCGGCTTTTTTTGTCAGGCGACCGGGGCTGGAATCGTTATTTGCGAAGGTCGAAAGCTATTTGAAAAGAACCCTTTGACCCGTCTGGCATGAAGCTTGCCCCTAAGCGGGCTCGCGGCCAGTCCGCTTGAATACCGATGGCAAAGCCAGCGATTGCCGATCGGATGCTTCTGGATCGAATCATGCGTTCACTGCCTGGCATCTTTGTCTACTCTTGGCTCGCTGCGGCCCTGCTGGGTTGCTCGCTGTCACATCCTCTCCCTATAGATCCAACCGGCCGCGATGAAGCAGGTCTCCATTCGTCCATGGCGATTAACACTGCTCCGGTCACCGAGAGTCAAACCGCATCGGCCCCGGCCATTCGAGCGCAAAAGAAAGATTTGCCGTCGAATGCTGAAGTCAGTTCGGCCTCGTTGTCACAGAAAACCGTAGAAAAAACCGCGAGTCTCGAACAGCAGCACAAAACTCCGGCGGACACCCGCACCATTGATGAACTGCCGAATGCCGCGTCCGACGACGACTTGATCGAATTGTGGCGCCGTGACATGGACCGAGCGATGCAGGAACCCGCCGAACAACGCATTCTTCTGATCTCCCCAGCCGTCGAGGCACACGATCGAGTTCGTTTCTACGTTGAAGGGTTTTGCGGCCGTATGAGAGATTTTTTCGAGCGTGCTTTAGCGCGCTCCGGCAAGTATCGCTCGATGATGGCGGAAATTCTCCGGAGTGAGGGCCTCCCGGACAAGCTTGTCTATCTCGCCCTGATTGAAAGCGGCTTTTCTACTCACGCCTATTCACGCGCTCAAGCCTTGGGGCCATGGCAGTTCATGCGTGGCACAGCGCTTCAGTATGGGTTGACGATCAACTCATGGTTAGACGAGCGCCGCGATCCGGTGCTCTCTACACGCGCGGCCGCAGCCTACCTCAAGGATTTGCACGAGAGGTTCGGCGAATGGTTCCTCGCCGCAGCAGCGTACAACGCAGGCGAAGGCAGGGTTGGAACTGCCCTACAACGTTCCAACACAAATGATTACTGGCTCCTACGGCAGGAGCGAAAACACCTCAAACTCGAGACTCGCGATTACGTGCCGAAGTTCATTGCCGCAGCTCTCATCGCGCGCCAACCGGAGCGATATGGTTTCGAAGAAATCTCCTATGAATCACCCATGGAATATGACGAGGTGACCATCAATCACCCCTTGAGACTCGAGACAGTCGCTCGTCTTGCGAACACCGACGTAGACGTCATCAAAGAACTCAATCCGGCTTTGCTGCAGAACTTCACACCGCCGACGGACGGAGCCTTCACACTCCGGCTGCCGGTAGGAAGCCAGGCAGATTTTCTAGCGGGCTATGAACAGTTAACAGGTCCGGATAAAATCAAATTGAGTCTTCATAGAGTAAAAAAGGGCGAGTTGCTGGCGCGCATCGCAAAGAAATACAATGTAACACCTAAGCAGCTGGTAAAAGAGAACCGTCTCAAGAGCTGGCATCTCCGTCCTGGACAAGAGCTCATTATCGTTTCAAATGATGCTGGCGCTCCGCTGGCTGCAAACGCTCCTCGTCTTCCATAGCCGTCTTGAATCTGGCGCGCAGCGGCATCCACAAATCAGCCGTGCAGGACAGCGGGTGGTTCTTTTAGCAGGATCTCACTACCCGCCATCTCGAACCGCTTGGCGCCTGGTGGTTTCGAAGATAACGCGGCGATGCCGCACGCCAGTTAGTCGCGATCGGATGGCGTCTTCGACGGTTTCAAAGAGCACCCCAGGCGTTTAAAATCACCTGCGCGATATTGCGGCCACGAGTCAATACCAACTGTTTTCCCGTTTCCGCGCTTGCTGCTTGCGGCGAGCCGAAGTACCCCCGGCCGTCGCTAAGAATCCCATAATCTTCGGTCTCGTTATGAAATGCTTCGACGTCATAATCGAAGTTGGGCTCGAGCTGGCCGATCAGTTCTTGTCTAACCAGTTCGGGGAAACAATACAGCCCGACCGAGGTTTCGGATTCACCGCCGTGCCCCTCGCGATCAGGCCTCGGACTGCGATAAAACTGCTTGACGCCTTCCCGGTAGCACGCCGCGGTTACCACCGGATCGCTGGTGAAACCCGTACAAAGAACTTGCGCCGTTTCCTCAGCCACAAGAACACTGCGGGCGGCCTCCAAGGTTTTCATGTGGCCCAGATCGCGATGACCGTTGAGAATCACCAGGCGACGGAATCTATGCTTTGCCAGCGAGCGCCCGATATCGACGACTAGAGACTCAAGGGTTTTCGGTTGCAAAGTCAGGGTTCCGGCAAAATTCAAGGCTTGGCGCGCCACGCCATAATCGATCGTCGGCGCCAGGATCACCTCATAGCCTTTTTCTTCGAGATGCGGCGCCGCCGCAATGGCGTACGCTTCGGCGGCAAAAGAGTCCACTCCCAACGGCAAGTGCGCGCCGTGCTCTTCAACCACGCCCACCGGCAGGATAACCAATGCTTTGCCCGCCTGGGAAAGACGTTCAACTTCGGGAAAAGGGATTTTAGCTAGATGCTGCATGATGTTTTCTCATTTTGTCTTCAAGTCTAGTGAACAAGAGCTTCGGCGAAGCGCAAGCTTTACATTCCGCTCCCATCCCCGATCTCCCTTGCGCGTCTCCGTCGGGAATCTACGTTATAATTGGATCTGGATTGAATATGCAATCAACAGCCTCTGATCGATGTTGAATATTGGACCGGCAAGGAGTGATGGTGTTTCGCACTACCCAACCATTTCGGTTTATGCTCGAGCCCTTTCAGACTTGACGCGTAGAGTCCGCATCATAATCGCGTAGCGAAGCGCCTTTAGCGCCGGAATTGAATGCTGCCAAACCTCTCGTGAAGCTCCGCTCATCAAATAGATCGAGCGAGGATGCAGTTCGATCGATAATACTTGATCACGATCTAACTTCTTGGATCGAACGCGGCGAAATTTGCGGAACCTCATCCGGCATGCCGCTCCAAGGGAAACCCCGATGACAATACCGAACTGCGGAATATCCCGATGCCAACCAATCGGCGACCCAGTAGAATATTCGATGATCGATGTTTGAACTAAACTGTTCGGGTCAATGTTGAAGACATTACCGGCGCGTGTCCGCAGCGGTAAAAGAAAGTTCGGCATCTCTGGAGCTTCTGTGATTTCACTAGCGCCGAATTCATATTGCCATCCGAAACTAACTGTTCGCCGCTTGCCGGTGAATCGATAATACTTAAACGGCTCGAGCGGAAGGTTTCGGATCTCATGGATTAACTCCTGCTCTTCGGTCTCTGAGATGAAGTCTTCGTTATAGATAAATCCATCCGGAACTTGCGCCGGGGCATCAAAGAGTGTCCGGCCGCCATTTGCTCTGGGCATGCCTTTATCATGCCACGATGCAGCAAAGATTTAACGGGCCTGGCAGAGATTTATGGTGCCTGGTGAGAAGTTCAGCCCAGGAGGTTTTAGCTCCGGTTTGTATGCCACGCGCTAGATCTATGGCGGTTCATCCAAACCGGATCCGTGAAATGTCAGCGCCGCAGAGACAAGGCAAGCATTATTCTCGTTAACCACCAAAGCAAGCAATGCGGCGAGTTGCGCGCTAGCTTTGAAAGGTAACGGCCGAGGACTTTGATTTACGATGAACCAGAGTGGGGGAGTTCTGCCACCGCTTCGCGTGATACAAAGTAGCGGCCGTCATCACTTTGCAACGCCTTGAGCAGTTAGATCCTCATGCGGCGTCCCTTCGGTATTCGACCAGAGTTCGAATAGCACTCCGATAATTATTCCAATGACAATTTCCGCGCCGGTCATTACATCTTCTCCTTAACCATGAGTGATCAAACGATACTCGAGCTGAAGGCCCCGCACTTAGGGCGACGAGACGTCTCGCTTCCACCGCAAGACCAAGGCCATCGGCGACGAAACCTGGCCGGCTCCAAGCGTTCGATGCAAAGCTTTTGTTTTCGTGATCTTATTTCGTGTTACAACTCCCCTGGTTGAGTATCAGCCAACTGCCTTTGAGGGAGGTCATTGACGAAATTGTTATCTGGCGGGCATCCATGGACAACAATTGAATTCTTCGTACGCATATCGTCGGCACCAACCGGCGGTCAACATATGAATCCCTTATCTCTTCGGCGCTCGCCCGATATTCCGCTGCGGTTGTCCGAACCGTGTATAGCCGCGCCTGTCAGGAAAGCGTTTGATTGAGGCATGAGACATCTGCTGAGAGAAGATTCATCCACCTTCGGAAATGACAAAGCGTTGGAAATCCCTCTGGGTATTGTATCCGTGCACTTGAATGACCGATTATCGTAGCTTTGAACGTCGCGGACCGATCGAAACTTTCGAATTTAGAACAAAGCTCGTAGTCATTCGGGATCAGCATCAGTGAGAAACTTTTTTGGAAGCCTTGTCCCGACGGGCGGCTTAAGAACTATGCTTGGGTACTTTTCGGACTGTCTTAAGGGTTGAACTCCATCACCTGATAGTTACGACCACACGACCCGTCATATAAGGATGAACCGAACAACTGTAATCGTAGGTTCCGGGTCCATCGAAGTGACGCCTAAAGGTTGCACCCGGCAACATCAGATCCGTACCCTTAGCACCGTCCTGAAACTTGAGCGCATGCGGCGCGCCGTCATCATTGATCCAGGTGATCGTTTCACCTGGGTTTATCGTTATCTGTTCCGGTGTAAAGGCGAAGTTAACGATGGAGACCTTTGCGCCGTTCTCAACGGGGGCCGTTGCTGCTCGCTGTGCGAACGTGTTGGCCGATGAGTGGACCTGTCCAAGATCGCCAGCTGGCGCAGCAAAGATTTGCTGCGCCGGCTGCGTCAAAACGACAAATGCAAAAAGCCCGCTCGACAACGCGCTCATCACGGCAGTGAACAACGTGTGCAAGTTATCGATGCTGTGGTTGTGATTTCTCATCTTAGCTTTCCTTCCTTGCCGCCATTGGCTGAATGACAACCTTGCGCGGCGCATTGCCAACCGCAATCGTCTTGGTCGCGCCGGTAGCCATCTCGACGACGGTCACATCATTGGAACCTTCATCGGTTACATACGTGGTTTTGCCATCTTGGGACGTAGCCGCCCAGTGTGGCTGTTTGCCGACGCTAACGTTGCGAGTCGGCTTGTGCGTCGCGGGATCGAACAAGGACAGTTCACCCGGCCCCTGCACCACGACAATGCCGAAGGCCGAGCCAACTGGATGACCAACGAAATGCGGTGATACGCCGGTCGGGATTTGCGCGACAATCTTCTCGGACGCGGGATCGAGCACCTGGACCGAGTTGACTCCCGCCTGAGTAAAGTAAAACATCTTCCCATCGAAGCTGAATTCTCCATCGCGCGGCGTCTTGTCGAGAGGCAGAGTGTGAACGAGGCTGCGCGAATTCAAGTCGATTCGAGCTAACCCAAAGTGGCCTGGTTCCTGTACCGTAACGTACGCGAACTTGCCGTCGGGGCTAATCGACACGGTATGCGGCTTTGAAACCGGTACGGCGGCAATAGCACTCTGTGTCGCTGGATCGACGAACACCACACGGTCTTCGTCGTATATGGTAACGAGCAGCAAGCGATTGTCGGGCGTAAGCGCCACGCCGTTTGGCGTCTTACCGATATCGATTGTTTTTACAACCCTGTCGACAGCGGTATCGATGACGTTCAGTGAGGACGAACGGTCGCCGCTTACGTACAGTGTGCGGCCGTCTCCGGTGATCGCCATGCCGTGCGGCCCGGCAGCAACCGGAATGGTTGCGATCACCTTTGCGGATTCCGTATCGATGACGCTCACCGTGTTGTCTGTGAAATTTGCAACGTAGGCTTTTGCTGCCGGAGCGGCAGATGCCGGCTCTACGATCTGGCTAGAGGCGCCCAACAGTAGAACGCCCGCGATCAACACATCCAGATATCCAAAACCGCTCAGCATCAGTTTCATTTGTTTCTTCCTTCTCATAATTCCTCCATAAAATTAGAGTTACGTCCGATAACGAAATTCTTCCGGTTACAGTTATCGCTCGCTTGCTTGAGGTCGTTGGATTCCCAGCATTTCGCAACCGGGGGGCAGGTCTTTTCGAGCGTCTGGTTGACCCAATGCCAGCCTCGACATTTGCGAACTTGGTGTCAGAGTAACTGCTATCGTTAAAGGTTTTTTTGAGATCACCTCAGCCCGACTCGACACTGCGCTGAAAACCATAGATCCTGTCAGAAACACGACGTTCATGAGTAGCTTGATGCTCTTCATTTCCATCACCTCCTTTCTCTTTAACTTGCGTGTTCTACTCTGCCTGACCGGAGCGCGGCTGAAAAAATTCCCTGACACAGAATTTTTCTGCAAATTTTGCCGGCATATGTCTTGGCACATACAGTCTCGATTCACACCAATGGCGACCACGAGGTGACCACGACGCAGGCGGACCGTGAGGCATGCCCAGGCGCACCGGGACGCGAACCAAAGGCTATGCCACCACGCCACCAAGCCTCGTGATCGAGCCATTGCCGCGAGCGCACGACGCCATCAAAAGGAAATAAATTCCGCCGCGACTTATCTCCGGCATTCATTCGCGCGTTCGACGATGCTGGAGGTTTAAGCTTTTGGGATTGCACTTCGTCGATGCCTAACGGGGCATGGTCACACGGTCCGTAAAAATCGATGATGTCACCGGGGCCGGCTTCCTTAAGCATCGGGTGAGCCGTGACTAACGTCTATTCACGAATTGCTGGAAACTTCATGTGGCAATAGCTGCCAATGACGAGAGCGTCTTTAGACACAATCATCGCCTCATCGCCGGCAGACGCTACATTCGGCCCCATGCCTGCAAGCCATAAGACGGCAGATAAAATGCTCGTTCTACGTTTTATGGTTCTCCTCATTCGTCGCGCTGTGAGCGGCCTTTGCCCTTTAGACCGAATTCCGTGAGGAAATTCCTTTAGGTGCTATATTCTTTATTGGTTGCTCTTGGGGAATTTCTGTCTCGAAAAATCGGTCATTGATTGGCAGCGACGATCGATCGTAATTCCCAAACACGCAGGCAACTGCCGGACGATTTAGTAAGATGGACCAGCAGCCTTAGTCTTCATTGACTCTTCCCAGCCACGGCACTAGAGTTTGCGGCAATCAGGCGGCCGAAAATTTTTAACTTCCGATTGGTTTGGGGAATTAAGTCAGCGCAGGAGCGGTCTTAACGTTGCGAGGTAACGAAAAACTGCAGCGCTTCGAGCAGGCGATTATGCCGCATCTCGACGCGGCCTATAATTTGGCCCGCTGGTTGATGCGCAATGAAGATGACGCCCGAGATATGGTTCAGGAGGCCTATTTGCGCGCGTTTAAATTCTTCGACGGATTTCACGGGGTCGATGCGCGCGCTTGGCTGCTCACCACCGTGCGCAACACCTGCTACACCTGGCTCGAGCAAAACCGGCGTAGCCGGGCCACAACTTCGTTCGACGAGGAGATTCATTCGCTCGACGAACAGGCGACCAACCCGTCCGAACTGGCGCTCAAGAGCGGTGATGTGGAAATGATTAGAGAGTCGCTAGAGGAGCTGCCCGAAGAGTTCCGCGAGGTGATTGTGCTGCGTGATCTCGAGGAAATGTCCTATAAGAGAATTGCCGAGGTCATTAACATCCCTCTCGGCACCGTCATGTCACGTCTGGCGCGCGCCCGCGGCCGGCTCAGGCGGATTCTGTTCTCGAGGCTCAAGGAGATATCCTAATGGACTGCACGCACGCGCGGAGATTGCTCGATACTTACCTGGACGGTGAGCTCGATCCCGTGCGTAGCCTGGAGATCGACGAACATCTTCACGGCTGCGCTGATTGTTCGCAGAGCTACGGCGAGGGGCAGTCCTTTCACAAAGCCCTCAAGAGCGGATCGCTTTATTTCAAAGCTCCAGCCGATCTGCACAAACGCATTCAGCGTTCGGTGCGTGAAGCCGCCAGGACCGAAACGCCGTCTGGTTGGTTTTCTCCCTCATGGATAAAGACGGCGGTGCCGTTGGCTGCCGCCGCGCTGGTCCTCGTGTTGTTCATTCCAACGCTGAAAGGCCCATCATCGGATGAACTCCTGACCCAGGACATTGTCGCAAGCCACATCCGTTCGTTGATGGCGGATCACCTGGCCGATGTTCCGTCGAGCGATGAACATACGGTCAAGCCTTGGTTCAACGGCAAACTCGATTTTTCCCCGCCGGTGAGCGACTTGGCAAAGGAAGGGTTTCCTCTGGTCGGCGGTCGTCTCGACTATTTGAATAATCGTCCGGTTGCCGCGTTGGTTTATAGGCGCGATGCGCATGTCATCAATGTTTTTCTCTGGCCGTCGAAGACGACCGCACAAGCAAGCGCTCCGATAAAAATGCAGCAGGGTTATCGCGTGATTCGCTGGACCGGTAACGGAATGCAATTCTCGGTCGTCTCCGATCTGGAAGCAAGCCAGCTCGTGAAGTTCGCCCATTTGTTAAAATCATCGGCCGGCACTCCGGCCAGATAATGATTGTTCCGTTTTTACTCACCGTCTGTGGAGGACTGACCCGGCCAGTGCGCATTTTGAAACACGATGCGATAGCCGTCCGGGTCTTCAAAAGTACGGCCGGCCCGGTCCCAATACGGATTAAACGAGGGAACGGGCTCGTATCCGGCCGCAACCATACGATCAACCGCCGCTTGCCACTGCTCGATCTCAGGAAGATAGAAGACCAGCAAATTGTCTTGGGTCGGCGCAGCACCTGCGAGGTGGCCCCGCTTTCGGGTAAACTCGAAATGGTACGGCGCGCCGGCCAACCCGAGCATCACGCCGTCGAAACCGTCATGATCCTCGAACGCTCCTAATCGAATCAAGCCGACTCCATCGATATAGAACCGTACGATTTGATCGAGATGATTTGTCGGTCGCGCGACTCGTAGGATCGTTTCTGTTTCCATGCAAGATACAAGAACGCTCTTACTTAGATGCCTCTTGCAGAGAAGAGGTTGCAGAACAATCGACATAATCGGAAAAAGACAGCGTGAATTGTGGAAAGTCTCATCTTCTTCTCCTTGGACCCTGATAACCGTGGGAGATGAAGCACGCGTCAGCTATACGGATGGGCTTAACGTCAGGGATCTCGTCTTTGACGTTACACACGCTTCAGGAAGAAAGTAATTTGGCTGAGCCACGAAGCAGCCCGCTCTATTCAAAACAATGGTGATTGATACAAGACATGTTTCGCGTTGAACCTGCCGCTGCGTTCTGGCTCGAGATACCAAGCAAATGGGTGCCGCAGGATAGCTCTCGATCAGCTTTCCTCAGATTAAGAGCAAGAGGAGTCTCGGCATTGCAATACGGCAAGCCCTACTGTAGTCAGCGCCACATGCGCGATTCGGCCCGTGACAGAAAGCCTAAGTTGGCTACCCGCGATGAGATCCTTGAGTGTCGTGGCTCCACTGTTCTACCGGTCGAGCAAACGGCCTGGCCGTCATCCTCTAGGAGATTCCAGTTGTTGCACGGTATTTTATCACATAGAGCTTTAATGTAGAGGCTCGTGCTCCAACCAACGATTCTGGCGCGGAATCCGGGCGTATGTCAGCGATTTTAGATTCAGAAGAAAATGGCGGAGAGAGAGGGATTTGAACCCTCGGTACCCTTTTGAGGTACACACGCTTAGCAGGCGTGCGCCTTAGACCACTCGGCCATCTCTCCTTGAACGAAATGATTTATATGGCGGTTGAACCAGAAGCGGGCTCAAGCTTTTATGCTTCGAACTGTGCCGAAGCAGCCTGTAAACTAACATAGGACCTTGCACGATTCCACAATCCCACGCCCGATCTCGGTCCCACGACGAATTACGATGCATAGGTAATTTCCCCGGCGACCTATTTGCATCATCAACACAGCTGGGTGCGAAGTTTTATGGCAAAACGCGCATCGCAGCACGAAAAGCAACGAGGGAAGCTGATCCGCCGTGCGCGAACCAGCTTTCCTCGCCGGCATCAGCAACTCGACGGAAATCAGCCTTCCCAGATGGGCTTTACATTAGTATCGAGCCATTTCTTGGGGTCCTCGAGAAAAGCTCTATCGATGACTGGAAGTGGCTTGGTGCCTTTGGGAAATGCGGTCTCGATGGAAGTTTTGGATTTAAAATCGTTGCGCGACGTCTCTCGACCGACGGCGTCAATGGTTTTCTGCCCCTCATCCGAGATAAGCCATTCCGCGAAAAGCCTGGCTGCGTTCGGATTCGGCGCCTTAGCGTAAATTCCCGCCTGCCGCGGAAAGACTACCGGCGGGGCCGTTTTCACGTAATCGACGGGGACGCCTTTTTCTTTCTCATGAATAACATCGTGCAACAACGCCGGCATGCAGATCGGGTACTCCCCGGAAATCACCAGCCTGAACATGGCGCTAGTACTCTTGTGTACCGGCACGTTAAGCGCCTTGAGGCCCTTAAGAAACTTATTGAAGCGCGCATCATCGTTCCATTGCGTCTTCAGACCTGCCAGCATCGAGCTCAGCGGGCCGGCCCGCATCGGGTCGTCCAAGGCGATCATCCCTTTGTACTTCGGATTGGCAATATCTTCCCAGCTCTTCGGCAAATCGTTCGGTTTGATCTTCTTGGTATTATACGCAAGAGCCTGAATTTGGAGGCTCACCGTCGGCAAGGTCGGATCATGAAGATAAAGAACCTCCTTCTGGACTGTTTCATAGCTGGCCATGGCGCCGGCGGCGCGCAACACCGGCGGAGCGTTGTCCGAGAGCACGACATCGACACTCGCTTGGCCGCCTTGAAATTCCGTGAGCACTCGCGTCACGATTTCGGGATTGCGGCCCTGCCAGTAAGCCGTTTTGATCCCGGGGTATCGCTTGGCAAAGGCGTCCGTCACAGCACGGATATGTTCCACATCCCACACCGAGTAGACGACCAAATTTCCTTCCTGCTTCGCTTTCGGATAGAGTTCCTGACTGACCTTTTCAAACGCTTTGAGTGCGTTTGCGGTCGCGTTGGGCGCGGCTTTCTCAACCCTCTGCTGACCCGGCTTCTGGCCACTGCTCTTAGCATCCCCGCCTCCTTTTGAAGGCGCATCGGCCGCCTGCCCCGACACAGGCAGATAAAGCGCCGCTGAGAGTGCGACCGCTGTTGCTAGCAAATAGTTTTTGATCATTTCGCTCCCCCCTTGTTGATCCTTTCTAGATCCCTTACAAACTAAACTTCATTTTGAACGCAAACTTTGCGATGGACACGGCTATTATCAAGATCACCAGATAGATCACCCCGCCGGCGGCGGCTTCGGCCCACTGCCCTACTCGGAAATATTCAAAAAGAGTAACCGGTCCATATTCTTTCCCAGGGGATGTCAGCAAGACCGCTACATCGACGTTACGGACGGCTTCGATAAAAATATAGAATAGCGCGCCGCCGACCGACGGTTTCAAAATGGGCAACGTGATCTTGAAGAAGACATGGCGCCAGCGCGCGCCATGCACCCAAGCCGCTTCGTCGAGCTCTTTATGGATATTGACGATGGAACCCGAGGCGTTTCGAAACGCATAAGGGAAATAGGCGACAAAAAGCCCCAGGCCCAGGGCCCATAGACTATTGTAAAGCGGTGTTCCTAGAAAAATGATCACCAGTCCCACTGAGAGCACCAGTGGCGGAAACGCGAGCGGCAAGGTACCGATGAATTCGAAAGCCTTGGCGCCATGGGCACGGGTGCGATAGATCGTGAAGGCCATGATGATTCCAGCTAGCACGGTTACCAGAGCTATGGTTATGGACAGCGTCAGAGAATTGTAAAGACCGGTCACGAAGCTTGGATGCTTCAAAACCGTGTAGTAATTGGTCAACACGGCATTTGTGGGAAATTGCATAAAAGTTTCGTAATCGAAGTAAGGGATCATTGAGACCACGATCAAAACACTAAACGGGATGGCAATGCCAACCAGAAAATAGAATAAAACGGCGAGAAATGTAACATATTTCCAGGGACCAATGTCGATTACTTTGACTCGATAGCCCTTCCCGGTAATCGTCGCGTAGCGCTCGGAAAAACGTGTGGTCCGGACGTAGATGATCAGAGTGATCACCGAAAGTGCCACTAGAACCATGCTGTAAGAAGTCGCCAGTCCGGTATTGAATTCTAAGGCCATCGAGTCGTACACCCGGGCTACAAAAACTTTGATCCCGGCCGGTGTTCCTTGCAGCACCGGGGTTTCGAAGGAGCGCAGGCCACGCAAGAAGTTGAGCACCAGGGCTGAGAGGAAAGCCGGCAGCGCCAGTGGAAACGTTATACGCAGCATCGTTTGTACGGGCTTGCTGCCGGCGATATAGGCGCTTTCCTCCAGCGACGGATCGAACGACAGAAACACCGGAAGTAAAAAGAGGTAGCCCAACGGCACACAGGCCAAGCCAAACACCCACACCATACCCGCCATGCTGAAGGCATTGAAAAACAACCCGGTTGCGCCAAAATATTGTTGCAACATATTGTTTAGGATGCCGGATTTCGGAGCCAACAGCAGAATCCAGGCGATGTTTTTCATGATGGGCGGCATCAAGATGGGATACAGCGGCATCAGCTCGACCAAAGCTTTACCCGGCGTGTTCGTTCGAGCGACGATCCACGCCAACATGGCGCCCAGACCCGTTCCCAATGCCGCCGATCCTGCCGCATAGATAATAGAATTGTTCAGCATCGACCAGATATCCCGGTCGGAAAACACTCGTAAATAATTCTCGGCGGAGAAACCCATAGCGACACCGAGCTTGCCGGTTGTGAGACTGCGCAACATAACGATTATCACCGGCGTAATGATCGCGGCGCCGGCAATAAGGCTGGCGATCATCGGAACAAAGGTTCCTTGGCGGTATGCCAGCTTGAAGGAATTCCAGTTAATCGCCGTTGCTCCTCGGAGACGGGCCCAGGCAGCAGCCCGAAGAATGCCTGTTAATCGTCATAGGATCAGACTAATCGCTGAGCGGTCAATTGAGAGATAGGTCTTGCCGGACTCGCCGTCAATACTGATCATCGGGCATAGCTTATGAGAGGTGACGACCAACTCGCGCGAACCGACTCGAATATGATGATCGGTAAGGCCGCCACGAAAGTCCCGACCCGTCATGTTCCCCTCGAGTACATTGTCGGCACTCTCGGCAAACGACTCGTGACTCAAACGGATTTCGCTCGTGCGGATAACGACCTTGCAAGATCGGCCCGGAACGGCTCCGGTGCTGACGGGAGAGAGCAATGTTGCCCCATCAAACTCCGGGATCGCAACTAAACACTCCGCGCCATCCACCCTGACTATTTTACCTTCGAGCAGAGTCGAGTGGCCAATGAAGGAGGCGACGAAGGCATGAGCCGGACGATTGTAGATCTCGTTGGGAGTTGCGTACTGGAGAATTCTGCCATTTTCCATGACGATAACTGAATCCGATATGGTGAAGGCCTCCTCCTGATCGTGTGTAACGTAAAGCGCGCTGATACCGACCTTCTTGATTAGCTTTTTAAGCTCGCTACGCATCTCTTCGCGCAATTTAGCGTCTAGATTACTAAGCGGTTCGTCGAGCAAAATGAGTCGAGGCTCCAAGGCTAAACTTCGCGCCAATGCAACGCGTTGTTGTTGCCCGCCGCTCAACTGGGACGGATAGCGCTCCTCCCTACCCTGCAATCCGACTAGATCCAGGGCATTCAAAACCTTGCGCCGAACCTCCTCTGCCGGCCGCTTTCGCAGCTTGAGGCCGAACGCAACATTCTTGAACACCGTCATGTGCGGCCAAAGCGCATAATTCTGAAAAACAAAACCAATCTCCCTGGCATAAGGCGGCACGAGAATACCGCGTTCGATCGAAGTCTGAACCTGATCGGCAATGAAGATCGAGCCTGCATCGGGAATTTCGAGGCCGGCAATAGATCTCAGGAGCGTGGTTTTGCCGCAGCCCGAAGGTCCGAGAAAGGAAAGGATGCCGTGATCAAATTCGAAGCTCACGTCCTCGAGCGCCTGAACTTCGTTGAACCGTTTGCGCAACCGTTCGATTTTTAAGATAGCCATGGCTTAGCGGGAAACAGCGCGACCAGGGAACGTCAAAGTCGAAGCATGCTTTTCAATAGAGCTTCTGGTTAGAATTGGCAGATCCAAATTCCGCTCGGCGCTGATCGCGCCATGACCGGCGAGTTTTGACAGCTTAACTCCTCGAGTGTGCATCACGGAATTCCATGTGTAGAATGAAATGTCGTCTTCCCCCCGCCGATAAACATCCCGACGAAATGAATTCTTCTACTCTAAAGGCGGTGAAAATGGAAACCAAATCGTGCAGCAACCAACGAAACCAGTGTTAAAGCCGCATACGACAACATCGAAACAATACTCTTTTAACTTCAAGCTGACAGCCACTGGCACTGCTGCTCCCCTGCCCCTTGCCAAAAACGACTGCTGTGATACATAACCGGCCGCTTTTGGCTCGAAATTTTTCCTTGCGGAGGTACTCCCCTGATCAGAATGCCAAAATTTTTGCCGAAGTGCAGGGAAGATCTATTCCCCGTGTCCGTTTTGATGCTGTTTTTTCTGGGCCTGTATCTGCTGCTGGCTGCATTCTTAATCACCGCGTTCCAAGGAGACTACGTCACGAGTTCGACAACTCCGTCGGCGTGCGATCCTCCCGACGCTTTCTTGAGGACAACGCCGCGGTCTAACGCGGCATCTCAGAAATCGCTCTGCACGTAGCGGGAGGCCTTCGACAAACCACTTTTACTCATTAAAGGTAATGACTCATCGAGGTAATTCACGGAATTTCAACAGGCGAGGTGCGACATGTTCGTAGACTCGATTCTAAAGATCGCGATGTTTTGTGGAGTATTAGCAACATTGGCCCTATGGCTTTTTCTGTAACGGCATATTCCTGAGAAGACGTATTGCTAAATTCTATAGAGCCTATTGAATTCTATGTGAAGGCCGGTACATTGAAGACATGGAATTCATCGACTTGATGTTGGCAGTTCTTGGAATTGTATGTGCCGGATTGGGTTTTGTTCTCATGGTTCATGAATGGCGAAACCTTAACGCGTTCAGGCGTCATTTTCGTTCATCCAGTAAAGCCGCAGTTCTCGAATAAGGCTTAGGCGGAGCAGTCGTAGCGTCAGCCCCCACAAATCGGCTAGCGAACTTGGAAACCACTTGCGATGCTGTCGGCTCTGATTCAACGCACACAGTTATTTACCGATAGCGGTGGGGGAGTGCAGCAGGTACACGCCACACCATGAGGGCAGCCGCTTAGTCTCGAATGGCGGTATCAAAGCCTCGCATGTAGCCCGTTATAGTCAGGGATGAGCAGTTGAATTCAGATAAACGATGTCAATCGCGCATTGTCAACACGGTCCACGATTACCCCGGAACCTTGATTACTTTGGATTT
>DASUVS010000320.1:0-6335 GCA_036378835.1 Binatia bacterium | reverse complement strand
CACAAGCCAGATATGAAAGGTCGAACATATGTCTGATCCGCAACTCATTCGTTGTCCCTCCTGTGGCGCGACTAACCGAGTCCCGCTGGAAAAAATCGCTCAGCGGCTTAAACCCATATGCGGCCGGTGCAAAACACCTTTGTTCGCGGAGGCCAAACCGGTGACGATCACGGACGCCACCTTTGCGGCCGAAGTCGAGCGCTCCCCTATGCCGGTGCTGCTCGATATGTGGGCGCCATGGTGCGGACCCTGCCACATGGTAGCGCCGGTGATTGAAGAGTTGGCCGCGGAAATGGCGGGTCGCGTGCGAGTGGCGAAACTTAATGTCGACGAGAATCCGGCAACGGCGGCGCGGTTCCGTGTCCAGAGCATTCCCACTCTCTTGGTGCTCCGAGAAGGGCGCGAAATCGACCGTATCGTCGGCTTGCAGCCCAAAGCGGCGATCGTAGAGCGTCTCCAAAGAGCGGCTGCCTGAGTTCTCACGAGAAGCGCCTCGCGTAGCAGCAGCGGCAGTGTAGTGACACGGGATCTTCCCGCGGCAATGCTCGCCGTTGGCAACCCCTGTCGCGTGATCCGGCAGCTTGCAAACTAGAAATCCGTCCTAAGATGACAATGCACGATCGCAACTCGCCCTGGCAATCTAAAGCCACGAGGGAACGGCGCGCTACTGTCGGCGCTACCATTGAATCCCTGGACGTTCCGCAATCGCGCAACTCATTTTTAGGCTGTCTATGCAGATCGCACTCGCATATGACAAATAAACTGGCGCAGGTGGCCCTTGTGCGACAAGTTCTCGAGCCGAAGAAAAAAAGCAGCCCACCGTGCCGATGAACAGAGGGCGCAAGCAAAAGCCTCGGACGGCGAGCGCTCGCAAAGCATATGACAGCAAAGGATCGACGGGAAGGAAGTCCAACGTATGCTTGCTAAACAGGTAGTTTTTCCGCTCGACGTGGATAATACACTGCTCGATAACGACGGCGTGCTCGAAGATCTCATGCTCCATCTGGAGCGGGAAGCAGGCCGCGCAACACTTACGGGACCAACTTTAAAATCCGGCGAACCAGGCCACACAACATCCGCAAGACGGCCTCGACCATTTCGATATCCAGCGCTAAAAGATCATGAAGCTCCTGGCCGTTAAGCTTCAGTGCACGGACGTGATCGACGGCCTTTGCGGTGACCGCCCGCGGGTTGAAATCCAGAACGTCGAGGCTTCCAAAGGTTTCTTTTTCTCCCAACTCAACAAGAGTATTGCCTTCGCGGTGAAGAAACACCCGACCGCTTAAGAGGAGGTAGAAAGCGTCGCCAAGCTCTCCCTCTTGGTAGATGGTTTCTCCCGGCGCGAAATGAACCTCTTCGGTTAATCCGGCGATCCGACCCAGTTGCTCTACGGTGGCATGCTCAAAAATGTCTACGGATTTGAGGAAGATAAGTTTTTCAATCGTCGATAAATTGTTTTTGGATGGCAAGCTAGATCCTCGACATCACGAGCTCGGCGGTTTCCTTGATCACGGGGTTCTTGGAATTCAAAAAGTGCGCGACGCTTTCTCGGAAGCTTTGCAGCCCTCTCAATCCTATCTCCCACAGAGTGGCCGCTTTCAACCAGACGTCATCCTGCTGCAACAGCTCCCGAAGTGCCGTTTCTGCATCAAAGCGTCTCCCCCCCAATAACGCAAGAAACTTCTCGAACTGATCGAGGCCGCGGGCATCATCAAACAGCGGGAAAACGTGCCGCTTTATCTCTCCGGTGAGCAGATTGTCGAGAAACTCGATGGCGCGAGCCTGCGCGGCGCGGCTGCCGCTACGCAGCGCGGCGGCAGCGCTGTGCATATCTTCGTCGGGAAAGAGCAGTGATAGCAGCCGGAGCACCCGTTCTTTTTCCCTTTCCATATTCTCGAGCAATGCTTGATGCAGCAATGACCGCCCGTTCATTGACAGGTCGTTGCCGTCTCCGAAAAGGGTGAAGAGAACCAGGAAACGCCGGTAATAGTGAGTGGCTTCGGCGAAAAGGGCGGTCTCGATGACCCGCCGGTCTACTATTAAATTGGGCAGCCGTCGCGCGATCTCTTCGAGCGCAACGATCACTCTGTAGCGAACCGAGCCGTCTTTCTGGTTCAAGCCGCCGAGTAGCGCCGTTAGCGCGCTTTGGGAGCCGATCCTGCTTAGTGTCTCGGGAATGCTTAGCCGGATCGCATGAGGGAGATCGCCGTCGAGGAGGGCACTTCCCAGCGCTTCCACGGCTTGATCGCCATACTCGATCAATGCATCACGCGCGCAGTTCTTTGTTTGGGCGGAACGGAGCTTTGCTATAACCTCTTTCAGAACCGTGGGCTCCTTTCGTTTGCCGGCGGCAAGCAGCGCCTCACGCACGACGCGAACAGAAGGATCTTCCTCGATCAATTTTCTCAGGTCCGCTGTAAACTCCGGGTCGTCTAGCTCGCCGATCAGACGGGCAGACTCTATTCGGCTTTCTACTCCATCGCTTCCTGAGCTTGCGATCATTTCGTGGAACGCGCTCATGGCAAGGTCACGGATTTCGGCGTCCCCGTGGTGCAGCAGGCAGGCAATCGCTGATCTCTGAACTTTTGGATCACCGCTCTCCAGGTAAGGGCGCATGAGCGGGATCGCATCTTCCTTGCGCACGGCGCAGACCACGCTGATCGCTTCTGCCTGGACATACCGACTCTCATCCTGTAGCAGCGGCACTATCTGCTTCATTTGTTCGGGAGTGGCGTTTTTGGCGAAAATTCTCAACGAACTATTCCGGACCAGCGGAGAAGGATGTTCGAGGAGATTGGACGGAAGGCGAGGAATGACGCGTTCCGGATCCAGCTTGTCTGCCAGCTCGAGGCCGAATAATACCGTCTGCTCGTCTTGTTGTTGCAGCGTTTGCAGGACGGTTTCAACGGTGCGCTTATCAGCATAATCAACTTCGTATCCGTTCCAGCTAATCGTCCTGGTTTCCAACCCAGTTCGTAGTGCGGCAAGGTAGCCGCTGCGCAGCATGAAAATGAACATCGCCCAGATAAGGATGAGAGCGAGAGAAAAATAGATGAGAACAGCCGGATCGGACTTCATCACAAATAAAGCATAAAACAGCACGATCAGGCCGGCGACGCCATCTCCAAGCCGCTGCACGACAACGTCGAGAAAGCTCTTGACCCGTGCTCTAACGCTCGCCGGGAGAGGAAGATAGAGGACCTCCATGCCGCTCTGATTGACACTCGATCGTAAGGCCCCGTCTGTGACTCGCGCGATGGTCGCCGACGACAGCCCGGGCCAGATCAACATCCCTACACACCCGGCAAACAGGCCGGCAGGCAGGAGCGCCAGACTCGGAATCAGACCGCCGATGGTTAGAATCTGTCCGGTGACGAGCACCTGAGACAAGAACGTGATGACCGCCATCCAGGCATAATAGCTTCCGAAGAAGGCGCTGAGACCTTCCTCCGTCGGATAGGCGATCTTGGCGGCGGCTTTGAATTCAAAGTCGATCAGAGTCGATACGATCACGGAGATGAAGAGAACGCCCGCGATCGTCTGGAGATAACGGGAGCCTCCCATCAACCTGGGCGTTCCGGGTTGCGGCGGCGGGTTTGGTCTGGAGAACCGGCTTCTCTCCGGCGCTTCGATGCGCGACGAGCCGAGTTCCTTCCCGGACAGCCAAAGCACTCCGAAAGCGCCTGCGAACAGAGCTGCGATCAACCAGAAGAGTTGGCCGGTTCCGGTGAACAGATTAACCGCCCAGCCGCTGACGAGCCCACCGGCGGCTGCGCCGACCGAGCCACCGGCCGCGATAATCCCGAACAGACGTTTCGCCTCACGCGGATTGAAGATTGTGCCGACGAAGGTCCAGAATTGAGCAACGGCGAGAAGATTGACAATGGCGGACCAGACGTAAAACACGTATATCGCCCAGAGAAGCTCAAAGATGACTATAAACGTCCAGAATAAAGCTACGTTGAAAATGAGAACCGCAGTGGAGCTCAGGATGAGCCGGTAAACTGAAACCCCTTCCGTCCAATGGTTGTAAGCAGCAATGATGACCCCCGCAAAAACTGCGGCCAAGAGATAAACATAGGGCAGGTGCGTGATGGGAAAGCGGCTTAGAAAAAGAGAGTCTCTGACTACTTTGATGACGTTGATGGCGGCGAGAAGGAAGAAAAAAAGCGATGCCATGATGACCACAGGGCGGGCATCACCGGGTCTGATATCGAAGGAGCGCGACAGAACGTTTCTAAGAAAAAGCGGATTCATCCGAGCTAAAGAAATGCCGAGAGTACTTCAAACTCCGCCCAAAGACGACCCGAGTACTACGATGCGAACACGGCGGGTTATCCGCGTAGGCCTGTAAATATCCTCGATGTTCAACGTCCTAATATTGGCAAAGCTTCTTCTACTGGTCCAGCTCTTTTGCGGCCAAGATAGCGCGACCACGGCCATTAACCTCTCGCATTCGTGGTGTCGCACTCCTGCTTCATGCGATGCAGCGCGATTCGCTATTGTGCGACAATGGCTATTTGGCCGGCGGGTGAAGAATCGTGCCAAAGTGGCACATCCATTGCGCTGCTTTTCTTCGTCGGGACGTGCGGGCCCGGAATACGATCTGCTAAATAGTTATCGTATCCGGCGGCATATCCAAAACAACCTACATGTGTTGCGCCTAGGATAGTCCGCCGCCCGCTCGGCACGACAGCAGCTCCACGTCATCCGTGGGCGCGAATCCGCCGACAGGATGTCAAACGTGCGCGTCGCTGTGGCCTTATCTTTAGGTGGAACTATACCCAGAATCGGGAGCTAAACCACAAAGCCAAGATCTTTCACGCCTTCGGGTACTATACAGCGAAATCGATAGTGTCCATCAACAATTTCAGACAGGAGGAAGTTACGGCTCAAAAAACGCTCCACCAAAGCCAAGTGAAAATGGCGGGCGAGCGCGGCACCGTTAACGCGATCATGGATATCGTGAAGCATTATTGGGGCGCCTACGGAATGGGCGTTGAGTATGCCGTACACGTTGGCGCTTGGAGCGGCGGCATTTGTCTATCCGGAATACGTCATCCTCGCCGCTGTTGTCGCACGCAAGTAGCTGCTAGAGTTTGTATCTCTATAAATGATGACGTGGAGGGATCATGATCACGGTACGCCGGGGTAACCAAAGAGGGTCCGCGAAGTTCAGCTGGCTCGATAGCCGCCACACGTTCTCATTCGGCGACTATTACGATCCTAAACATATGGGCTTTAGCGATCTCCGCGTCATTAACGAGGACCGGGTCGACCCCGGAGCCGGTTTCCCGACCCACTCTCACCGCGATATGGAGATCATCACTTATGTGTTGGAAGGCGCGCTGGCGCACAAAGACAGCACGGGAACGCATTCAGCCATCCGAGTGGGCGACGTGCAGCGCATGAGCGCCGGGACCGGCATCAGCCATAGCGAGTACAACGCGTCTAAAACAGAACCAGTGCATTTCCTGCAAATCTGGATCATTCCAAACGAAGCTGGTTTGAAGCCGGGATACGAACAGCGCTCCTTCGATCCTAAGGCAAAGTCTGGAAGCTGGGTTCTCGTCGCCGCGCCGGACGCGCGTGACGAATCTGTAAAGATCCATCAGGACGCGGCGCTCTATCTAGCCGACCTTTCCAATGGCCAAACATTGAGCCATCGGTTAGAACCAGGCCGGCAGGCGTGGTTACAAGTGACGCGAGGCGCTGCGACGCTCAACGGAACTCCGCTGGCTGCAGGAGATGGCGCAGCCGTCAGCAAAGAAGCGCTCCTGCAGATCGAATCGCCGTCGGGCAGTGAGATCCTGCTGTTCGATCTGCGATAAGGCCTGGATCACGAACTGAAGCTGGAAGTGTGAAGCTTCAATGCTGGTTTGTTCCAGCCGCGCGTCCGGGTTTCTTATTCAGCCCCGGTCGACGAAAGTGTTCATCATGAAGTCGAAGTTAGTGTCTCTGATCTCGGCAGCCTGCGCGCTAACTTGTGCGCTGTCGCTGGCACACGCCGACGCGCCGCGCTCGCCGACACCGGCGCCCGTCAAAGGGGTCCTCGGCGTTCAAACAATCGCGAAGGGGCTCGAGCACCCGTGGAGCCTCGCTCTCCTACCGGACGGGCGGATGCTGGTTACCGAACGTCCCGGTCGCTTGCGAATTGTGAGTGCCGACGGGCGCATCTCCGAGCCGCTCACCGGAGTCCCGCGGGTTTATGCCAGCGGGCAGGGCGGGCTTCTCGACGTCGCCCTGAGTCCCGCTTTCGATAAAGATCGTTTGATCTATTTATCTTTTGCCGAATCCGGCGAAGGCGGCGCAGGCAGTGCCGTTGCCCGCGGACG
>DASUVS010000319.1:0-13790 GCA_036378835.1 Binatia bacterium | reverse complement strand
CAATCTGGACGGTTCCGGATTTACGGCCTACAGACCTGCCGCTTAGCGCGCACTGGGCCAGTCATGAGTGTCTGTTCTTCTAATAGGTCGTCGCCACGGCGAGCTATCGATGTATATGCCAGAGATGATAGTGTGCTTATTGAATGCATTACCGCAAAGGAGGATTTCACGATGACCACAATTGTCCATGTCGTTAACCAGTTCTTTGCCGGTTTGGGAGGCGAAGAAAAGGCGGGCATGTCCGTCGGCGTGATCGAAGACACCGCCGGCGCGGCGCGTGGGCTCCAGTCGCAACTCGGCGCTGAGATTAAGGTCGCTTGCACAATTTATTACGGCGATAACTATTTCCATGAGCACAACGAAGAAGCCATCAATGCCATCCTCGAAGCGGTTCGCTCTCACGATGCGCAAGCATTAGTCGCCGGTCCGGCGTTTAATTCCGGGCGCTACGGTATGAGTTGCGTCGAGATTTGTCACGCCGTTGCCGCGGCCTTGGACATTCCCTGCGTCACGGCCATGCACGAAGAAAATCCGGCTATCGGCACTTACCGCGATATGGCCCATGCCCGGGTTTTCTGTTTACCGACGACGGAGACAGCCGCCGGCATGACCGATGCGCTTAGGGCGTTGGCGAAATTCGTTTCCCGGCTAACCGGGGCCGAGACCATCGGACCGGCGCTCCAGGAAGGTTACTTCAGCCGCGGAATGCGCCGCTTGGAGAAAACCGATCGGACCGGCGCGGATCGCGCCATCGATATGTTGCTCAAAAAGATCAACCAAGAGCCGTTCACTACTGAAATACCGATGGAAGAGTGGGACGATATCGCGCCGGCTCCGCCTCTCGATGATTTAAAAGCCCGCAACATCGCCGTCATCACCACCAGCGGTGTCGTGCCCTGGGGCAATCCGGATCGATTCAAAACCTACCGCAACACCCATTGGCGTAAATACAACATTGCCGAGCTCAAAGAGCTCGAACCGGGAAAATGGGAAGCGGTGCACGGCGGCTATAATGTCGCCTACATGAACAAAAATCCGCACTATGGCGTGCCGCTGGACGCGCTCAGGTCGTTGGAAGCCGAAGGGGTGATCGGCGCCGGCAAACTGTACCCGGCCTATTACGTTATCCCGGGCAATCAAGGCTCCCCGGCGGTGATGCGCCGCGTCGGCAAAGAAATCGCGGCCGATCTCAAAAAGGACAACGTCGAGGGCGTGCTCTTCGTCGCCACGTGAGGGACTTGTAGTCGCAGCGGCGCTGTGATGAGCAAAGAACTCGAGAAGGCGGGACTTCCCGTAGCCCTGGTCAGCGCGATGTATCCGGTGGCCGAGCAGGTGCGAGCCAATCGCATCGTTAAAGGCGTCAGCATACCTCACCCTTGCGGCGATCCGAACCTGCCACAGGATCTCGATGCGCGCCTGCGCCGAGAGATCGTTCAGACCGCCTTGAAAGCGCTCGAAGCCGAAGTCACGGGACCGACGGTATTTACTCCGGATATGGCGGTGAGCGGGTAAGCAAGCATGCGGCTCGAACTGGCTGATTATCCGGTGACCGAGATTCGTCTAGGCCGGAAGTTCGAATACCGAGCCGGAAGGCTGGAGGTCGATCAACCGGCGTTGCGGGAAACGATCCTGGGTGATCGGCGAATCGCGGAGGCATCCTTGGCTGTGGTTTGTCCCGGCGACAAGGTGCGCATCACCGGTATCCGCGACATCGTTGAGCCCCGGGTGAAATCAAGCGGCAATGGTCAGGTGTTTCCGGGGATACTCGGACCGGTGCAAGCCGTCGGCTCCGGCCGCACTCATCGCTTATCCGGCATGACCGTGATCGCCACTGCGGCGTACGAGGGGACCGTTAGAGCCGGACTGGGCGTGCAGCGCAGCGCTCTGCTCGATACCTGGGGGGCAGGCGCCGCGGCGTCAAAATTCGGCGGCCTTTTGCATCTGGTGTTGATCATGAAGCTGCGCGATGGGCTTTCGGAGCTCGATGCGCACACGGCGATTCAAAAGGCAGAATTCCAAGTTGCCCGCCGTCTCGCCGAGGCGACCATCGGCAGCGATGCCACGAACCTAGAGGTTTTCGATCTCAGCCAGGGGCATCCGGATTTGCCCAACATCGTCTTAGTTCAAGGGTGTTTGACCGACGATCATCATGTTCACTCGGGCGTGAGCTATTACGGGTTGCCAATACGCGAATCGCTCTCGACCGTGGTTCATCCCAACGAGTTGCTTGACTGCGCCATGGCAGTCAATGCCACCCGGGGCATCGGTTACTTTCCGATTACCTGGGACTGGCAAAACCATCCTCTGATGTTCGCGCTTTACCGTGATCACGGGCGGCGCTTGAATTTCGGCGGGATGATCTTGCAGCGCATCCGTTATGAGACTTTTCATGGCAAGGAAGTGATTGCGCAAAATGCCGCACAACTGGCGGTGACCCTCGGCGCGCAGGGGGCGGTCGTAACCTGGCTAGGTTCCGGTAACGCCTTCGTCGACGTGATGCTGACCGTGCGAGCGTGCGAGCGACGCGGCATTGCCACAGTGCTGGTAAGCTATGAGTATGGGGGCAAGGACGGCGTCGATTCGCCGCTGTTGTTCTATGTTCCGGAAGCCGATGCCGTGGTAAGCACCGGGAGCCGCGACCGCTGGTTGGAGCTGCCCGAAGCGGAACGACTGGTCGGCCCATACGATCAGGTTCAAATTCTCAGTTATCCGGGCGCGCCCGTGGCGCAGGCTCAGGGCAAGCTAACCTTTGACGCGCGAGATATGATAATCGGCGGCGTCGATAATTGGGGCAAGGAGTCCTGGATCTGCAATGCCTACTAGCAAGCTGCGGAAAAAGACTTATAGGCGTTGTTGCGCTCTACGGTATTTTTGAGCAGCCTGCCAAACACATTTTTCACCACGCTGATAGCCCGGAACAATCATTCGTGACGGCAGTCATGGTCTGTTATCGTTTCTTATCGAGGCTCGCCTCTTGATCGGCAGGGTCATAGTCGATACACCCTAAGAGCACCATGTCTAATTTTGTACCCGTAATCAAAGCCGCCTCCAGCGTCCTGATCCACACCCCGGGTCTGACTCGTTATGGTTCAAAACCGCACCGGGAAATTTCCGCCAATCCGGCGCGTCTCGCAGACTTGAACCGGAATCTTAGATCCTTTCAACAAGCGCAGGCTTACTTGCCCAATCAGGTTTTCATCGGTCAGCAAGCGCCTGAGAAATTATCTTCGGTCAGCCGGCCCTGGTTCGATCAATTTGCGGCACTCAGTGAGGAACGAAAATCTTTTGGCAGCATCGTCGATGAAAAATTGTTTCTCGCCCTGATTGCGCTGGCGGATCCGTTCAAGCATGTTGCCTTGCTCGACCATTTCTGGGAGGAAACCGTCGAGCCTTTGCGGCAGCTTCCCATTTGCAGGTCTCTAGTAAGCGCTACGCCCAATGTCGTTGATTCAACCAAATTGAAAACCGTGATCGCGCAAGACGGCGGCCTGCCGCTGTTTGCGGGCAGCGACTTTGAACCGGTCGGATTTATCGCCGACGGGCATCACGAAGATGAGTCGCTATCGGCGACAGTATTGTTGGAGAACCTCTGCGGCAAGGTATCGGCGGCTTTGTCGCTTCAGGAAATCTTCGGTGGAAACCCGAGCCTCAAGAAGCAAGATGTCGATTTTGTTTTGGGCTGTTCGGAGGAGGCCGTCGGCGACCGTTATCAGCGCGGCGGCGGTAATCTAGCCAAAGCGATTGCCGAATTTTCCGGCTGCGACATGGCCTCGGGTTTCGATATCAAAGATTTTTGCGCCGCGCCGATTCCGGCGATGGTTACCGCCGCCGCGCTCGTGCAAAGCGGGGTCGCTGAAAACATCGTTGTTGTGGGCGGATCGTCTCTGCCCAAGCTCGGCATGAAATTTCTTTACCATCTTGAAAAAAAAATACCGGTGCTGGAAGACATGCAGGCGGCGGTTGCGGTTTGGGTCGGCCGGGACGATGGTAAAAGCCCGATTATCAATCTGGCCGGCGTCGGGCGTCATCCAGTGTCGGCGGGCGCTTCATTGGACCAGCAGCTTAAATCATTGGTTGTCGATCCGTTGAACCGGCTCGAGTTGGGCGTGCCGGCGATCGATAAATTTGTCACTGAATTGCACAACCCAGAGATCACGTTGCCCGCCAACGGCGGCGACGTTGCCGAACGAAATTACCGGATGCTCGGGGCGGTCCTGGTCAAGGCGGGCAAGCTGGCAAAAAGCGATCTTGCGCTGTTCATGAAGGAAAAGGGATTGCCCGGCTATGCGCCAACCCAGGGGCATATCGCCTCGGCGCTGGCTTATGTGCCGCACGCAGTTCAGGAATTGACTCATGGGCAATTCAAGCGCTGTTTCCTTTTTGCCCGGGCTAGCTTATTCTTGGGGCAGATGACTCAACTAAGTGATGGCATGTCAGTGATGTTGGAGCGACAGTAATCACCGAGATCAAACGGGCACGTCGGTTATTTTGGAACAGCAGTAATTACAGATGAAATGCGACGTCAGTGACGCTGGAACTGCAAGGATACGAGGGCTGAACGTCAAGTTAAATGGGATTGAGAGGAAACTTTAATGGAGCTTCGCGGCAAAAAAATCGCAATTCTCGGGGAACGCGATGGGGTACCCGCCCACACCATCGAACAGGCGATCGAAAATCTGGGCGCCCAGGTAGTTTACGCCACCACTCAGTGCTTTGTTTGAACCGCGGCCGGCGCGGTGGACCTTGAGGTTCAAGGTCGAGTCAAACAACTCGCAGAGGAATACGGTAAGAATGATCTGGTTGTGCTGCTCGGCGCGCCCAACGTCGATGCGGCGCGCGTTCAGTTCGAAACCATGACCCGGGGCGACCCAACCTATGCCGGGCCGCTCGGCGGCGTCGAGTTGGATTTGCCGGTGTATCACGTGTTCGAACCGGAAATGAAGGCGATTATCGATCCGGATCGTTACAGTGACCTGATCGAGACCCTGGAACTGGGTCTCGAAGCCGATGCGATTGTTGAGGCGATTCAACAATCCCGCGCGGGGGAGAACCAGTAGGCGCAGTAGAGTGCCATGCAAGCGATTAGGGAAGTCTGCGATCGAGACAAAGCAATCAGGCGATCCAGCGGTTAAGTTGGAACAAACAACGACCCGCGGCTTAGAACTGTCGGCTCTAACTAAACGCGTGCTTTCGACGGCTGAAAGCAGAACCGAAGATTACCGAACCAAACGTTTACTCGATCTGAAAACCGTAACAGCGCGCGGTACTAGCAGCAAATTTCGGAGAAGTCATCAACAAAGCGAACACTGAGAATTTTGTTCGCAAATATGGCATCTGACTGAGGCTTCGAGATTCAAAAGACCCTGGGGATAAAATGACTTACGCCATCCCAACCATTTTTGACCTTAAATTCTTTAAGATATTCATCTAACAAAAACTGCGCTTCCTCTTCCGAGATAATTCCTTTCTTTTTTGCAGACGCTATCGTCTTGCCCCAAATGCGCATTTCGAGCTCTTTCCTGTTCACTGTAACCTCCAAGTTGGAATCTGAATTAGTTAGCAACTTTTTGCTGGAAAGCCAAGCGCAAATTTCTCGTTTCCCCTCCACTCCCGACCGGTTGCCTCTCCATTGATCGTGTAGGTAGGTAAAACCAGTTGTCATATGCAGTGGATACAGAATTTGCGGGAAATCCTAAATTATCGCTCTCTCGCCGATCGCGTCATGCTACTTGAGCCTGGGTTGCCTTGAGTCATGTTGTTGGAATTGGCGGGCGTTTCTCTATCAAAAAGGCTATACTGACGGGCTGGTTGAGAACCTTTATCTAAACTGAGGGATTTCTTCCAGTTACGCCGGAATGTTGGAGCGAAGATGGACACGCGCACGCAAGCAGGCGCGTGCAGTACTGGGCCGACATCGCATACCGCCGCGGACGAGGTGAAACGATATGGCGCACCATGCATTTGTCGCGATGCCCTTTGGCATCAAGGAAGATATCGACTTCAATGCTGTGTTCGGGGAGTTGATCAAGCCGGCTTTGGAGGCCGCGGGATTCGAAGTTTTTCGCGCCGATGAAGAGATGCGCGCCGGCAATATTCGCACGGACATGTTCCAGGAACTGCTGCTCGCGGATCTGGTGGTTGCCGACTTGTCCATCGACAATCCCAACGTCT
The DNA here is from genome assembly GCA_036378835.1 of Binatia bacterium. GTDB lineage: Bacteria > Desulfobacterota > Binatia > UBA9968 > UBA9968 > WHTF01. Next base: position 7,619 of record DASUVS010000319.1, on the reverse strand, counting down.
GGTACGAGCTTGGAGTGCGCCACGCGCTTAGAAAGCGGGGCGTGATTCAGATCACCTGCCGGCGCGATCAAATGCCCTTCGATCTTCTTACTGAACGTTCACTCCGGTACCGAATTGCCATTAAGTCGGCCGCGGCGGTTCCGGATCCGCAGTACCTGGAGGATGACAAGAAAAGGCTTACCGAGGTCGCGACTCAGACGATCAATGCTTGGTATGGACGCAAGGTGAGCCCGGTTTATCATCTGCTACCCTACTTGGAAGAGCCTGATTGGAAGTCTCTGCGGATCGAAGAAGCCAAAGAGTTTTGGGAACAATATGAAAATTGGGCGGACCGAATAGAAATAGCCAGGAGGGGCAATCGTCCCGGAGATATCTTAGTATTGGCCGGCGAGGCGCCGACTCGTGTGTTTCATGTCGAGGCGCTCCAAAAAGCCGGCCGGGCGCTCCTTTCGCTTGGCCAATTCAAATTCGCTCTCGCGCAGTATGAAGAGGCGCTGGCGATCCGGCCTAGGGATTTGGAGACTCGCCGCCAGAAGTGCCTAGTACTGGGCCGACTAAAGAAATATGACGATGCCAAAGAATGCATTGAAGATCTGATCAACGAATTTCCCGAAGATGCTGAAAGCTGGGCGATGCGCGGGCGCGTAGAAAAAGATGGCTGGGTGGATTGCTGGAAACAGGACCAACGAGCTGTCGGGGACATGCGCCGGGAAGCGGAGATCGAAACTGGAATTCTGCACGAAGCCATCAACGCATACGCCACCGGATTTCGCAAAGATCCCGCGCATTACTACTCCGGAATCAACGCCATAACCTTGCTGCATCTGCTGGCTCACTTGTCGGCGGCAGACGACGTGAAAGCCGACGTGCGCGCGGAAATGGAGGGCGGAGTGCGTTGGGCCATCCGTGGCGCTCTCGAGAGGAACCCCAAAGATTATTGGGCGCGCATCAGTCTAGCCGAATTGGAAGTTTTGGTGGGCGCGAGACAGGCGATCGATGCGGCATACAAAAACGCCGTTGCGGTGGCCGATAAAGATTGGTTCAAACTCAATTCGTCGCGCCAGCAGCTCGAGTTGCTGAGACTCCTGGGTTTTCGTCCGGCGCAAGTTGAAGCTGGAGTGGCGATTCTGGATCGCGCGTTGAGCCGGCTCAATCCACCAGATAAGACCTGGACGCCACAACAGGTTGTGCTGTTCAGTGGTCATATGATCGATGCTCCGGATCGGCCTGAACCGCGCTTTCCTGCCGATAAAGAAAAGATCGCCGCAGCGGCGATAGCGGCTGCGCTGGAAAAGTTGAACGCCGGGGCGGACGATGTAGCCCTCTGCGGCGGCGCATGCGGCGGAGATTTGTTGTTTGCCGAAGCGGCGCTTGAGCGCGGACTCAAACTTGAATTACGGATAGCCTTCGACGAGCCGACGTTTTTGCAGAAGTCGGTCTCCTTCGCTCCGGGCAACTGGACGGAACGCTATTTCAAAGTAAAATCTCATCCCAATTGCACAGTCTTGGTCATGCCCGAAGTGCTTGGCGGTTTACCGCCAGGAGTAGATCCTTTCGCGCGCCTAAACCTTTGGCAGCTCTACACCTCGCTGGCATGGGGGCCGGAGAAGGTGCGCTTTGTTTGCCTTTGGAATCGCAAAGGGGGCGACGGTCCGGGCGGAACCCAGCATATGTTTGAGACCGTGCAGCAGTATTCAGGCAGGGTGTATGTGATCGACACAACGACTCTGTGGTGACGAGAGGTCGGCTATGAGCTTGGCAGATAAGATCGAAATCAATGGACCGAAAAAAATACTGGCGCTCGACGGCGGCGGCATCCGCGGCATCCTGAGCGTCGAAGTGCTGGCGAAGATAGAAAGGATGCTGCGCGACAAGTTGGGGCGGGGGAACGATTTTGTTCTCGCGGATTATTTCGATTTCTTTGCCGGCACCAGCACCGGCGCGATTATCGCCGCTTGTCTCTCGTGGCGGATGAGCGTCGATCGAATTCGTGACTTCTACCTGCAAAACGGCCGGGAGATGTTCGATAGAGCGTCGCTGCTGAATCGTTACTACCGGCACAAGTTCGAAGATCAAAAACTCTCTGCTCGGCTGCGCCAGGAGTTCGGCGCCGAGACGACGCTGGGGAGCGAAAAGTTAGGTGCATTGCTGATGATGGTCATGCGCAATGCCTCGACGGATTCGCCGTGGCCGATATCCAATAATCCACGAGCCAAATACAATGATTGCGCTCGCGCGGATTGCAATCTTGATTTGCCGCTCTGGCAGCTGGTTCGTGCCAGTACCGCCGCGCCGACCTATTTCCCGCCCGAAGTGGTGCGTGTCGGCCCTAAGGAGTTCATCTTTGTCGATGGCGGCATTACGATGTACAACAACCCGGCGTTCCAGGCCTTTCTCATGGCAAGCATGGAAGCATTCAACCTGAACTGGCCCGTGGGCGAAAACAATCTGTTGCTTGTTTCAGTCGGGACCGGAACTAGCCCGGATGCAAACGCCGACCTGAGACCCGATGAAATGAACGTGCTTTACAACGCCAGCTCCATACCCTCGGCTTTGATGGCGGCGGCGCTGAACGAGCAGGATTTTCTGTGCAGGGTGTTTGGTAAATGCCTTGCCGGAGATCCGCTCGATCGCGAAGTCGGTGATTTGATCGGTACCAAAGGCCCAGTTCAACCACGGCTTTTTACCTACCTGCGATACAATGCCGAGTTGACGCGGCACGGTTTGACGAGTCTCGGGCTTCCGGACGTCGAGCCCAAGGATGTGCAGCAACTTGACTCGGTCGAGCATATACCCGATCTCCAAGCCGTCGGCTCGGCGGTGGCGGACAGGAAAGTTTCGCTCGATCATTTCGCCGGCTTTGTCTGAAGGTCCTTGAGCATACCTGGTTGGCCCTCTCAGCGCTCGCCGAAATATCCGGCTTGACGCCGAGCACTCGGCTCTTCTTCTTGACGCTCCAGATAACAGCAGCTATTCTCCGGGGCATTCATAGCACTCCACTTAATTTAGAGTCTCGAACATTCGAACCGCGATCATGGATCAAGAAATCATCGTTCGTCTGAAACAGCGCATCGTCGACCAGGGATTGGACGCGCTCATCGCAATCTCTCCCGAGAACGTGACCTATGTCTCCGGCTTCGTCGTGCCCTCGCAATCTTTGATGCGCTGGCGCCATGCAATCTGTGTCGTTACCGCCGATGCTCGGGTTTCAATGGTCGCAATCGATATGGAAGCGACCACAGTCAAAGCCCATGCGGGCATTGATGATCTGCGCATCTATCGCGAGTTCAGCGATGATCCGATGGAGAAACTCGCCGAGACCTTGAGAGATCTTGATCTCGCCAGAGGCAATCTCGCCATCGAGATGGAATATTTACCCGCCAAAGATTTCGCTATCCTGCAGAGATTTCTTCCTGACGCTGAATGGAATCCCGGCGATGCGATCTTTAATAAAGCGCGCCAGATAAAAACAAGCGGCGAGCTTTCGCTGCTGCGATCGCTCAGCAAGCTGACGGATAAGGCGATCGGCGATACCTTGATGCAGGCCAAACCCGGTATCAGCGAGCTGGAGCTGGCGGGCCGACTATTGACAGAGCTGTTTGCCGGGGGTGCAGAAAATTATAAGCTCATGATCATTGCTTCCGGCGAACGCAGCCAGTTTCCTAACGTTGGACCCACTGAACGCACGCTGCAGAAAGGCGATTTGATTCGCATGGAAATCTTTGGCCAAAAGAACGGTTATCTGGCCGGAGTGTGCCGCACAGCGGCCGTCGGGCGAGCAACGTCTGAACAGGAGAAGATCTGGGCGAACCTGATCGAATGCAAGTATCTGGTAATGGATATGATCAAGCCCGGCGCTCGCTGCAGAGAAATTTATCAAACGTTTCTTGCCAAATTTAGCGAGTTGGGGTTCGAGCCCATTAGCTTTGTCGCCCATGGCATCGGCCTGCATCTCCACGAAGAGCCCTACATGGGCCGTTATGGGGACGCGATCGTCGAACCCGGAATGGTGGGGGCGTTCGAACCGCTAGTTTATATTCCCGGTCGATTCGGCATGCAAAACAAGGATATGTTCTGCGTTTCGCAAACAAGTTGCGAGTTGTTGTCGGACTACACACCGGCCGACACGCTATTAACAGTCGGTTGAGACGCATGAAGATTAGCTCCATCGAGACTATCCCGATTCGGCTGCCGACGCGCAGGGTGCATCAATGGGCCAGTTTGACGACTCCCATCGGTGTCTATGTGATCGTGAAATTGCATACAGAGGATGGTCCGATCGGCCTAGGTGAAGCGCCGGTGCTGAAGGACTGGGGCGGCGATTATGGCAGGTATTTTGGGGAAACGCCGCAGAGCACGATGCACATCATCAATGATATTCTTGCGCCGGCATTAAAAGGCCAAGATCCGAGCTGCTTCGAAGCAATCCATTCTCTCATGGACAAAGCGGTGAAAGGATATCCTTACTGTAAAGCGGCCATCGACGCCGCGCTTTACGACGTCGTCGGCAAGGCTCTGAACGTTCCTGCGTACCAGCTGCTCGGCGGTTGCTTTCGCGAACGGGTGAGCATCGCGCATAGTCTTGGGCTGATGGAAATCGATAAGGCGGTAGACGAAGCGGTTGAGGCCAAAGCCGAAGGTGTCCGGACAATCAAACTCAAAGGCGGCGTCGATCAGAAGCGGGATGTCGAACTGGTTAAGCAGATCAGAAAAGCCATCGGTCCCGATTTGCATATCTGTGTCGATGCCAACCAGGGTTATCCTACCGCGAAGGCCGCAGTTAGAATAATCGAAGCCATGGAAGAGTACGATCTCTTTTACATGGAGCAACCGGTGGAAGGTATCGATCACATGGCCGAGGTGGCGCACCGCGTCAACACACCGATCATGGCAGATGAAAGCGCCTGGACAGCGCAAGACGTGCTCGAGATTGTTTACAGAAAGGCTGCCGATATTATATCGATTTACACCACCAAGCCGGGCGGGATGTTCAAAGCTAAAAAGGTCGCGGCGGTTGCTGAAGCGGCAGGATTGCCCTGCAATATAAATGGATCTGTGGAGACTGGAGTGGGTAACGCAGCCAATCTGCACTTGGCCGCATCCACGGGAGTTGTTACTTACGCTTGTGTCGTCCCGGTTTCTTCCCCTAAGGAGAAGGCGAAGAAAGGGATCGCGGGAATTTATTACCAGGACGATATCATCAGCGAGCCCTTCGCGTTCGACAATGGCGATATCATCGTTTCACCCAAACCAGGGCTCGGTATCGAAGTGGATGAAGATAAACTGGAACACTACCGGATCAAGGCGTAGCGGCCAACCGAATTCGTATCCGTGAAAACGTCACACCTAAAGCCGACCGAGCACGAACACCGGCGAACACGAATAGCGTTATCCGCTGTCATCGTAAAAGATCGTTAGCGTTGCAAACTTTTCTCGCTTACTATGGCAGTTCGTAAAGTAGCGGTCCTCGGCGCCGGCAACGGCGGGTGTGCGGCGGCGGCTGATTTGACGCTGCGCGGCTATGAAGTTCGGCTGTTTTCCCGGTCCGATGCGACTCTGCTGCCGATTATCAAGCAGGGTGGCATCACGGTTTGGGAAGCTGGCGAGGAAAAATTTGCCGCGCCCTATTTTCACAGCCCGCACATCGTGCCGGTTATCGATGGGGTCGATCTGATTATTGTTGCAGCGCCGGCGGTTGCGCATGAGTATCTGGCGCGAAGCATGGCGGCGCATCTGCGGGATGGCCAACGTATTCTCTTAAATCCCGGCCATACCGGAGGCTCGCTGCATTTTGCCCATGTTTTGCGTTGCGCCGGCAACAAGGCGGCCGTCAGACTGTGCGAAACCGTAACTCTGACGTATATTTGCCGGATGATAAAACCGGCCCACGTCGAAATCTATCGCCGGACGACGAATCTCCGCTGTGCCGCTTTTCCGGCGCGGGAAAACGACGATTTGGTCTGCGAAATCCAGAGTATTTACCCCAATGTCACAGTTGCTCAGAACGTGCTTGAAACCGGTTTGTCGAACATCAACGCCATCATGCATCCGGCCGGAATGCTCGGCAACGTTGGCTGGATCGAAAAAACCGGCGGTAACTTTTTGTATTATCGCGAAGGAATAACCCCGGCCATCGCGGCTTGGATCGAGAAGATCGATAAGGAGCGCTTGCAGATTGTTAACCGCCTCGGGCTTAAACCGATGCCATTTATCAATATCTTTTATCAAGCAGGGCTCACTACGTCTGAAGCACAGGCCAGCGGTTCAGTCTATCGCGCGATTCATGAAAGCGAACCTAACTTTAAGATCAAGTCTCCGGCTGATCTCAATCATCGTTACCTTCATGAAGATGTCGGTTACGGCTTGGTGCCGATGGCCGAAATTGGCCGGCTGGTTGGTATCGAAACCCCGGTGATGAATTCGCTAATTACGCTAGCTTCGGTGGCTAATGGAGTCGACTACTCGAGAGAAGGTTTAACTTTGGAGAAAATGGGACTGGCGGATGCCGGGCCAGCAAACGTAGCGGCGATTTTGCGCAATGGGTTCTAACACGATTGTAAGAATAGCCTGCGGCTGCTCCGATGTCTCACATTTCCAGGCGAAATCTATGAGACCCGCGTCAAGATTAGAAAGAGGGCTTTATGCGTTTGGGCTTATGCTTTGACGGATTTTATTCAGTTCAGGAGATGATCGAGCTGGCCCGTCTTGCCGAAGAGACTCGAATAGAGTCGCTTTGGATGTCAGACCATCTCTGCTTCAGAGATTCGTTGACGACATCAATGGCTCTGCTTGCCTCGACGCAGCGGATTAAGGTCGCTCCGGCGCCTATGAGTCCGTACTCACGCGCGCCGATCATCTCCGCCATGGCGCTGGCGACGATGGAGGAATTTGCGCCAGGGAGGGTGATTGCCAGCCCCGGGACAGGAAATGCTGCCGCACTAAAAGAAGCCGGCATCGAGTCGCCCCGCCCCCTGAAAACGATGCGTGAATACGTCGATATCCTTCGTCGATTGTTAAACGGTGACACCGTTGATTATCAGGGCGACATGTTCCGACTGCGCGGCCCCAAAATGGGATTCGTGCCGTCGACGCCGATTCCGATGTATGTCACTGCGGTGCGCCCGCGGATGCTCCAGCTAGCGGGCGAAATCGGCGATGGCGTCTTGCTCTCGGGCGGGTGCTCGCCGGCATATATTGCGCGTTGCATTGACGAAATCCGAACCGGCGCGACGAAAGCTGGCAAATTGATTACTCACCTAGATGTGGCGGGTTTTATTACCGCCGCGGTTGCAGGAAATGCGCGTGAGGCAATCGATGCCAACAAGCTTTTTCTCGCATATATTTTTCGCAACACTCACCACGCCGAGAATATTCGGCTCGGGGGCGGCAAAGTCGATCAGGAGGGATTAGCGGCAGCGGTGGGCGAACGAGATTGGGATGCGGCGAAGAAATATATCAGTGATGATGTGGTGTTTGCCCACTCAATCGCTGGCACTGCGGATGATTGCCGACGGCAGCTGCAGGCATTTGTAAAAGGCGGGTTAAACTTGCCCGTGCTCTTACCGATGGGCACTCAGGAGATGAGAAAAGAGGTAGCGCGCATGGCCGCGCGGCTTGTC
>DASUVS010000318.1:0-3602 GCA_036378835.1 Binatia bacterium | reverse complement strand
GCTCCGCGGTAATCGTCAGGTTCCCCGCAGCAATCTCCGCATAGCCGTTGCGCAGCTTGCCGAACAGCTTGTCGCGAGTCGTCGGTATTGCAAGGACGGTAATAGGCCGGGAACGCTTCGGGTATTTTTTCTTCAGCCATTGCTCGAATTCACGGATGATCTCCGCTGTCAATCCCATTTGGTTGCCGCGATCGTTGAAAAACAAGGTTCGGCTATAAGGAACGGCAACGCGGATAGTTCCCCGCTTCAAGATCTCCTCCCAGTCCCCTTTTACCACTTGCGTTTCAAGCTTCAGCGCGGTGACCGAAGCTGCCACCGCTGCAACCGGCACGGCCGCTGCTAGCGCGCCGATCAAAAGACCGATGAAGATCACGACCACTACCTCCTGTTAGACTGCTATATTCAGACTGTTATATACGGAACTCGAGGGGGTTTGGTGCCGATCTGATTCGCCACGGCGTGATCACGAGCCGATGCGCCACCGTAATTCTATCGTGCTGTCGGCGTGCGGGACCGCGACGGTGCCTAGGCACTTTCAATCATTAGGATTTAACGGCTAGCTAGGTAGAATACTTACCTCAGCCGCGACAAGGGAAAATACGATTGCGAGCGTAGAGAGATCCAGCCTATCAGGGCGCCTGTGCAAGATCCATGGTTCACCTAGCTACAGGTTACTTGGACTGAATCTGCAGATTGTTGACGACGTTCTTGACGCCGTCGACGCTCTGCGCTATTTCGGCCGCTTTGTTTTTTGTCGCTTGGCTATCCACAACTCCGGTCAATTGCACGGTACCCCGTGTGGTTTCAACGCCGACTCTTGTCATGGAGCTGGCTTTATCGACAGCCAGCTTGGATTTGACCGACGTTGTAATAGTCGTGTCATCAATGTTCTGTCCTAAGCTTTCACCGGTGATGGCTTGGCATCCCGAAAGATAAAAAGCGATCAACCCTACCGCCGAAAGCGTGAAAATTTGTTTAAGCATAGTTCCCTCCATTTCTGTTCTCTAGTTGCTTGAAGCAATCCTCGCATCGCTTGTTAATGGTTGTCACGTCACCGCTCACAATCCCATCAAATAGGAATCACGTATTGGCGCAGAAACGATTTTCGTTCTGTTCGGCCTAAGCCGACTTCCGTGCGGCCTGCTCCGCTGCCAGCGCTCGCTCCGCTTCCCTCGCGCTAATGACCTCAGACGGCTTATGAGTCGCTGCATAGAGCCCTGCAGCGATCACTGCACCAATGATCGGCGCAATAATAAAAAGCCATAGTTGGCTCAACGCCCAACCACCGACGAAAACGGCGGGTCCGATACTGCGCGCTGGATTGACCGAGGTGTTAGTTACGGGAATACCGACTAAGTGGATAAGTGTCAGGACCAAGCCGATGGCTACTCCCGCGAAACCAACAGGCGTTCGGATATCGGTGGCTCCGAGAACGGTGTAAACCAGAAAAAACGTCAGGACGACTTCCACCAAAAAAGCCGACAAGAGGCTGTACTTGCCTGGCGAGTGCTCACCGTAACCATTGGCGGCGAAACCTGCGACCGACGGATCATAACCGCCCGGCGCCCCTTGGGCGATGACTAACAAAATTGCCGCAGCCAATATTGCACCGACGATCTGGGCTGCGATATACCCGCCTGCAGACTTTGGATCGATCTTTTTGCTCAGAAGCAATCCGACGGTCACGGCAGGATTTATATGGCACCCGGAAATCGGTCCGATGGCATAGACCATTGCGAGAAGCGACAGGCCGAAGGCGAACGAGATGCCGAGAAAGCCGATTTTATCTCCTGCCAAAACTGCGCTGCCACAACTGGCAAAGACCAGCACAAACGTGCCGAGTAGTTCAGCAAGATATCTGTTCATGGTTTGCATCTCCATGCATTTGGCCGCTACCGACTTTGATTGGCGGAGCCTTTCAAGTACCGGAGGAATTGCGGTCAGAAACTTTTCTTCGTGCGAGATGAATGATGCATCATCTCGTTTGGCTTCACCCCGGAACTCCTTAGAAACGCCCTGCCGACGAGCTAAAGTGGAGCGCTTCTGCCCTGGGTTAATATATTTTAGCTTTTTTCGCAATCGCTTTTGCTCGCCCCCAGCGGCAAAGAAACTATAAAGCTCGCGCCTGTTTGCGGCGTGCTTCGATACGAAACGACACCGCCGTGCGCTGAAACAATCTCGCGCACGATGCCCAATCCCAAGCCGGTTCCTTGCGCTTTCGTGGTCGTAAACGGCTCGAAAATGTCAATGCCGTCGGGAACGCCAGTTCCGGTGTCCGAGATCTCTAAACATGCATAAGCCTCCGAGCTGTAAAGCCGAACTGTGATCGTACCCCCGGATGGCATGGCTTCCACCGCGTTCTTGAAGAGGTTGAGCCATGCTTGTTTAAATCTGCGCCGGTCGAGTTGTATTAGCGGCAGATCGGCGGCTATGTCACAGTCAATGCGAATTTGCTGCGCCATTTGGGAGGCCTGATCAGAGCTAAGCAATCCAGTCACGAATTTAGCGAAGTCAGTCGGCTGAAGTTTAAGCTTCATCGATTCGCCGAGATGGCTAAGGTCCTGCAGTAAGGTACCTACATCCTTGATGCGCAGTTTTAGATCTTGGTGAAGAATTACCAATGGATCGTCCTCGAGCAGGCCGCGCCGGGTGCTTTCTTGCTCGATCAGGCGAGTCAGAAGCGAAATGCCGTGCATCTGATTCCGGAGTTCATGCATGAAGATTTCGGCCGATTTTTCCATCCGAGTTAACCCGCCTGTGTGGGTTGATGTTTTGCGAGCGCACGGCTGGTCGAAATCTTCAATAGTTAGCAAAATATTTGCGGTTTCGCTCGGGTCGCCAGCGGTTGTGACGGTGACTTTGGTGCCAACTGTTTCTCCGTTTCTCGCGACGAAATGCATTTCCGAGTTATACGCTGCGTCTTTGCCTTTGCCGGCTTCTACCAGTAACCGCTTACATTTCTCCTGTTCGGCAGGAGTAACGATATCGATCAAGCTTGCTCCTGCTAGATCGGCTTTCTCGTAACCAATTTTTTCGCAAAACACTTTATTGATGGCAACAATTTCGTATTTGCTTCCGACGACCGCTACCCCTACGAGATGAATATCGCGCTCCAAATAACGCGTGCTCCTTCCCGGTTTTTAATATCGATATAAGCTTCCGCTATCACCGCTTAGGGAGATGCCGATCATTTCTGGTCGCAGCTGCACACCAGAGCGAGACCGCTAGAATGGGATTAGCGCAAGAGCAATGCCGCATAGAAGGCAACTACTCATTTTTTTGGGTGCATCTCATAACTTCTGATTCTCTTTAGGAAATAAGTACTTCTCTATGTAACTTAGAAAGAGCCCGCATGGACAATGGGATTCTAGCCCACGACATTCAGCAGATCCCACAATATTTAACGGTATCGCTAGTGACAATCGATATAGACGATCGAAGGACGGACTATCGGGCCCAAAGGGGCAGCGCGTGCAGCGAATTCGAAGGAAGATAGAAGCCTGCGGGGCGGAACGCACCGCTGATGTCCACAATCAGCAGCAACGAGGGATGATATGAAAAAGCGCGTGACTTCGCACGTGAACTTCAATGATACTTATCTC
>DASUVS010000317.1:0-8478 GCA_036378835.1 Binatia bacterium | reverse complement strand
CAATGCGTTACGAGAATCTGGCGAGGCTTACAGCAGCCATTTTACCGTCGAAATGAGCCTCTTAGGTTCAAAAATGCGCTTATGGAACGCGATCGCTCAGGTTGTGGGTAAGTTGGCGTGGTTCGACCCGCCTACCGCTCTCGTTCATTGTCAGCTCACGCAATTGGGAACGCGTGAGCTGACAGCGTTGACGAACCACAGCGGCCAGGGCTAATCGAGGTCGGGAATGCCGGCGGCAAACCAGTTGCCGCTGCCGGCGGTGCGGATGAGGAGCACAGGATCCGCGCAATCAGTCGGCGGTGTCGGCACAAGCACGTCGTCGATTTTGAAGTCGCCGTCGGTCGCAAGGGGAACGCCCGTGGTCGTAGTACTGTGCTCTATGGTTCCACAAAACAGAGTGGCAAAAACGCTCTGTCCTGTTGCCCTTCCGATACTATTGCCGCCAGCTAGCACTAACCCGTTTCCTTCGACCTTGATGTCCCCATTGAGTCTTATCCTCGCCTCTAGGTCTTTGATCGTCCAGATCTGACCAGGAGAATTGACCCCGCGGACCATGTTTCGATTGACAGTAATAGCGCCTGTAGTTGCGTCTACGGCAACGTTCGAGATCGGGATAGCCCCGATTCCTCCCTTGAATTTCACCAAGGTGTTATCATGGCGCTTATCCTGCGCTATGGCGGATGAAGCAAAGATCAGCAGGGTAACAAGCGTAGAAACGAACTGACTTTTTTTCATAAAGCACCTCCATTTTTTTTCCGTGACGGACCGACCGTGGAACATCGATTATGATTTATCCGCTGCGGTGCTAGTGATGTCAATCTCCCCGAGGATTTTGGTTACCCGTTCGGGTTCGACCAGACGTTCTGAACTTGAATTCCTGAATTCCCGCGCCAATTAAGTTGTGGTAAGTTGGCGTGGTTCGACCCTGCCTACCCGCTACAGAGCTAATGGATCTAGCGGATACACCTAAAGCGCCGGACGGCGACAGACGCCTTGCCGCCGTTGTGCTCGCATGGACGTCCGATCATTATGTCGGCTGGAGTTGCGCCGGAAAGAGTAAAATAATGAGAGAGGCCTACAACCAAAACGATGTCAATCGCCAGTTTTTTGGCCAAGACTAAAAAAACAAAGGCTCCAACTCGATCCAATCGGCGGTGAGGATTTCTAATTCCGGTTAAAGCCGCATTCAGGGGTATTCGAATATTTTCGATTCCGGGTCACGCTGGTATGCCAGCGTCCCCGGAATGACGATGAAATTTGCTGTGAACCTGCGTGACAGGATACTAAAGAGAGGCTAAAGAGAGATTGATGATTTCATTTCCCGGCATCGAGTTCTGCGCAGAATCCGACGGCTGAAGAAAGGTCTCTATGAGCACTGTATATGAATTGGATCTTCGCGCGATTGCGCCTGGGGAGCTGTTTTCGACGCTTTACCAGACGTATCGCAAGCTCGATCCGGGGACGCGTTTGCGGGCGATTGTTGATACCAACCCGCGCGGGTCCTACATGGGATTCGTCGAAGCGGGCGTTCCGCATAGGATTACCCGGGTCGGCGACGGTGAGTGGGAGTGGTCCGCGACACGCAGCGCTTGGGAGCCAATGGGGAACGGGCCCGGCGTGCACCACATCGGCATCTCTCCGGACGGGCAGCGGCTGTATGCCGTGGATCGCGAACGCACCGTGTTCATGTTCGATGCAGCCCGGCAGCGATTGACCGAGAGCACCTGCGTGAACAAGGGGACGTCTCACCTGGCAGTGCACCCGCGCTCGGGACATGTCTATGCGTGCGAGCGCAGCACCGACAGCATGATCAGATTGGACGGTGGAACGCTCCGGCTGCGCGGACGGATCGCCACTGGCGAAAGTCCGAACCTCCCGGCAGCGGCGGAAGACGGCAGTGCCGTGATCCTGCCCGGACGCAATGGCGTGATAACAGTAGCCTACGATGATGAGGAAGTTCGCGCGGTGAATTTGCCCGTCGGCGGCCAGCCCAGCGCCTCGACGATCAGCCACGATGGGCGCCGGGCCTATATTCCGGACACGGCGCGCAATCTCCTGGTGAGCATCGATCTGAAAGAGGAGAAGGTGCTCGCTGAAACACCGGTGGGTGATGGTCCGTCACATCCGATCGTCACGCCAGACGATGCGATGGTTTGTATCGCCAACTCACGCTCGCACGATATCTCATTGGTGGACGCGCAAACGTTTGGCGTGATCGTAACGATTCCCAGCGGTGAAGCGGCTCATCAGACAACGCTGACGGCAGACGGGAAAGTTCTTTTGGTAGCGAATTTTTTTGAAGACTCGGTGAGCATCGTCGACCTACCGAGTAGGAAGCGCGTGGCAGTGGTAAGGGTGGGACCCTATCCGCACGGCCTCGACATGGCTCCCGGGAACCGTTACGCGATCGCCACTCATTTCGGCGATCCGTGGATCAGCGTCATCGATGTACCTGAGCGCAAAGTCGCCGCCCTGGTGGCGGCCGGACTCGGTTCTTCGCACACCAGTTTTTCGCCGGACGGAGAGCGCGCTTATGTCGCCAGTAGCATCGCCAATACCATCACGGTTATTGACTTGAACAGCCTCGAGGCGATCGCGCAGATAGGCGTGGCATAAGCGCGCTTGGCAAGAGGGACAGGCTACTTTCGCCTGCAAGGCGCCGATGAAGAAACCTGCCGGGCTTAGTGTCCGAGCACTGTTGGGTTAACTCCGGGGTCGTCCATTAAGCGGTTCGAATCCAACCGAGACGAGCACTATCTATCCTTTGCGCATGAGTCATTGTGCGATTCTCTCTAGTGACAAGACTTTTCTCCGGTTCTCTGTCAGGCGATCCCCGTTCGCATTCATGCGGCGATACATAGCAAGAATGTAATCTTTGTACCTGAGGAAATGATTAAGCGGTATGGCGCCGAACGGCGTGCGTTCACTACGCCAAATTGGACGTAGTAGATTCTTGCTAGTGCGGCTTTGATATTGTGATTTTCGCAACCTCAAGAAATCAATGTCTGGTGAGACCCTATTAGCACGGTCTTCCACTGGTGCATTTTTTGCTCCATCTACTAAGCAAATAATCTGACTGTAGCCAGTCCGCCGGTCGTCACCGTAAACGCGAGGGCAAACAGTATGTCAACTGAACTGGTCGAGATTGTTGTCGATGGGCAAGAGGCGCCATGCTTACTGCAATCCGCCAGCAAAAGCTCTGCTGCATGGGCGATTCTCAGAGTCTCCATAATGAAGTGGAGACTCAGTGGTGTTTCAGCTCCGGGAGTGACTATTCAATGTCGCCAAGACACCGCACGCGATCTGCTTCGTAGCAGAACTACACTGTCAGACCGCGGCGCAGAAAATTGAACAGATGCTCGCTTCATCCCATAGTCCGTTAACCTCCAGGGACACCATCCGAACATTTGCTGAGACAGAAGTACAGGCCAGACTTGGCCGTGAGATCCGCGAGCAGTATGAGAAACGCGGAAAAGCTGGAAGTGAATACTAGGGCGATAAATAGAGCTAAAAATCTCAGAATGGACAACTAGTGATCATTGTCATTCTTCTATGACGCAATAGCATTCAGGAGCCGTTGTCACGTAGCTTCCCAAACGCGGGCGGAAATGGCGGCAATATCCGACCACAAGGACCGGTAACTGTTCACTGTCTCAGATTGTGCTTGACAATCCGGGGGCGGGGGCGCGATAGCTAACAGAGCCGAAATCATTCCACTACGCTGGATATTTCTTTAACACTTCTAAAGATCGCAGGTGCGATGTTCTCTTTCGACCGCGCGGCGAGTGGTTGTCGCCCCAAGAGAGTTTCAATGTTCAGGTTGTCGCGGGTCCGTTCCGTTCGTACCCACTTCCTATTAATTTTCCTTGGGACAGCGATTCCCCTCATCATTCTGACGGCCATGGCCGTCTTTTACGTCGGTCGCGCTGAGTTTCGGAGCGCAAAGACGGGCCTGGAGGATACGGCGCGGGCGTTGTCAGGTGCGGTTGATCGCGAGCTGCAGGCTAGCATCAGGACACTGGAAGCTCTCGCGACCTCCAAATTGATCGATCAAGGAAATCTTACGGATCTTCATCAGAATGTGATTAGCATTTTGCCGAGCCAGCCGGGTTGGCGAACAGTGATCATGCGAGATGCCTCCGGCAAGGACATTTTCCATTCTTCTTTCGCGTTTGGCACGCCACGCCCTGAAACGGTCCAGCCTGTAAGTTTCGATGAGGTTATCAATACTCTTCGGCCTACAGTGATGAATTACTTCGTTGGGCCGGTCACTGGGCCGACAATTGGAGTCCGCGTTCCAGTGGTTCGGGAAGGCGAGTTGAAATATGTCCTCACGGCAACGATCGATGCCGTTCGCATAGACCAGATTCTGCATGAACAGCGGTTAAACGATGGTTGGTATGCAGCGGTTTTTGATCGAGAGCGTGTACAAGTTGCAAGCAGCACAGCGAACAGTGAAGCCAACCGCGGACGCAAACCAGGTCCGCTGATCTCGCAAATCCCCGATGAGGCTGATGCAGCCTGGATATCCGGTCCAAACCGGGCCGGTGTCGACTCCTACGGCGCGTTCGTCAAAGCGCCCATTTCAGGTTTCTACGTCGGCATAATCGTGCCCCATAGTGAGATGTCCAGAACTCTCCTAAACTCCGTCTGGTTTATATCACTCATTGGAGTGGTAGCTGGCGCAGCGGGTCTTTTCTTGATCACCTTCTATGGACGGCTCGTGCGCCACTGCACAACTTATCTTATCGATCTTGCGCACATGATAGGCAAGGGGGAACCAGTGGAGATTGTCGCCCCAGCGCCTGTGACAGAGGTCAATCTCATTACCAGTGCCATGGCGGAAGCGTCCGCTCTACTTCAAACGACCAAGGCGGAGCGCGACAAAGCCGACGCGGAGCGGGATCGATTCGAAATAAGCCTCCAGGAGGTACGGGACAATCTGTCCCAGCGTAACGCGGAGCTCAGAATAGTTACGGACACTATGGCGGTGGGGGTTGCGCGCCTTGATAAGAACCAGAAATATCTCTGGGTCGGCAAGCGCCTTTGCGAATGGCTCGGAAAGTCTCCATCCGAGATCGTCGGCCACTCGATAAAAGAGATTTTGGATCCCGAACTCTATGCGCTGATCGAGCCTCGTATTCGTGCTGTGTTGTCCGGTCAGCTAATCGAGTTTGAGACCGAATGGCGACTTAGATTAGGCCGCCGCTGGATGCACGCCAGTTACTCTCCGACGTATGCGGCAGATCGAGCAGTGGACGGATGGGTGGCGGTTATAACCGACATAGACAAGCGAAAGCGCGCGGAAGAGGCATTGGACCACCTAGCGCGGTTCCCTTTGGAGGACCCGGCGCCGGTCCTGCGTGCGAACCCTGAGGGAGTGGTGATGTACTTTAACCCTGCCGCCGAAAAGGCATTGGCAGAACTCCCGAGCGCCAATCGCGAGCAACTACCTGCGGCCCTTGCGGAAGCAGTCTCTCAGGCGCTACGCGATGGGCACCGACGCGAACTGGAAATGTACTTTGGCGAACGGCTGTTCTCGTTCCTCGTGGTTCCTATCCTCGACCGTCAATACGCGAATTTATACGGCAGGGACGTGACAGTTCAAAAGGCTGCCGAAGCAGCTTTGATAGAGGCCGACCGACGCAAGGACGAATTTCTTGCGATGTTGGGACACGAGTTGCGGAATCCTTTGGGGATCATCAGCAGCGGCGTCCAGCTGTTGCGTAAGCTTGGTCCGCCAGATCCGAATGTTATCGAGTTGCGAGAGATGATCGCACGACAAGTGACTCACACCTCCCGTCTGCTCGATGATCTGCTAGATGTCTCACGCTTGTCGCGCGGAAAGATTCAGTTGGTCAAGGGCCCATGCGATTTGCGTGATATCGTACAGAAAACCGCCGAGGATTACGTTCGCGAATTGAGAGAGAATGGCTTAAGACTTGAACTCGCTCTAACTGATGAGCCGCTACGAACGGCAGCGGATTCGACCCGCCTTGCACAAGCGCTTAACAATCTGTTGCAGAACGCCTGTAAATTCACAGAGCCGGGTGGGACGGTCTGGGTCAGTTTGGACGCTGCAAATCAGACGCACGCTATTATAAAAGTGCGCGACAACGGCATGGGAATGGACCCGGAAGTGCTCGGTTGGGTATTTGAGCCTTTCAGACAGGTCGACGAGAGTGTGGATCGGAGCCGCGGTGGATTAGGACTCGGCCTTGCGCTGGTGAAAGGGATTGTGGAGCTCCATGGCGGTGAAGTGGCGGCAGCGAGCGCGGGCCGGGGACAAGGCTCGGAGTTTACGATTCGGCTTCCGCTTGACCAGAACCATACTCCCGCTGCGGTGGTACGAGTTAATACGCCGGAGCCGGTTCGACGCCGGATTCTTGTGATCGAGGACAATCTAGCCGGTGCGTATAGCATGCGTATGGTTCTGGAAAACCTTGGCCACACTCTGGAAACGGCGCATGACGGAGCGGCGGGAATCAACGCGGCACAGCGATTTCGGCCTGATGTCGTGCTTTGTGATATCGGGCTGCCCGTACTTGACGGTTATAGTGTTGCAAGGGCAATACGTCAAAACCCGAGACTGGACAAGTGTCTATTGATCGCGATCAGCGGCTACGCCCGGGATGAAGAGCGTGCGCGCGAAGCCGGTTTTGATGCGCATCTCCTAAAGCCGGTGGACTTTGAGAAACTCGAAGCTCTGTTAACTGTGCGAACTGGCGGCTCGATGATGCCACGGACCAAGAATGGGAATGCTTCCGCTGAAAGCTGAGTGTCAGTACACTCATTTCGCGAGGTGAAGACTAAAATTGAAGTACATCGCGGGGTGAGCGCCTATTCAGTTGGTTTCTTCTCCAGCAGGTTAGTGAATGGGCAAGCGTCAGTTTGTAAGTGCTTCAACTTTGCCCAGACCTCACGCCGCAGGCGAGGGACAAAGCCGTTGCGGACCTTACTTGCAAATATCGGCTTCTCACCACCTAGAGCCGACGATTAGCATCGAGCGGGGTTGCCTGGCGTTTAGCCGCCGATCACGAGCGCTTGCGGCTTGTTGACCTTGTATTTGAGCCACGCACCGCTTCGCTTCCCGGACTCGTAGCAAGAGCCTCGAAGCTTAGCGATATGGGAGGGTAGCCTAGCAGGGTAGCCCCGTGTCAGGCTTTCATGCATTATTGCCGTTGGCGAACGCGTTGTCCGGATTGTACCCAAGCAGAGTGAAGAGAAGCGGCTGTTGGTTGCCATGTTACTGGCTGTACCGAGGTTAATGTCAATTTGGAACGGTTCCTGGGATGGCTTAGGATACTGCCATGGCCAAACGCGCACCAAAAGAAACCCCAAAAAAAACAGGTTCGCGGAACTCAAAGCGAAGCATTTCAGCTCGAAGGGCCGGAAACGACGCATTGCTGAAGCATTGGAGGTAGTGAACCGCCCTGGACCGACTTTCAAGCTGGACAGAGACACGGTCAAGTGGATCGCTCAGGACGTTGAAGTCGAAAATCTATAATCATGCCGCAGGAGAAAATTTTTTCGCGCACCTGCTTCACGCGCGCGCTCAAAGATCACGCCGGAATTGTTCTCCAGAGTGATTGTTCTTCAGTACCAGGGTTAACTCCGGGCTCGCACCAAGCTAAGTTGCAGTAAGTTCAGAATCTTCGTTCCAAAATCTCGTGTTCTGACTTAGCACTTCATTTTGAGAATAAAATTGGGCCCATAACTTTCAGTCTGCTCCCTGAGCTGATAGATACCGCCACTTTCAATCGTGATGCGCGGCTTTGTCTCCAGATTCGTTCTCGGCACATTCTCGACAAAATTCAAACTGCCGACCGCGATCGCTTCTGACCAACGAGGGTTGGTTTAAAGCGTTCCAGCCGTTTAATCGCTACGCTCAGTTCAAATCGATCCAAGAGAGAATTCGGAAAGTCTCGGATGCGAATCCCGCGACAACCGCTTCCTGCGGTAGGCTTGCTGAAAATCGGCAATCTCACTGAAGCGACATAGCAAAGTTAACTCCCGTAAATCGATAAACCCATAGCCCTTCGGGGTTTTCTGAATCTCTCGATACGCACGGCAGTCAAGCAAGGGCCCATGTATGGATCATATGTAAATTCGATTGAGAGAGAGGATAGGAGAAAATGACTTTCACGTTGGCCGAGACGAGAGGACGGCCGCCGCGATCTCCGCGCGTCGCGTGCTGAGCGCGATCCGTGTCTCGAAGCGCGGCGTTAGCGCTCGTGCAGTTGAAATTTTCCCGGACCCCTCCTTTTTTGCTTGATCAGCGGACGCTCAAGCCGTCGCAAATTTTTTTGCCTGTTAAGACTCCCTTAAGCTTTGCGTGTTAACTCGAACGTCTAAGGAGGTATGGACGTGAGATTATTATTCTTTCTGGTGCTTCTTGCCGGCAGCTTCTGCTTTGAGGCCTAGGGGGCGACGCCCGCGGTACTGCTCAAGGCTTACAGTGAAGCCTCGGGCGGCGCC
>DASUVS010000316.1:0-16237 GCA_036378835.1 Binatia bacterium | reverse complement strand
AAGCCCATTCGGGTGCGGGCAGCGATGCGCGCTGTCTTGACTCGTAGGCTTGCCCAACGTATAAGCTCCGCCACCACATCGGGAGCGAACATGCAAATAACAAATGTTAAGATTTACCGTACGGTCCAAGGGACCCTGCGCGGCTATGCAGACGTGACCTTCGACGACTGTCTGTCGATCACTGAATTTAAACTTCTGCGAACAGCGACCGGCTACCGAGTTTGCATGCCAGAGGTGAAACAGCAAGACGGGAAGGTTCGGAGAGTCGCCTACCCCACTGATGACAGAATGCTGAAGGCGATTGAGGACGCAGTGATCGCCGAGTACAAAGTCACCGGCGCAAGTATCCGAAGCCGGCGCCGAGTATGGCTGCCTACTTAATCCGCAAGCGCGCTGAATGCTCACGCCGGCATTGTCTTGCGTGACGCTTAGACAATCATCGCGATTACGTAGGAAGCAATACAGAATCCATTGCAGCCATTTGGCTGGTAGAGCAATTGCTGACTCGCTAGAGCGCGGCAAGCCGTATCTAAATATCGGGCTTGAAGCTTACAGAATGACCACGCAGGTGGACGGTTGCTCCTGGTGTTCTAAGATACTGATCTACTGAATTCTCCCGACTTGCTCTTCGACAAAGTCGATCACGCTGCTTTCCAATCGAACGCTGTCGAGCGCGTTGATCTCTTGAATTCCGGTGGGGCTGGTCACGTTAACTTCTGTCAAAAAATTGCCAATCACATCCAAGCCGACGAAATACAAACCGTCGGCAATTAGCAGGCTAGCAAGAGCTTCGCAGATTTCGCGATCTCTCGCGGTTAACTCAGTCTTGACGCACTGCCCGCCGACATGGATATTGCCTCGGATTTCACTTTCCAGCGGCACTCTCAAGACCGCGCCCAGCGGTTTACCGTTCAGGACTATGATTCGTTTATCGCCTTGCCGGATTTCAGGTAGGTAGCGTTGTCCCATGATCATGAGACGGCCATTGTCGGTGGCGGCCTCCAAGATCGAGTTGGTATTGCGATCCTGTTGATGAAGATAGAATACCCCGCTGCCGCCGCTACCATCGAGCGGCTTGACGATCATTTCGCCGCCTAATTCGTCCATAAAAGCCTTAAGTCTTTCGATGCTGCTGCTCACCAGAGTCTGTGGGATCTGTTCAGGAAAACGCAAGGCATAGAGTTTTTCATTGGCATCGCGCAATCCTCTCGGATTGTTCATCACGAAACACTTCTTCTCATCGATCAAACTCAAAAGATGAGTCGCAAAAAAATATTTCATATCAAACGGCGGATCTTTGCGCATCAGCACCACGTCTAGGTCTTCAAGAGGTCGGGTGTCGATCTGAGTTAGATGATAGTGTGGCACGGCCCGGGCCAGGTGAAGGCGTCGATACCGTGCGCAGGGCGTCCCCCCGCGGGCGAAAAGATCGTCGATCTCCATGAAATAGATTTCATGGCCTCTGTGCTGCGCTTCAAGCATCAAGACAAAGGTTGTGTCTTTGTCGATGTCGATCTTTTCAATCGGGTCCATGACGACCCCAATTTTTAACGGCTTCATAGATGTTCTAACCAAGCCAGGACGCGCCTACTGCCTGATCACCCACGTCTGGGCGATGATGTCGTGCCAGGCCCTTTTCTCGCGGCTCCAAATCACCCACAAGAAACCCAAAAGAATCGGCGCAAAACCCACAGAGGCGAGCCAACGTAAAAAGGCTTGGCTGGAGGTGACGTCGCCGTTCTCGGCTCCTATGACCCGCAAACCAAATATCCATTTACCAATCGTTCTACCGTCCAAGCTATGGAAGATCACGAAGTACGCGGCAGATAAGGCCACCGAGGCCCAGGTCAAAATAAAATATAAACCACTCGAGTTTTCCATCGTCACGGATCTACCGTGGGCTGAAAGCCCGACTTTGTAACCGATGTATGACATCAGAAACATCACCAAGCCCAGCAGCAAGATTATCGCCCAGTCAACAGCGAAGGCGCAGGCTCGCCGAATAAAGCCACCCCACAGCCGGTTGTCAGGCGCTTGATGATTTATGCTCCCAAGCGGAGGCTCGTCGGCTTTACCACTCGGCGGGATGTAGGTTTCCATCCGATCCGAGCTCTCATCACGTAAGTCTGTTTTCTCCTGGTCCGAGTCGAGACGAACCTCTTCATCGGTTGAATCGCGCCGGAGGCCGGTAGGATCCAACGGCGCGTTGCAGCGACTGCATACTCCCGTGTTATGCGTGATCACGGAATCACATGCGGGACAACGCATAATAGATTGTTCCGACCGTTTGCACCTTGCCGCGATTGACCGCCGATCGCCCAACACTAACCTAGGCTAGATCACCCCACAAGAGTTGGACCGCCGCGAGCGCCGCAACGGCAGCCGTTTCAGCACGCAGGATGCGGCGGCCAAGCCGCACCGATTGGAAGCCCTGATCAAGCGCGAGCGCTGCTTCTTGCGCGCTAAAACCACCTTCGGGTCCGATCGTTACGACAACCTCGCTAATACTCGTTCGCGTTTCCTTTAACTCCGACAATCGTTGCTCGCACTCCTTCTCCCAGAATAGCAGTGGCAGCGCATCGCCCGATACCGTTTTGAGGAGATCGCGAAATTCTGTCAGCGCCAGAATCTTCGGGATGCGAGCGCGACCGCACTGTTTTGCGGCGCTAACCGCGATCTTCTGCCAGCGCTCGGAACGCTGCGCCATTTTTGTTTCGTTTAGCTTTGGTACCGTATACCTGGAAAAGAACGGAAGGATCGTGTGAACACCTAATTCAGTCGCCTTTTCCACGACCCAATCCAGTTTCTCGCCTTTGGTGAGACCTAAAGCAAGAGTGATTTTCAGCGGCGATTCGTTATCGACATGGTAAGAGCGAAGTATTTCAATCTCGGCGCGGTCTTCGCTCAAATCGCGAATAATTCCCTCGTGCTCGCAGCCGGCGTCATCGAACAGGACAACACGATCTTCCGTTCGCAAGCGCAATACTCGCCGCAGATGATTTAATTCGTCACCGATGAGCGTAGCGCGACGATCCTGGATCTGCTGCGTCGGCAGAAAAAAACGGGCCATTGGTTACTTCCGCTTGAGAAGTAAGGTCGCCCATTCTTTCTCTTCCTTGAGCTTGACCAGCCTGAAGCCTTTCGCACCAAAGTAGCGGACCAGTTGCTCTGACTTGGGCCGTAAGACACCGGACAGAATCAAATAGCCAGCAGGAGCAACGCGCTTTCCCAGAGGCTCAGCCAAGCTCATAATCGTTTCAGCGGTAAGGTTGGCGACGACAACTGGAAAACTCCGTAGACGGTTGAGCGGGCCCGCGGAACAAAAAACATTCTGCTGAACCCCATTGCACGCGATGTTTTCTCGGGCGACTTTCAAGGCGACCGGATCATTGTCTAAGGCCCAGACCTTGCTCGCGCCTAATTTCGCAAGCGCGATCGCCAAGATCCCGGAACCGGTCCCGACATCAAGAGCTGTAAACGATTTTGGGCCGAGAGAACCGGCGACCCTCTCGATAAATTCCATGCAGCCTCTCGTGGTGGCATGAGTACCGGTCCCGAACGCCATGCCTGGCTCTATGACGATCAGATGCCGCCGTCCAAGCGGCGGTAATTTAGCCCATGGTGGGGCGACCAAGAATGCCTGGCCTACTTTCTGCGGTGAAAAAAATCGTCGCCACGAGTAATTCCAGTTTCGGTCTTTGAGAACGCGCCAGCGCAGCTGATCCTCACCGATTTCTGGATACATGCCGCGGATGCCGCGCAGGAACCGTTGCACGTCCCGGCGGATGGTTGCCGAATCCTCCGGACACGCAAAGTATGCCTGCACTTGGTTTTTCTTGATGACTACCCCGGGAGATCCACGTTCTATGAGAAAATTGGACACCGCGTCCAATGCCAATGGATCAGTGCGCAAAGAGAGCTGCAACCAGGAAGAAGTCACAGTTTTTTATGCCATAGAGTTGGCGGAGGGGCAAATTATGTGAACGGGCGCGCCGGCGTAACGCGTTCCTAATAAATCAGCACTGCTCGAAGACGGCCGCGCAAGACGCCAGTGATATCAACTCTCGCGGTTTTGAACATTTGTATCGACTGAACTGTTTTCCGATCGGCTTGAACTGTTCCGCAGGGCGATATATGCACAAGGCTAGCACGAAAGGAGTCATGAGATGAAGTTGGCAGGCATCAAACCGAATGAGATTGCTCTTGTAAAAAATGATGCGCTGATTCTGCTGGGCGAAACGTTAGTTCGTGAAAGTGCCCTGCCCAAGGGCTTCTCGATGCTTGAGATGATTGCTAAATACGGCAGCATCAAAGATCTAATTGAGAGTTACGCGTCTAAACTTACTCCTAGCAAACTCGACTCGAAGATGTTGAAAGCGCCGATTGAGAAACCCTCCAAGATCTGGGCGGCGGCGACCAATTACAAACGCGGTACCGGCGGCTTGGATGACGCTCGCGGCAGAGGCGCCGCCGGCACAGCTACGGCGGAACAGCTCCTCGAACGAATTTTTCTAAAACCTCCCTCGTGCATTTGCGGCCCGGAAGATAACATTATCATTCCTGATGGAGCGGAAACCATTTTTCCCGAACTGGAACTTTGCGTCGTCATTGGCAAAGAAACACGCAATATTTCAAAAGAGCGCGCCTATGAGGCGATTTTTGGCTATACCATTCTGCTCGATGTTACTGCGCGCGGCTACGGCTCCGGCAAGGACCTGTCGGGCAGCCGTTGTGTGCGCAAAGGTTTCGAAACCTTCGCGCCGATCGGACCTTGGATCACTACTAAAGACGAAATCGCCGATCCGCATCAACTATCAATGAAGCTGTGGGTCAATGGAGAGCTCAAGCAGTCCGCCAGGACCGATTCAATGGTCAACGATATACCGACTCTGGTCAGCTATTTGTCGCAGGTAACAACACTTTTTCCGGGCGACCTGATCAGCACGGGAAATCCCGATGCGCCGGAATTCCAGGAGAAGCTCAGGCCGGGCGATATCGTCAGATCGGAGATTGAAGGTATCGGCGCGATGAACCTCGGCGTCGCCAAGCAGAATTGAGCTCCGAGAACTCCGACAATCGGCCGCGAGCTAAGACTCAATGCCAGAAAGTAAGCAGGATGGTTCGAATTGCACCGTTTCACGGAGTTTTCTATAACCAAAAAAAATTCCGCGACCTTGCGCGGGTTGTTAGTCCTCCCTATGACGTGATTTCTCCGGAAGAGCAAGAAAAGCTCTATCGGAAATCGCCCCATAATTTCGTCCGACTGGATTTTCACCGGGAGCCGGATTCATATGCCGCAGTGGCGGAACTATTTGCAAACTGG
Organism: Binatia bacterium; assembly: GCA_036378835.1. GTDB lineage: Bacteria > Desulfobacterota > Binatia > UBA9968 > UBA9968 > WHTF01. The sequence goes on along the minus strand of DASUVS010000316.1, from coordinate 10,914 downwards.
CAGGCGGAAGGGATTTTTGAGCGCGATAAACAACCGGCCATCTATTTCGCCGTCCACAAGTTTGCGTTGAAGAACGGAGAGATCAAAGAACGTCAAGGCTTCTATGCCTTAACCCAACTACAAGATTTTCCCGGCGATGAGATTCGGCCGCACGAAAAGACACTCGAGGCTCCCAAGCAGGACAGACTCCAACTCATGCTTGCCTCGCATGCCCAGTTGAGCTCGATCTTCGCGCTTTACTCTCAGCCTAAAGGCAGCATCAACCGAATTTTGTCCGAACAGATTGAAGGCAAGGAGGCTTTTCTCGAGGTTAAGCTCGATGACGGCGATGAGTGCCGCCTCTGGCGCATAACGGATCCGGCTTTGATCCGTGAGATCCAGCGCCAGATGAAGGAGCAACGGTTGGTGATCGCCGACGGTCATCATCGCTATGAGGCGACGCTCAGATACCGTGATCAGATGCGCAGCGATCGATCATCGACCGGCCGCGAATCGTTCAACTACATCATGACCCATTTCGCCAACATCAATGATGAGAGCGTAGTGATTCTTCCGACTCACCGGCTTGTGCGTGGATACGAGCCCAAAGCTTTTTTACAACTGGAAGAGGCTTTGGAGACTTATTTTTACATCGAGCAGTATCCCAAGACTTCGGAAGGAAAGAGCTCGTTCTTGAGAGCTTTGAAAAGCTCGGGCAAGAAGCATCGAGTTATTGGAGCCAGCTTCAAACGCGATCCGCGCTACCTGATATTACGGCTCAAGAACAAACGCATCATGCAACGGCTGGCCAAGGACCTCAGCGCGCCTCTGCGCGATTTGGAAGTATCCACGCTGCACCATTTGATACTCGAGCACATCTTGGGCCTTTCACTGGAACAGCAAACAAGCGGCGAAACCATTCGCTACTCGCAGGATGAAGAGGCGGTGTTGCAAGCGTTGGAAAAAGAAGATTATCAGGCAGCTTTCCTTCTGAATGCCACAAAGAGCGCCGATATCCTAACAATCGTTGATAGCGGCGAGACGATGCCGCAAAAGTCGACCTATTTCTATCCGAAGCTGATTTCCGGATTGGTGATTAACAAGATCGACCCGTCGGAAGAAGTGCCGGAACCGACGGATCCATAACCAACAGGTTAAGAAAGCGGAAGTCCCGGCTTGTTGTTATTCCCGCCAGGCCACAGCACTTTACCGGAGTTTAAACCACAGGCGAGACCAGTTGTCCGTCGCCAGGCTTGCCGGTGATCTTGCCGTCTTCCATTACGGTTTTGCCTCGCAGTATGGTGCGGATCGGCGCGCCTTTGATCTTTTTCCCATCGTAAGGAGTCCAGCCAACCTTAGTATAGGTGGTCTCGTTGCTGATCACTTCCTCTTTGTTCATGTCGATAATGACCATATCCGCATCCGAGCCAGGTTGAATGACTCCCTTGCGCGGGTAAACGTTGAAAAGTTTTGCCGCATTGTATGACGAAATGCGCACCAGGCGGTCGAGGCTCAGTTTTCCCTGGTTCACGGCCGTTAGAAAAAGTCGCAGATAATCCTGGATTTGCGGCTCGCCGCCGGGGCAACTCCACATGTCATGCCAGCCCTTTTCCTTCTCTTCTCTAGTGTGCGGCGCATGGTCGGTGCCGATCACGTCGATAGTGCCGTCGTTGATCGCTTCCCAGAGCGCCTCGACATGCGCGGGCGGCACCCAGAAGCCCAGGCAGTAGGGACCGAGCTTCTCGACATTTTCCCAGGTGCCTAGAAACATCGCCCAGGGATTGACCTCGCAGCTACAAGGACGGCCCTCGTCTTTGGCGCGGCGCAGCATCGCCAATCCTTCAGGGGTGCTCATGTGCAGGATGTGAAGCTTGCTGCCGATCGCTTTCTGCATTCGAAACAAAGTCGCCATGGCGGTATCCCAGATGATGCCGTCGTGGTCGCGATAAGCTTTGGCATAGGCTTGAGGACTTCGATTCTCGTCTTTCCAGTAACGCCCTTCGATTTCATCCATGAGATCTTGATCATGCGGATGCACCATCAGCGGCAAACCGGTTGCGCCGACGGTTTCGAAGCACTTGAAGAGCTCGCCATTGTTATTGATGCCTATGCCGGGCATATGCGGATAATCCCGGCCCGTGTCTTTGACCATGAAAATCTTAAAAGCGATAGGGCCCTCTTTGGCGAGTCCAGGAACCTCGCGCGGCACTGTGCCGGAAGGATTGTGGTTAAAATCGACAATCGCATTTTTACTGTGATGCGCCACGAGAGCGCGATAATGCTCCACAGAGGTCGTCGGTGGGTTGACGTTGGGCATGCCGACGCTAAATGTCACGCCGCCCGCCGCAGCTGCCATTGTCGCGGTGGTTATGTCTTCTTTATGGGTAAACCCTGGGTCGCGATGATGCGTGTGCGTGTCGATCAGACCTGGAATAACTTTTTTACCCTTGGCGTCGATCACGTTAGCGGCCGTATCCGGTAACACCGGCGGTTTCCCTAATGCAGCAATTTTCCCCCCGCTTACCGCTATATCAGCCTCGACGAAGCCACCCGGGGTCCAGACCTCGCCATTCTTTATCAGTAGATCGAGCTTATCCATCCATCAAACTCCCTTCGCAAGTAATGAGAGAAATTTCCTTATATGACCCGCGATTAAGCGTGTCAAATTACCTCGACAAACGACCGTCGTTGGGTCTGCCATCGGCTTGACTCAGAAATTGAAATCTGGAAGTATTCGAACGCTTTAGCGGCCACCATTTCAAAGGTAAGGAGAAAGAGACCATGCTGAAGAATACGACTCTTTCGCTAGCGGTTTTAGCGAGCTTTCTTTTCGTTACCTGTTTAGCTTCTGCGCAGGACGCAAAGTTGATTGAGGCCGCAAAAAAAGAAGGCAAAGTGATTGCCTATGGCTCTCTCGAATCGGACACCATGGAAGCGATCATGAATGGCTTCAAAAAGAAGACCGGTCTCGAGATTGAGTATTGGCGCGCTTCAGCAACCAAAGTGATGGATCGCGCATTAAGCGAAGCGCGCGCAGGCCGGTCGGTGGCGGATCTGATCGTTACCAATGACAATCCCTTGCGATTGCTGCAGAAGGAAAATTTCTTTCAGAAATATGAATCGCCGACGTGGAGCGATTTTCCGAAGGAGGCCATCGATCCGGTACTCGGGCCCCGATATCGCAATGTGATTATTGGTGTCGTCTACAACAAATCCGGTGTCAAAACTGAAGACGCACCCAAATCGCTGGAGGATTTGGTCAATCCCAAATACAAAGGCAAGCTGGTCATGCCGGACCCGACGCAGCACACCACCACGACCCAGTGGGTCGCAAGTCTTCACAAGGTCATGGGCAAAGAGAAGGCCGAGAAGTATATTCGCGATCTCGCGGCCATGAAACCGATACTGGTCGAATCGCTCCTTCCGTCGGCAGAGCGAGTGATGACCGGTGAGACTCCGATCGCAATTACCTACGTGAAATACGCGTACGTGTTCGGTAAAAGGGGCGCCCCGCTGGAGTATGTCCGATTGCCCAAAATGCTTGGGGACGGGCACTATATCGCGCTAGCAGCCAAGGCGCCTCATCCCAGTACCGGCAAAGCATTTATCGACTATTTTCTCGACAACGAAAGCATGAACACCATGGCCAAACTCGGCGAATTCGTCAATCGCAAGGGCGTGCTTCCGCCGCTTCCCGGGGCCGACAAGATCGGTTTTGTCGAGATGGAGGACTTGAGCTCCAAGGAATTCGCGGAGAAGAAAAAGGAGTACCAGCAGATTTTTCTGCGGTAAGCTCCCTAGGTGTCAGTGGACCGATCCATCGCGGTTGGCCAACGGCTCCCAAGCGCGTGGAGCCGCTCGCGGGTTGGTGCGTTTCTCACCCAGCCGATCAGCTGGGTGTTTATTGTCGTTGGCAGCATCATCGCCTTTCTCAGCCTTTATCCGACAGTTTTCCTCTTCTACGGTAGCCTCACTGACGCGCCATTGGGCGTTCCCGGTCAATTTACACTACAGAATTATGTGCGGGCCTACAGCGATCCTGAAGCTTATCCCCTGCTGCTCAATTCATTTATCTTCGGCATCGGCTCGGCCGGACTCTCAGTCGTTTTCGCTTTAACCCTGGCCTGGATCACCATTCGCACCAATGCACCGCTGCGACGATTTTTCGAGCTGACTGCGATCATTCCAAACATATTGCCGCCAATCCTGGTGTCGATCTCTTGGGTGATGTTGTTAAATCCGAGTAACGGTCTTATCAACGGACTGTTCATTCAGCTTTTCGGCGTAGAGCGAGGACCTTTCAACATCTATTCCCTTGCCGGGCTGATTTTTGTTGAGGGTTTGATTCTGACGCCGTTGGCCTTTTTGATTATCGCCGCCGCATTGAAGAGTATGGACCCGTCCCTGGAGGAGTCGGCGAAGACTTTGGGTTCAGGTGAGTTCGGCATCATGCGCCGGATCACGTTTCCACTAATCCGCCCTGCTATATTGGCGGCAGGGACTTTGAACTTTGTGCGCGCCGTGGAGAGTTTCGATACGCCGGCAATTATCGCTCTGCCTGCTCGCATTGAAGTGTTCACGACCAAGATTTGGCGCGAAGCTTTGGGCTCTTTTCCAACTAATCACAATTTAGCTGCGACTTATGGCGTTGGCATTCTCGTGATCGCGCTAATGTTTGTTTATCTTTACCGGCGTTTCACTTCGCGGGTAGAGAGCTTCTCGACGGTTACGGGGAAAGGGTTTAGGCCGCATCAGATCGATTTAGGGAAATATCGCTACTTGGCCACCGCCGTGGCATTTTTACTGCTGGTACTACTGGTGGTATTGCCGATCCTGGTGCTCCTGCTCGTTGCCATTTTACCTTATTATCACGTGCCCACATGGCAGACCTGGCAAAATCTAACTTTCGATCACTTTCGTTACATCTGGGCAACGCCGAGAGTGCACCGAGCTTTCCTTAACAGTTTGTTCCTGGCGTTGGTCGGGGCCACCATTTGCATGCTTCTCGCCTCCCTGGCGTCCTACATTTCGGTTCGAACGAAAATCACCGGACGCGGATTGCTGGAAGGCTTGGTCTTCATACCGTGGGCCTTTCCCGGAACTGCCATGGCTCTGGGGCTGCTCTGGGCGTATGTCGATTTTCCCATTCCTGTTTATGGCACCATCTGGATTATCTTGATCGCCTATGTGACCCGCTTCCTTCCCTATGGGCTGCGCGCCGTCAGCAGCACCATCATCCAAGTTCATAAGGAGCTCGAAGAGGCTTCGGTGGTCTGCGGCGCCGGTTTCCTGGCGACATTTCGCCGCGTGCTGATTCCGATGATGCGGCCCGGCGTAATGGCCGGCTGGATTATTCTCGTAACAATCTTCTTGCGTGAATTCAGCGCCACACTTTTTCTCTACAGTCCTGGCGCCGAACCTCTCGGTCCACTGCTTTACTTCCTGTATCTTGACGGCATGCGCGGCCGGGTCGCCGCCATCGGCCTGGTCATCTCGGTTATCTCGGTGATTCTGATCGCGATCGCCCAGCGCTATTCGCGTTGGGAAACTAATTAGATTTCGTCTTAAATCTTCAGGAGGCTTCTTAATGGAAAAATTATTTCTCACCGTCGCCTGCGGCAATTACGACCGGACCTTCGCGCTGCAAACCGGCGCGGTGCAAGCCGAAGGCATACGGATCAACTATGTTCCGCTTGAGGCCGAAGAAATTTTTTGGCGCATGGGGCATCACCACGAATTCGACGTTTCCGAGATGTCGCTGTCCAATCACGTGACCATGATCAGCAGGGGCAATTCGCCGTTCGTCGCGATTCCGGTGTTTCCGTCGCGATTCTTCCGCCACTCTTGCGTGTTCATCAATACAGGTTCCGGCATTAAGAGCCCGGCCGATTTCAAAGGCAAGAAAATCGGCGCGCCGGAATACTCGATTACCGCCGCCGTGTGGATTCGCGGGTTTTTGAACGACGACTACGGCGTTAAAACCTCCGACATGCAGTGGTTCACCGGGGGACAGGAAGAAACCGGCCGAAAAGAACGTGTCAAACTTACCTTGCCGCCCCAAATCAAACTCGAGCCTATTGCCGATGACAAAACCTTGAACGGCCTGCTCGAGAGCGGCGAGATCGATGCCTTGATTTCGGCTCGCAGCCCTTCAAGTTTCGTCAAGGGCTCGCCGAAGGTCAAAAGACTATTTCCCAACTATAAAGATGTCGAAGTCGACTACTATAAACGGACCAAGATCTTCCCGATTATGCATGTGCTGGTCATCCGCAGAGAAGTTTACGAAAAAAACACCTGGGTGGCGCGCAGTCTGTACAAGGCTTTTTGCGAAGCCAAAGACGTCGCCATTAAGAACATGCACATTTCGAATACCATGGCTTGCACTCTTCCATGGCTGCCATGGGAGCGCGAACAATTAAGAGAAATCTTCGGCCCGGATTGGTGGCCTTATGGAGTCGAATCCAATCGCCATTTGCTTGAGCATTTGATTCGTTACATGGATGAGCAGGGATTACTGGCGCGAAAACTTACGGTGGATGAAATCTTCGCGCCTAACGTGGCCGGAGAGTTTAAAATATAAACATTGGTGTGGTCGAGCACTGGAGCAATGGAATACTGGGTTCTTCGAACTTAAGTACTCCACCACTCCATTACGCCAATACTCCCGTTCTCCATGGCGCTCGCAAAGAAACCTTTCGCCTTCATCCGTGCCGCGCGGGTTGCCCATCTCGCTACCGCTGGCCTTGACAATCAGCCTCACGTTATACCCATCTGCTTTGTTTTTGATGGAAAATATTTCTATTCCCCGATTGACGAGAAACCGAAGCGAACGAGCCCGGCGAAGCTCAGGCGAGTGATCAACATTCAAGCGAATCCGCAGGCCGCTCTGGTGATCGATCGCTACAGCGAGGATTGGAAGCAACTCGCTTATGTTTTGATCGGTGGCAAGGCAAAGGTTCTTCATCGCGGCGCCGCTCATGCCGAAGCCGTGCGCCGCCTGCGCAGGAAATATCCTCAATACCGGCAAATGGCGATCCACTCTCGACCCATGATTCGGTTCACGCCAACCCGCTGGACGTTCTGGGGTAATTGCTAGGGAAAAGCCACATCAAGCATGCAAGAGAATGCTGGCAGATGTAACTCGCGTAATAATCGGCTAACTCCAAACCTGCGCCGCCGTCTCGACGATCCGGTCGAATTTGCGCCACATCTCCTCTTCGCTCATCACTTTGGAGTCAATGCCGCCGAAGCCGCACTGGGGGCTCAGGGCTAGCTGATCCAGCGGCAGATACTTACTTGCCTGTTCGATGCGCCGTTTGAGCTCGTCGACACTCTCCAGATCCGCGCTCTTGGTCGTGACCAGACCCAAAACAACGACCTTCTCTTTGGGAACCAGTCTCAATGGTTCGAAACCGCCGGCGCGTTCACTGTCGTATTCGAGGAGCAGCCGATAATGTTTGAGGCTATTGAAGAGCCGTTCGGCGATGGCCTCGTAGGATCCCTCCCGATGCCACTGCGGCACCAGCTTGCCGGTAATCGGATCTGTGGTGCGAGCGTTGCCGCGGCAAATGTGAATGCCAAACGTCACGCCGGGGAAGCCTTCGATCAGCGCATTATCGGCATCGATTGAGCGCTGCAGATTCCGTTCAGGATCTTCGCCGCGCGAGCGCATGCGCTCAAGCGAAACTTTGTCGACGTAGGCGGTGTATCCCGGAGCATCGATCTGAATGTATTTGCAGCCGGCATTTACCAGTTGCGCGATCATTTGCCTTTCGATCTCCACCACGTGATCGACGAAATCGTCGAGATCCTTATAAACATTTTGTGAGTCTTCCCACTTGAAGCGTTGGGCAATCCGGTCGGGGCCGAGTACCGTCACCTTCACCGGAACCTGCGTGATGCTTTGGGCGTAACGAAATTCTTCCAAAGGCAAATTGCGCATTAGCGTTAAGCGTCGCACCGCAGCGCGCCGGGTAATAATTGCCGGCCCGGCTTCATCGAAGTTCTGTTCTGCCCTTTGAAGCGGGGTTAAATTTAGATCGCGCTGCTCATAATAAAGAGATACGTTGTTTGGCACCTCGAAGCCTGAGACGCATTCAGAGAAACTTTCTTGAAAACTATGCCGGCGAAATTCACCGTCAGTAACGACTGGCAGGCCATGAGCCTTCTGGCTCGCGATGACCTGCCGGATCGCCTGGTCCTGCGCTTGGATTAATTCTTCTCGCGACGCTGCGCCGCGGTCGAAGCGCGCGAACACGTCTTTCAGCATAGCCGGCCGCACCAGGCTGCCAATGTGGTCGACACGAAGTTGATTTAATTCTGTAGACAATGCCGTTGACATATATTGCCTCCTCGATAACGATCCTTCTCGGTACTCAAACTCCCGACTGACGAAAGGCGAGTCTGCGGGATGAAAGATTCTAAGATTATCCTCGGTATTGCAATTCTTGCAGTTCGTTGATGACGCGACTACCGCAACGGCTGCATCAAATTAACTTGCCTCAGATCAATTCAACAAAAATGGAATTGGCGAGCAACAAGCCTTTAGCGGTGAGCCTGAGATTGCCATTTTCCTCCGCCATCAGACCGGCTTCTCTCCAGGTTTCTATCTTTGGATAGAACTCGACCGGAGCCCTGCCAAAAATTGAACGGAAGACTTCGGACGAAACTCCCGATATCATTCTTAAACCCAAAAAGAGAAACTCACTGGCAGCTTTGTCTTCACCGATGTTTTCCCGATCGGTGATCGCAATTCCGCTTTCGTTGATGCGCGACATATAGCGTCCGGGATTCTTCTCGTTACTCCAGCGCGTTCTCACCATCGGGTCCATACCTGATTGTAAGTAACTATGCGCGCCGGCGCCGAGGCCGAGATAATCGCCCAACTGCCAGTAGTTTACGTTATGCCGCGAGTGACAATCCGCCAAGGCATAGTTCGATATTTCATAACGCTTTAATCTGGCTGCGCCAAGTTTATCCTCGATGAGTTCCGCCATCGCGATCTCTTCGTCTTCGGTTAGCGTGGTCATTCTGCCGCAGCGATATTCGTGATGAAACGGCGTGCCTTCTTCGAACGTCAGGTTATATGCCGATAAGTGCGGCGATCGATATTCTAACGCCGCGTCGAGATCGCCTTCCAACTCCTTCAATGTCTGGCCCGGATTAGCGAAGATCAGATCGAGACTGAAGTTATCGAAACCCGCCTTCTTAACCACCTCGAGAGCTTTGCGCCCTTCTTCCGCGGTATGAACGCGGCCGAGAAATCTGAGCAGCCGGGGTTGAAAGGACTGGATGCCAATGCTGATGCGATTGACTCCGGCATCGCGATAGCCGGAAAAATAGCCGTAATCGACACTGCCCGGATTGGCCTCGAGGGTAATCTCACAATTCGGATCGATAATGAACGACGAGAAGGTTCGCTCCAGGACGAGGTTGAAGCTCGAAGGCGTGAAAGTCGACGGAGTGCCGCCGCCAAAAAAAATGGTTTGAACAGTTCGTCCCTGCCAATCGGGCGAGCTGGCGTAATGATCCAGCTCCCGGATCAAAGCATCGGTGTAATCACGTTCAGGGATTTGCGCAACCACGTGGGAGTTAAAGTCGCAGTAGGGGCACTTACGGATGCAGTACGGGATATGAATGTAGAGCGAAAAGGGCTTCATACTGACCGGCATGTTCCTAACATAAGATCGAAAACCGCAGCCTACAACCGGCAAAGGAATTTATCATTAATACACCCTCCCATGATGGACGCCTCTGGGCAAATTGCATCGGCAACGAAGCAAAAGCGGCCATGAGCAAAACTCATATTCTTTTTGAATTCTCTGAAATAACAGTAACATCACTAGTTTCCGTGCCACGGCAGGGCATCTCCTTTGCTACTAGCTCGCGCACAGGCAAGACATGGAAGTAATCAAGCTTAAGTGCAATAAATCGAGGCGGCAGGAAAGCTACATTCTTGTAGCGCTTGTTCCGTTCCTTTTGAGTTATGGTTGCGCGATCTATAGCGCCGTCTCCGAGCCTGCAGTCCAAAACGAGCAGAGCTCGCCGGTTATTGTTGAGCAACAACCGGCTCAGCCGATCGTCTCCGATTCTCCCACACGGGTAAAGAATGAAAATAGTCGAAGGGCTTTTTCGTCACAGAAAGCTCTCAGTAAAGAGGAGATCAGTCAACTGCAAGCACGATTGAAAGCCGCTGGTTTCGACCCGGGGCCGGTTGACGGCATATTGGGATACAAAACGAGGTCGGTTATTTTGCGAGTTCAAGCCGGGTGTTCAATTCTCAACGAATTGTCAGCATCGAATACCGATCTCTCCGCGCCAGCGACCGAGACCGAAGCAACTGCCTTGATTGGTTCCGCAAAGAGTCTCAGCAAAGTGGACGTCCAGCTACTCCAAAGGCGCCTGAAGGCCGCTGGTTTCTATAGCGGCCCTATCGATGGAGTGCTAGGCGTTAGAACCAAGTCGGCGCTTTCCCACTGTAAATCGGGATGCGGCGTGCTTAACGACCTTTCAGGAACCTCAGACCAACCGGTCTTCGAACAGGCTAAAGAAACACAATCGCCAGCCGTTTCCGCCTTTGCCGAACGATCGGCCTCGGTCGATACCATCTCTGGCAATCAGGAAATTCGCCAAGTGCAAGGGCGGCTGAAAGCTGCCGGATTTGATCCAGGTCCCATCGACGGAAAACTGGGACCTCAAACCACGGCAGCACTCGAGAAGTATCGCTCTTCCCGCAAGTTTACCCGTTCAGGAAGCGACGCGTTGCCTCACTATTGATCGAACGATCAAAAACTTTTTCCCAATACAACCATCAGAAGCTCCTTTGACGGGGTTCTCTGTTCGTATCCGCCATCGACGAATGGCCGTCCATAATAGCTGACGAGTCCAACGGCTGCGCTCGTTTGCAACCGTCGATCACTTCCCCGGGTTGAGACC
>DASUVS010000315.1:0-3431 GCA_036378835.1 Binatia bacterium | reverse complement strand
CACCATCATTTCGTTCATCATTACCGGTTCGCGAATAAACATGAACACCGCCAAAAATGGCGGTATCGAGCTTACTGTCCAGGCACTCATGCGATTTTGCGCTGTCAAACTTTTGATCAATCGTTCTATGCGGAAACGATCGCGAATAATATTTGCCAACTTGGTGAGGAGCTCCGAGAGGCTGCCGCCAATCTCGCGTTGAACCAGCAACGCGGTGTTGAACAGCCGAACCTCTGGGAGAGACATGCGTTGTTCGAATTTTCGCAGTGCATCATTAAGAGGCAATCCCAAGTTCACCTCCTCAATGAAAACCGAAAATTCGGTGCCGATCGGATCCGGCATCTCCTTAGCGACATAAACCATTGCTTGTGTCAGTCCCTGACCGGCTTGAAGACTCTGGCTAATCATCTCGAGCCCGTCGGGCATTTGTTCGAGAAACTTGCGTAAGCGTCTCCAGATCACGTATTTCAAATACACCGATGGGATTACCAACGCGATAATTCCAAATAGCAGCGCCATCCAAGTTGGCTTCCCGACAATCATGAACATGAAGAACGTTATGAGACATGCTCCGCCGGAGCACAAAAGGAAAACACTGGGACTCATGTCAACATTGGCTCTTTCCAGATGCAAACCGACCTTCTGTACCAGCGGAATGTTACAAAGAAGATTGTTTAGCCAAGGATTATTGCTATACACCGGCGCTTTTAGAAGACTTTGAAGCTCCGACCTTGAGGCATGCGTCATGTGACCGATGGTCGTCAGGCGGCGTTTGATCCTGGCTTGCGCGGTATCCTTGACCGCCATCGGTAACATGAAAATGATCACGACCAGCGACATCGCTGATAAGAAGACGAAGATCGCAATGAGGAATAAACTCATAGTGCTCTTTTCCTTGCGCCTAGGGGAACCGGCATAAAATGGGTATTTGGAATTCTAAAGCCATGCCGTTCGAGACGATCCATAAAGGAAGGCATGACTCCCGTCGCGACGAACTCTCCAACCACTTTGCCGTTCTCGACACCACGCTGGTCGAATTTAAAAATCGTCTGTGTCGTGATAGTAGCGCCTTCCATGCCGGTAACTTCCGCAAACTCAACTACTTTCCTGCTGCCGTCGCTCAGACGCGTGAGCTGGACAATAACGTCGAGCGCCGACGCCACCTGCTCGCGCAGAGCGCGTTCCGGGAGATTAATGCCGGCCATCAACATCATTGTCTCTAAACGAGACAATGCATCCCGGGCGCTGTTCGCGTGAACCGTGCTTATGGATCCGTCATGACCCGTGTTCATCGCTTGCATCATATCCAATGCTTCGCCGCCACGGACCTCACCGATAACAATCCGATCAGGACGCATACGAAGTGCGTTGCGGACCAGATCACGCGCGGTTACGGAGCCTTGGCCCTCAATATTGGCCGGGCGGGTTTCGAGTCGGACAATGTGATCTTGCTGAAGCTTCAATTCAGCCGAATCTTCTATGGTAACGATACGTTCATTGTCAGGAATAAAGTTCGAAAGACAATTTAACAGTGTGGTTTTACCTGCGCCCGTACCTCCCGAGACCAGCATATTCAACCGTGATTTAACGCAAGCCGCTGCCACTTCAGCAATTTGAGGAGGAATCGAATTAAACTGAATCAAGTCATTGACAGTGAGACGTTCAACACCAAACCGGCGAATTGAGAGCACCGGCCCGTCCAACGCGAGCGGCGGAATAATTGCGTTGACGCGCGAGCCATCGGCAAGCCGAGCATCGACCATCGGAGAGCTTTCGTCTACTCTTCTTCCAACCCGGGTAACGATTCGTTCGATGATCTGCATCAGATGCCCATCGTCACGAAACCTCACGTCGGTTTTCTCCAGTTTGCCGTAGCGCTCAACATAGATTTGACTGGAGGAGTTCACAAGTATATCGGAAATCTCTGGATCCTTCATTAGGGTTTCTAGAGGCCCAAGACCGAAGACTTCGTGTTGGACCTCCATCACAAGGCGGTCTCGATCGGCGCGACTGACGGGGATGGCTTCAGCCGCAACCATATCTTCTAATATACGACGTATTTCGACCCTCACCCGCTCCATTTCCAAATTTGACAGCTTGGTTAGGTCGAGAGTGTCGATCAGCCTGCGGTGGATACGAAGTCGAAGGTCTTGCAAAATGGCTTCACTATTACCGGGCTGCATCGACCTCATTGGCACCCTCGTATTGTCTAATCCGGCGCTTTTATCGTTGTCCCACTTATCTTTGTTGCTATCTAATAGAGATGGGTTTTTCATCAGTATCCTTTAATCACTTGAGCAAACCTCGCACTGGCATCCAACGATCAAGTAGCCCCACCCTTTTATCATCCGCTTCACGCCGGCTTGCGCCGACCGCGGTGAACGATTCGACGACTGCGTCTGAAAGCCCCGAATAGCTTCGAGCAATATCGGATCTAGGATCGCAGTCTTGTATTGATAATCCCTGATTTACTGCGGCGATGGCCGTCGGATAGTTGTTGGGTAGCGTCCAAAATACCTTCGCTCCTAAAGCTTTCTCCGCGGATTCGAGACTCATAAGCTTGCTTTTGATAAATCGGTTTAAGACCAGGCGGATCTTCTTTTCATAAATTCCCATCCTGCTAAAGAGTTCAAATGCCCTGTGCGCGCTTTTCAATGACGGAACGTCCATTTCGGTGACAAACAAAATCATGTTGGCTTTATCCAAAACGAGCGCGAGACTTTCATCAAATTCCTTCGGAGTATCGACCACGACGAAATCAAACGATTGCGACAAAACCTCTAAAATTTCATCAATATCGGCCGGTGTAATGCGTCTGGCATCTTCGGCGTAAAAAGGCTCCGCCAGGACGCGGATACCCGATGCGTGCTTAACTAGAGAACCATCGAGAAACATCGGGTCGATTTTTTTTAGATTCTTTACCAAATCTAGAATGGTGTACGAAGCTTCCAGGTTCAAGAAACTAGTCACCGATCCGAACTGCAAGACGAGGTCGACCAAACAAACCGATTTCTTATGAGCCACCAAACAAGCGGCGAGGTTGGTCGCCACAGTCGTGGATCCAACGCCGCCTTTATTTGAGGAGACAGCAACTATCTGACCTCTTTCGTGTGTGCGAGACGAATGGACATCGACTTTATCTCTAATAGCCTCTAGCGACTTGATGACCTCTGGCCAGTCAAAGGGCTGTGTGAGAAACTCCTCTGCCCCCGACCGCATCGCGCGCAGGATTTCATTTGGATTATGCGACGGGGATGTCATAACTAAGCGCACCTGCGAAAGCTTTGATTTAAACTCCGCGGCAACGGCATACGCTCTGTCCCCGTCGCGGCTCAGATCCATGATCGCAATGACAGCGCCTGTATAGCCTCGCAGTTGCTCCAAGGCATCGCCATAAGAACATACTTTAGGCTCGACGGCGTATGCCCCCT
>DASUVS010000314.1:0-7696 GCA_036378835.1 Binatia bacterium | reverse complement strand
GGCAGCTCAACCCAGAGGAGGGTTTTTAGCTTGCTGACCCCGTGCACGTTGGAGGCCTCGACCAGCGCTGGATTCATGCTACGCAGGGCCGCGGAGATCATGACGTAGGCGAGCGGTGTCAGAGTCAGTCCCTGGACGAATCCAATGCCGCCCAAGGTCGCGACGTTGAGCGGTGCGCTTTTGAGATTCAGGAGCTGCATCAAAAAAATATTGATGACGCCGATGCGCGGATGACAAAGAAAAACCCAGCCCATCGCCTTGAGAAAGGTTGGAAAAAGAATGCCGATGCTGAGCAGGCTCATCGCCAGCGCTTTGTAGCGAAGATCCGTGCGCTCGATGAACCAGGCGAACAAAAAACCAAGCGGGATCGCAACGGCAATAGTGACGCCGGAAAAAATCAAGGTCGTCACCATTACGCGGTAGTTATAAGAATCCGCGAGCAGGGAAGTGTAATTACTCAGAGTATAGGGCGAGTCCTGGCCAGGCACTCCGGTCCGAAAGCTCATCCAAACAATGGTGATGAGCAGTCCGAGGATTGCTACCGCGGCAAGCCCGGCCACCGCCAGGATGAACAGCTGCGACCAGTTGACCGAGGATGGCCGCGGATGCAGAATTTGCGTGTTGTCGATGACGCTCATAGAAGATGGGCATTAGTCGATAGGCATGTCTGATTTACTTTAACAGTATCTTGGTCAGCTCATCCTCGAAGGGTGTATCGTCCTTCATGAACACTTCCGTCAGCTCCCGTGGATCTTGAAGTTTGATCTTGTTGCCGCGCACGTACTTTGCCATTAGGGTGCCGTCCACCAGATAGGACGAGCGCCAGTCATGTTTCTCGATGACAGCTTGCGCCTCGCGGGTGGTCATGAAAGCGACGAACAGTTTGGCGGAATCCGGATGCGCGGAGTTCCGCGGCACTGCCAGTTGATAGTAAGACGAAGTCGGCGGAGTCGAGCCCGGCATGCCGACCAGCGCGGCTCCTTTGGCTTGCCACTTCCACATCGCTTCCAAGGCGCCCCCTGTGCTGGCCATGATCGGAAACTCGCCGCTGACGATGCGTTCCTCTTCGCCCTGGCGCAGCCGGCCCGCCGCCAGCGGCGCCAGTTTGCGCGCGTAGGCCAGCACTTTTTCCTTTCCCCATATCGAAGATAAACGAACCAACCAGTGGATGTAGGAAGGGATGGCAATTTTGCCGGCCCAGGTCGGGCTGAGCGCCGGATCAACCAGATCTTCGTAGCTCTTGGGAGCTTTATCTTTTGGAATCGCGTTGGAGTTATAAATGACGCCGTGAAAGGAAGCATAAACCAGCAGCGTCTCCTGGGGAAAGATCTCCATCTCTTTATTTACCCACGGGAAAGTCGCCGACCAGTTGACCTTGTGCAAAGCCTTCTCCCGAGACATATCGCTCATCGTGCCATCGGATCCGAGATACAAGTCAGTGGAAGATTTCGCGCCGGACTTGAGCTCGGTCAGGACCCGCGCCGCGACTTGCGGAAAACTGGGCCCCGGAGCCAGGTTGACTTTGTGCTTAAGTCCGAAGCGCCTATTGAAACCCGCTTCCAATTCGGCAAATCCTTTCTTGCCGCCGAAGGTCGAAGCGCTCGCCACAAGCGTCACCTCGCCTTCTTTTTTCGCGCCGGCGATCAGTTGCTCGAGCGTCTGCGCTTCCACCGGATATGTTCGCAAGGCAAATGATAAACACGCGATTAACAATGCAATAGTTCTAAGCATGAGGGTTTTCTCCTGCAAGTGCGGCACAAGCGAGAGCGCCTATGCGGCGTTCGCGCAGAGTCGTGAATTTTAGGTTGTGCATCTTCTCAATCAGCGAAGCTGTCATGCCCAACTTTGCGGGGGTGCCGGAGTAAACGCGATTCGCAAAGTTCGCGAGCGCATTTTTTACGTCAGAGCTTCAACCTCATCCCGACTGGAATCGAAAACTATCGGATCGTGCGCGCTTCGAAATACGCCGGCGGGATCTTTGTCCTGCCTCACCGCCTCCATGGCTTCACGGATCATCTTACGGAGCATCAGGATCCCCTGATCGGAAGTCGCCAGATGCTCCTTGGTGCGGTCAGCGATCGCGCCTTGGGTTTCTTGCGCGACCCGGTCTTGTTCGCGGTTGGGCAAATTCCACCAGCCATCTTCGACCCGCTCGTAAACTCCGGGTTGATCTTTTTTAAAGCCTCTCGTTTTTAGCGGCTCAGGACGGGTCGGCTGGCCGTCCTTGTGCGGATAAAAATCGATCCAAAAGGTAGTAGTCGTAGTATCATCGGCCGGGACACGGAAGCGAATAACCTGACGCGGCTGCTCACCAACGCGCGCAGCTGAGTGACGCACATGAGACGGGAATACAAAATGAGAAATGCGCGGCTTCGTCACTCCTTCAACCCAGGTGGTTTCCTTGATGCCGAGCGCGGTGGGTTCCCATTTCATCGTCGGCCGCTTCATCGCCATATTGGGATAACCGGCTGCATGCAACGCGATGGAATGCGCGCCGTCGGAGGAATTCTCCGCGCGCTGCAGCCAGTTGCAAAACTCCTCGCCGCCGCCGACCACGCGACAGCCATCTTCGCGTACCAGCAAATCGTAACTGGGCAGCAATGGCGCAGGCTCCGGACCGACATAGGCGAAGACGAGGCCACCGGCGTCCTGAGCATGAAACGCCGGATGCTGAATGCGGTCCTTGAACGTACTCCCTTCCGGCTCGGCCGGCTGCTCCAGGCATTTTCCGGCGCGATCATACAGCCAGCCATGGTAGCAGCAGCGGATTCCATTCTTTTCGACCCTGCCGAACTCAAGCGAAGTACCGCGATGCGAACAATGAAGCTCGAGCAGGCCGAGCTTACCGCTGCCGTCGCGAAACAAGACAAACTCTTGGCCCAACAGTTTCACTTTGGTAGGTCGCGTTTCCGGGCGGACAACTTCCGTGAACGCGACCGGCCACCAGTAACGCCTCAACATCTCGCCGGCCGGCGTGCCCGGCCCAACGCGGGTCATGAGTTCATTTTCTTCTTTGGTCAGCACTTGATTAGCCCTCCGGAATTTCTAGTCTTTGGTTCGAGTTTTGATGCTGAGTTTTACCCGATAGGCTGCTCAAAAATGTTCAGGTACAGGCGCGCGAAGAAACAAGGACGAAAGCGGAAGGATGAAAACGGAACTTTCTTTTAGCTTTCATAATTCATCCTTTCTCATGCGGTGGGCCGTTTGTTTACCTCGGCGGCAAAGCCAATGGGATGCTAGTAACGGCGCAGCATCTCATTAGCCACAGTACCCGCCCAACGCGAGTGAAGTAATCATTTTCTTCCTTTGAAAATATCCTTGATTCTCCGCTTCGCTAAAAAAATAAACCTTGCGTTACGTCATGCCCGCGTTTGCGGAAATAACCCATTTCTTCCGGATAATTTCTAACGCAAACGTTTTGAACGACTTGAACATTTTGAACGTTTTGAACCGGTTATTATCAAACCAGCGGCCCGATCTCCTGCATGCTCGCGTCAAAGCCGATGTTTTGATTCTCGGCCGCATCTCTCAGGATCCATATCGGGTCTTTGCCGTCAACCGCAGCATCGATGGATTCTTTGATCATCGCGCGCAGCAGAATGACACCTTCATCCGCTGCCCCCAGATGCTCTTTGGTCCGGTCATAGATGGGTCCCTGGCTCTCCTGCGCCACCCGATCTTGATCGCTCGAAGCGATGCCCCACCAGCCGTCATCGACCCGCTGGTAAATGCCCGGCTGGTCGTTTTCATAACCTACGGTTTTCAGAGTCAGTGGCTTGCCCTCGTCGCTCTCGCCATACGGATAAAAGCGCAACCAGAAAGTTTTCGTATTGGTATCGTCCACCGGAACGCGAAAGCGCAGCGCATGATCCGGAATACGCCCGATCCGCGCGGTGGTATGCCGCGTATGCGAAGGAAAAATCCAATGGGAAAATTTCGGCTTGGTTACACCCGGAACGTGCATGGAAATTTTCGCCCCGTAAGGTTTGCGCTCCCAACCGATGACCGGCCGCTTAAGCGCCATATGCGGATACTCGGGCGCATGCAAGGCAACCAGATGCGTCTGGTCCACAGAGTTTTCAGCGCGCTGGAGCCAGTTGCAATAATCATGGCCGGCGCCGACGTGGCGCTCGCCATCTTGGCGCAGGAAGAGATCGTAATTGGGCAATAATGGCGCCGGCTCGGGACCTATGTAGGCAAATATAAATCCGCCAATCTCCTGTGCCCGATAAGCTGGATGCTGCACGCGGTTTCTAAAGCTGCTCTCAGCCGGTTCGGCGGGCTGTTCCAGGCATTTTCCAACGGTGTCATAGAGCCAGCCGTGATAGCAGCAGCGAATTCCGGCGTCCTCGACGCGGCCGAACTCCAAAGACGTGCCGCGGTGCGAGCAGTGGAGCGCCAGTAAGCCGAGATTTCCAGCGCCGTCGCGGAAAAGCACCAGGTCCTCGCCAAGCAACCGCACTTTCGTCGGTTGACCTTTTGTCGTAACCAACTCTGAAAACCCTACAGGCCACCAGTAGCGCCGCAGCATCTCGCCGCCCGGCGTACTCCGCCCCACGCGTGTCAAAATCTCATTTTCTTCCTTGGACAACATTTGCCCCTCAGAGTTTCTGGTTTCTAGTCTCAACTTTCTGGCTTGAAAATCGCACCTGCTCAAAAATGTTCAGAGGTGAGGCGCGCGAATTACAAGGATGAAAGCGGAAATCCGCAAGCGGAATTCAGCTTTCATAATTCATCTTTTCGAAATTATATGAGCATTACTCAGCAGCCTGCTATTGCTTTAAAATCTTTGCCAACTCAGCCTTGAACTGTAACCCGTCGTCGGTTTCACCCTTGAGGTAGTAAGCAATCGATTCCTTTGGCTCCTGCACCTGGATGCGATTCTCCTTTAGGTATTTCTGCATCATGGTTCCCTCCACGAGGTGTGAGCTACGCGACTCGTGTTTCTGGATGATCGCTTGCGCCTCTTTGGTCGCCATGAACGCGACGAAAAGCTTGGCTAAATTTGGATGGGCGACATTCTTCGGGACGCTAAGCTGAAAATAATCGGTATTGATCGGCGACGTCCCGGGAACCGCGATGATCGGCGCGCCTTTAGCTTGCCAGGTCCACATGGCGCCCAGCGCATCGCCGAGATTCGCCATGACCGGAAACTCGCCGCTGACGATCCGCTCCTCTTCGCTGTAGCGTAGCCGGCCGCCGCTGATCGCCACGAGTTTGCGTGCGAAGTCCTTAACTTTTTCCTGGCCCCAGTTGAGCGATAGTTCGGCCAACCATGCAACGTACGGGGGGATCGCCAGTTTCCCCGCCCACGAAGGACTCAACCGCGGATCGACGAGGTCCAGATAGTTCTTCGGCGCCTTGTCTTTGGCAATCAAGTTCGCGTTGTAAACGATGCCATTAGGCGAGGTGTAAACGAGCACGGCTTCGTTGGGATAGATTTCCATTTCTTTGGTCACCCAAGGAAAGAGCCCCGCATAATTCACTTTCTCGAGGGCGTTTTCCACGTGCATCAGCGCCTGATGCGACTGCGAGCCAAGAAAAATATCCGACGAGGCTTTGCGTCCCGACTTGATTTCCGTGATGTGGCGCGCTGCCCGCGCGTTCATGTCGGGGCCGGCCGCAAAGTTGATGCGTGTTTTCAAGCCGAATCGCTTATTGAATGCAGCCTCGAGATCACCCAGACCTTTTCTCCCACCGAAAGTCTGAGCGCCGGCAACGAAGGTAATTTCATCTTCTTTCTTGGCCGCGGCGATCAATGGGTCCAAGGACTCAGCAGTAAAGCAGGGCGCAGCGGTGAAGAGGAAAAAAATTGAGAACGAAAGACATCCCAGATAGCGCCGACTATACATTCGAAATCCGAAATCCGAAGTTCGAAACAAACTCGAATGACGAGAACCAGGAAAATTCCAAACGAGCCCGTTTCGTATATTGCTATAAAGTATCTTCACGTTTGTTTCGGATTTCGAAATTCGGATTTCGGATTTTCCTTGGTGTTTATCCACCGGCGCGATCACTTTCCGGATCCAGTCTAAACTCTGCCGGAGTCCAGCGGAGGATTTCATTTTTGGCCGGATCGCGAATAATTCCAACCGGGTCTTCGCCGCGTTGCACCGCCTCGATGGACTGCTTGAATATTTTGCGCAGCAAGATGACGCCTTCATCCGACACACCAAGGTGCTCCTGTGTACGATCAAAGATCGCGCCTTGGCTCTCCTGGGCGCAGCGGTCCTGGTCGCCGCGCGCGATCCAGCCGGTCTCCTCGTCCCAGCGGTACTTGCCATGGACGCTGTCGAGAAGCCCTTTGTCCGACTGATCAGACGGTATCTTCGCCGCTGTGCCATCGATGATGGGCGAGAAATAAAGTGTGAAATGCATGGTATTGGTGTCGTCGATGGGCACGCGCCAGCGCAGCGCTTCATAACCTTCGTGAGTCGCGGCAAAAGCCGCCGGGTGATTCTCCGGCAGATGGTAGCCGACCTTGTTCATATTCGGCATCAAGAACAAACTGATGGTGCGGAAATACTCATCGCCGACGCGGCGGGTGAAGGTATCACGGATACCGAACTCGGTGGGATCCGAAGTCAATTTTTCATCTTTCCAGAAGCGCGTTTTAGGCGTGCGGTGCAGCCATTTGAAGTGATGCTGATCCACGCTGTTCTCGACCATCTGCAAGAAATTGCAATGGACGATTCTAGCGGCCAGCGAGCGCATGCCATCGTCGCGCACAAGAACATCGTAGCGCGGCAACAGCGGCGCGGGATCGGGTCCGAGATAGGCGAAAACGATTCCCGCAAGCTCCTGCAGTTTGTAGGCCGGGTGACGAACCCGCTGGTGAAACGTGCTGTCCGCGGGCTCGCCGGGTGTTTCTAAGATTTTCCCGGAAACGTCATAAAGCCAACCGTGATAACAACAGCGCAGGCCGCCGTCTTCCACATGGCCGAACTCCAGTGAGGTGCCACGATGCGTGCAGTACAATCCAAGCAGACCGGCGCGCCCTTGGTCATCGCGGAATAGCACCAGGTCTTCCCCGAGCAACCGCCTTTTCACCGGACGAGTTTTCAATTCATTAGAAAAACCGACCGGATGCCAGTAGCGTCGTAACATCTCACCACCGGGCGTGCCCTTGCCGACACGGGTTAGGATTTCGTTCTCTTCACGACTCAAAGCCATGACGTTTTCCTCGCTTCAACCGGGAAACTCTGTGACTGCGCCAGAAATAGCCGAGCACGTCCGGGGGTGTCAATAAGCACCCGCGGGAGGCAGGACCGGTCAGGCATGAGCCTGGACTCTACGGCTTAAGAAGAGTTTTTTCTCTCTGCAGATCCCGTTTCATTTCGTAATCTCGATACGACCGGCTAAGCATAATCGATGGCGTCCCAGCCGCTTGCCTATCTCATCGGAGCTGATTTGGCTCCAGCTTCGCCCGACATACCGAGCAAACGTAACCCTCAATGTGGCACGGCAAGGATCTCACCCCTCATTCTGTGACCGCTCATTCTGGACCAACTCATCGGCCGCAATGATATGGTTATTTTCGTATGCGACAAAGATGCGATAAATGTTCACTTGAACGCATCCTGCGCTGCATGCTTCGCCAATTCCACAATTGAAGGCTCCGCTTTTGCGATGGATCCGGAATCGAAGGGTGGTTTTGGATCGTATTCGATAATCAATTGAATGGTCTTCGCCATCT
>DASUVS010000313.1:0-9130 GCA_036378835.1 Binatia bacterium | reverse complement strand
GGAGAGGCGGTGGACATCATACAGATCATCGGCAAAGCGCTGCGTGCAGCAAGAGACACTTTCCAGCCGCGCGGCAAAATGCACCTCTTCCTCGCTGTTCCAGCTGGACTTGCGATGATGTTGGGCCAAACTTTAAACACTTTTGGCCCGATTCAGACTTATGAACACATAGCTACGGATGCGGTTGGTATGTATCACCCTTCGGTTTTCCTTAGCCCATCCGGCTGAAGCTTACGGACAAGTGTGACCACCTGCGATGCTGTGCGTTAGTTTAGGTTGTTTAAAAAGCTCGTAAGTAGTTGAGCAGATTGCACTAACTAGGATGTCCGGGCACTGCCGGTCGAGCGTTGGTCCGGAGTAGGATTGGATAAAGAGCTTATAGTTAGGTTCGTCGACTTAGGCATCGCTTATTTCTTTTCCAAATGGAGTATGCCCTTCTCGGTATCTATATCCAAACGAAAGTTGCTCAGGAAGTTGAGACCGAGAAGACCAGCGACCTGGGCGCTGGGCACCGCATCGTGAATCGCCGTGGTAAGATTTTTCACTTCCATTCCGCCAATGATAACGGATTCCAAATTGGCAAGAGGTGCTTGAATCACGCCGTTCGCGGTTTGAAAGGGCATCGTGCGCGGAGTTCGCTCCGGATCGATACTTAACTCTTTAGCAGTCGCCGCCGAAATCATCGTATAGGTGGCGCCGGTATCGACCACCAGTTTGGCTGGCACACTCTTGTTGAGCATCACCTCTACGACGACCACCTGTCCGTGTTTTTCAAATGGAATGGATGCTTTGGCCACGGTTGCCGGCGAAACCTTGGAAGGCTCTGCGGGTCTGGGCGGTTGTTGCCCTTTTATTCGAACTGCCGTAGCACGGCGCGCTTCCGGAATACTGTGGATGTTATCGGTGAAGTGGACGACGCCGTTGTGGTCGATCCAGCGGAAGAAGTCCGCCGCCTGCGAGCGCGGCACTGGAATGAGGAACAGAACCTGCAGCAGCAGTGTGGCGATCGAAATTCTCACGGCCTGACTTTAGCATATTGCCATGCCAAAAAAATGTCCTTCGGAGTTTTTTGATTAATCTAACCGGCCGCTTGCCTAAACGATATCAAACCGGGCCAATTGCTCTGCCTGAAGGCAGCTCGGCAGAGCTGCAGCTTTACAATGCCAAGTCACTATGTTAGAAAACATCGATAACAAAAGAAAGAGAGAAAAAGCGGAGAACATGGGAGTTGCTCCACAGCAGAAGCAGGGGGTTATCGAGCAGTTCAGGGTCCACCAGAGCGATACCGGCTCGCCTGAAGTGCAAGTCGCGCTCTTGAGCCAGCGCATCGACTATCTTACCCAGCATTTCAAAATTCATGCTAAAGATCATCATTCCCGTCGAGGCCTATTGAAGCTGGTAGGCCAAAGGAGAAGGCTCCTTGATTATCTGAAGAAATCAGATTTCGAACGATATCAGGTTCTGATCCAACGACTCGGAATAAGGAAGTAACGGTTTCCTAACCGATTGCCCTCCATCCTTACCCTCCGTCAAGCACCTCTCAATTTAGAGGAGCGTCTATGATTAAGAAAATTGAGTTGGATTTTCACGGTCGACCTTTATCCATCGAGGTTGGGCGTCTGGCGAAGCAGGCCGATGGTGCGGCTTTGGTTCGTTATGGCGAAACTGTGGTTTTGGCGACCGCCGTAGCCGCAAAAGATTTTAAGTTGGACACGGATTTTTTTCCCCTGACGGTAGATTACCAGGAGAAAACGTTCGCCGCCGGCAAAATTCCCGGCGGGTTTTTCAAGCGTGAGGGGCGGCCCTCGGAAAAAGAGATTCTTACGTGTCGATTGATCGATCGCTCTATTCGTCCGCTGTTTGCGGAAGGCCTCCGTTGCGAGACCCAGATCATTGCCACCGTCCTTTCTGCCGATCGGGAAAACGATCCTGACGTCGTCGCGATGCTCGGAGCCTCAGCCGCTCTAGAAGTTTCGGACATTCCTTTCAACGGTCCTTTGGCAGGTGTGCGAATCGGCAGGATCGATCGGCAACTAGTCATGAATCCAACGCAGAGCCAGCTTTCAGACAGCGATATGGATATCTTTCTCTCGGGAAGTCGGGCGGCAATTGTGATGGTTGAGGGCGGCGCCCAGATAATCCCCGAGGATGAAATTCTCGAAGCTTTGTTTGCCGGGCATGAGGCCATTCAACCCTTGTTGGAAATGCAGGAGGAAATTCGGCGCGCGATCGGCAAACCCAAACGTCACGTGCCGCTGGCGGAGCTCGATCAAGCCGCGGCGGGACGGGTTGAAGGTTTGGCTTTGTCAAAACTCAGGCAAGCGCTCGAGGTCCCCGAAAAGTTGGAGCGCTACAAGCGCATCGCAGAAGTGAAAAGTGAGGTGGTGCCGCTAGCATTGGCCGAGCATCCGGATAAGGCCAAGGACATCAAGGGCGCCTTCGAAGAGCTAAAAAGGAATTGCTTTCGAAACTTGGTGATCGAGAAAGAGCGACGCATTGATGGCCGTGGCTTAAAAGATATCCGGCCGATTAGTTGCGAGGTCGATATATTGCCGCGGACGCACGGCTCCGCCCTGTTCACACGCGGCGAGACGCAGGCATTGGTAGTGACGACCCTCGGCACCGCTTCCGACGAGCAGAGAGTGGACGCGTTGACCGGCGAGCACTTCAAGAAGTTTATGTTGCATTACAATTTCCCGCCGTTCAGCGTCGGCGAAGTCAAGTTCTTGCGCGGTCCGGGCCGGCGCGAAATTGGTCACGGCAACCTTGCCGAACGTGCTTTGTTGCCAGTTTTACCGGCCGAGGAGAGCTTCCCTTATACGTTGCGAATCGTTTCGGAAATACTGGAGTCAAACGGCTCGACCTCGATGGCGTCCGTATGCGGAGGATCGCTTTCCCTGATGGACGCCGGCGTGCCGGTTTCCGCGCCAGTTGCCGGGATCGCCATGGGGTTGATCAAAGAAGGCGAGCATGTTCGGATTCTCTCGGACATTCTCGGCGATGAGGATCACCTCGGCGATATGGATTTCAAAGTTGCAGGAACCGCTGAGGGAGTGACTTCGCTACAGATGGACATCAAAATCAGCGGTGTCGATCGCAACATAATGGGCCAGGCTCTCTATCAGGCCAAAGAAGGTCGAATGCACATACTTGGTGAGATGGGTAAGGCTTTATCGACGCCTCGCACCAACGTTTCAGGCCATGCGCCGCGGATCATCACTATCAGAGTTAAACCGGAGAAGATCCGTGAAATCATCGGTCCAGGCGGAAAAGTTATCCGCGGGATCATCGAAGCCACCGGCGTAAAAATGGATGTTGAAGATGATGGCACCGTAACCATCGCATCGAGTGATGAAGCCGCCGCACAAAAGGCCATACAAATGGTCCAGCGTATTGCGGCCGAAGCGGAGGTTGGCAAAATCTACAAAGGGACGGTGCGGAAGATCGTCGATTTCGGTGCCTTTGTCGAGATTTTCCCGGGCACCGATGGCTTGGTGCATATCTCGCAGCTCGCTCCTGAGCGTGTGCGTCGTGTTGCGGACGTGCTTAAAGAAGGTGATGAGGTTATGGTCAAAGTTCTTGAAGTGGATCGCCAGGGTAAAATCAGGCTCAGTCGTAAGGAGGCTCTTCAAGAAGGGGGCGGCGACCTAACGAACCTCGGCGGCGGCTCAGATGGACCTCCTGAAGAATAACGCGCTGGCCCTATATCTATCCTATGTTTGCTAAAAGCGTTCTGGATAATGGCATCCGGGTTGTCTCGCAAGAGATGACCGATCACCGTTCAGTGAGTTTAGGGATCTGGGTTGAGAATGGTTCCCGTCATGAGTTGCCGGACGAGAATGGCATATCCCATTTTATCGAACATCTGCTTTTCAAGGGGACGACCACACGCACAGCGGCGCAGATCGCCGAAGAGATGGATGCCGTGGGCGGCCTGCTCAATGCCTTCACGTCCAAGGAACACACCTGCTACTACGCCAAGGTGCTTGATGAAGATCTACCGCTGGCCAGCGATCTGCTGACCGATATTTTTCTCAATTCAAATTTCGACGCCGAAGAGATCGAGCGTGAACGATCCGTTATTCTTCAAGAGATTTCCCAGGCTGAAGATACTCCGGACGACTACGTGCACGACCTGTTTAGTTTAGATTTTTTCCCGCATCATCCATTGGGCAGACCGATCGCCGGTCATGTTGGAACTGTCTCGAAGTTTCGCCGGGAAGACTTCGTCAACTTCTTTCACGAACGATATCATCCGAGCAGAGTTGTTGTCGCCGCCGCCGGCCACTTCCAACATGACAAACTGGTGACAGAGTTGAATACGCGTCTGGGCGGATCAAAAAAGTCTGTTTCAGCGGTTCCAAGTCGAGTCAATGCCGAGCTCCTGCCGCAAACCCGAAGCGGCATCTTTCCCCATCCTAAGCCTTTGGAACAGGTCCATCTATGTTTAGGTATGCCGGGTATTCACCAGACGCACCCGCAGCGACATGCGGGCTATATACTGAACACCATCCTCGGGGGTGGCATGAGTTCTCGGTTGTTTCAGGAAATTCGCGAGAAGCGCGGCAAAGCATATTCCGTTTATTCTTTCATGTCGACTTACAGCGATACGGGTTATCTCGGCATTTATGCGGGGACCAGCTTAGAAGCGGCTGAGGAAGTCGTTGACCTCGTTTTGAAGCAGTTAAGGTGTCTGGCGGCCGGAGACATTAACGAAGACGAGGTTCGCCGCACCCGGGGACAATTGGTGGGAAATATCATGTTGGGCTTGGAATCCACCGACTCGTGGATGAGTCATATCGCTCGTAATGAAATTTACTTCGGCAAATCCATTACCACTGATGAGATTTGCCAGCGGATTCGTTCCGTCACTCGTGATCAAATTATTGAACTGGCGCGCGCCTTATTTCGGCCCGAGGCGATGGCAGTTTCCCTGCTGGGCGATTTCAAGGATGATTTCAAAATCGCAAACTTTGGTCTCGGCCAGTAGTCCTGCCGACCACTCGGAGTTCGGCCGCCGTGGAAGAGATTCAGATAGCCATTAAGCGGGTCCGTGCCAGTGGCGCGCCGGCTTCACTCCCATCCTATATGACCGAAGGCGCCGCCGGCATGGATCTATGCGCCGACCTCTCTCATGATCTCCAACTGCGAACTCTAGAGCGAAGGCTAATTCCGACCGGTATTGCAATCGCGCTGCCCTTCGGGTTCGAGGCGCAAATTCGCCCGCGCAGCGGACTTGCCTTGAAAGAAGGGCTGACCCTGATCAATAGCCCCGGAACCATCGACGCAGACTATCGCGGTGAAATTCAGCTCATTGCCATCAATTTGGGTTCCGATGCAATCATCATTCGGCCGGGACAGCGAATCGCGCAAATGATCATCCAACGGGTTGTGCGGGCAATGTGGCAAGAAGTCCCCGAATTGCCTCAATCCGAGCGGCAGGAGGGAGGCTTTGGCCATACCGACGCCCTACGAAAAAATTGAACCCCGAGCGCGCTTCATCCTACTCACCATTACGCAATAGTTAAGCTACGGGGTTACCGCGAATATGATCCCACGTTATACACGACCGGAAATGGGTCGCATCTGGTCGGAGGAAAATAGCTTTCAAAAATGGCTGGACATCGAAATTCTGGCCGCTGAGGCTCTGGCACAGATGGGCAAAGTCCCCAAACCAGCTATCAGCCGGATCAGGAAAAATGCGCGCTTCAATGTCGAGCGCATTCGCGAAATCGAGCGTGAGGTCAAACACGAAGTCATTGCATTTCTAAGCTCCGTAGCGGAATCCATTGGCGATGATGCGCGATTTCTTCATCTCGGTATGACCTCATCCGATGTGATGGATACGGCTCTGGCGATTCAGCTCAAAGAAGCCGCGGCAATTTTGATTGAAGACGTGCAGAGCTTGATGAAAGTCCTGCGCCGCCAAGCCAACAGATACAAGTCGACGGTTATGATCGGCCGCACTCATGGTGTACATGCCGAGCCGATCACGTTCGGTTTAAAGCTTGCGCTTTGGTATCAAGAGACAGAGCGAAACCTTGTTCGGCTGAGGAAAGCCGTCGAAGATATCAGTGTCGGCCAGATTTCAGGCGCCGTCGGCACCTTCGCCCAGATCTCCCCCAAAGTGGAAGCCTATGTGTGTAAGAAGAGCGGACTTAAACCCGCCTTGATCTCCAATCAAATCATTCAGCGTGACCGGCATGCTTATTTTTTTGCTACGTTGGCCGTGATCGGCAGTTCGCTGGAAAAATTTGCTGTTGAGATCCGTCACCTGCAGCGGACGGAGGTGCAGGAGGCCGAAGAGCCGTTTACGCCAGGGCAGAAGGGTTCATCGGCGATGCCGCACAAGCGTAATCCGATCTTATCGGAGAACGTGTCGGGACTGGCGCGCCTGATGCGTTCTTACGCATTGGCGGCGTTGGAGAATGTGGCGCTCTGGCATGAGCGAGACATCAGCCATTCTTCAGTGGAACGAGTGATTGCGCCGGATGCAACCATCGCGCTCGACTTCATGTTGCGGCGAATGACCTATGTGCTCGGAGCGTTATGTGTCTACCCTGAGAACATGAAACGCAACCTGGAAAAAAGCGGCGGAGCGGTGTTTTCGGAACGAGTGCTTCTCGCTTTGGTCGAGAAGGGCGTATCTCGAGATGCC
This sequence comes from Binatia bacterium, assembly GCA_036378835.1. GTDB lineage: Bacteria > Desulfobacterota > Binatia > UBA9968 > UBA9968 > WHTF01. The sequence continues at coordinate 2,472 of DASUVS010000313.1, read as the reverse complement.
GCTTATCGCATGGTTCAACGCCATGCCTTGAAAACTGCCAGAGATGGTGGTGAGCTAAAAGGTGACTTGCTAAAGGACCAGGAGATCATGAGTTATCTCTCGGCCAGTGAAGTGGAAGCGGTGTGGGGTTTAAAGCATTATCTTGCCAATGTAGACTTCATCTTTCGCAGGGTATTCCGTTAAATAGATCGCCGGAGAAGACCGACTGAAGGTGCCAATGCGGGTCAAAATATTCGTGTCACTAAAAAAGGGTGTGCTCGATCCGCAAGGTAAGGCTGTCGAGCAATCGCTGCATTCCTTGGGCTACAAAGAAGTTCAGGATGTTAGAGTTGGCAAGTTTGTCGAGCTCGATTTACAGGCTGGTTCGCGAGAAGCCGCGGAAGATCGTATCCGTGAGATGTGCGACAAGCTGCTGGCAAATCCGGTCATAGAAAATTTCCATTACGAAATCTCCGAAGGCTGACAGCCGCGTTGGCACGTATTTATTTCCAGGTTGATTCGATCATCGGGATGTTTCTGGTCCTCGAAGGTAAAAATAGAGGAGGGTGACAGAGTGCGTTGGGGTGTGATTGTTTTTCCGGGTTCCTGCGACGATCAGGATGTTTTCGACAGCCTTAAACGAGAGATGGACCAGAAGGTCAAGTTTCTCTGGCACAAGGATGAGTTAGTCGGACATTTCGATTGTCTGGTTCTCCCGGGGGGCTTCTCTTATGGCGATTATCTCCGCTGCGGCGCGATGGCGCGTTTTTCGCCGATTATGCGCGGCGTCGAGAAATTCGCTCAAGAAGGCGGCCTGGTGCTAGGCATTTGCAACGGTTTTCAAATTCTCTGTGAAGCGGGATTGCTTCCCGGCGCGCTAGTGCGAAATGCCGGCCTGAAGTTCGTCTGTCAACAAACTTGGCTGCGCGTGGAAGAGAATGACACGCCCTTTACCTCTCAGCTGAAAAAAGGGCAGCTGCTGAAGATTCCGGTCAAGCACGGCGAAGGCCGTTATCACGCTGATGAAACAACATTGGAGCGATTAAAGCGGCAGAGGCAGGTTCTTCTACGGTACGTCAATGCCAAAGGAAAAACTTCGCCACCCGCTAATCCCAACGGCTCAATAGATGACATCGCGGGTATCTGCAATGAACGGCGCAATGTTTTTGGCTTGATGCCCCATCCGGAACTTGCCTGCAACAAGCTCCTTGGCAGCGATGACGGTCTGAAGATTTTTGCCTCGATTGCGGCAGCCTGCGATTTAAAGAGCGCTGCGCATGCTTGACCAGAACGCTTCTAAGAAGCCACCCGTTACAGCTGAGCTGGCTGCGAGCCATGGACTCACGCCCGATGAGTATCGGAAAATCATCCAGATTCTTGGACGGGAACCCAATTATACCGAGCTCGGCGTGTTCTCGGTTATGTGGTCCGAGCATTGTAGCTACAAGAGCTCGCGCCGATATTTGAAGAGTTTGCCCACCGAAGGGCCGTATGTTCTGCAGGGTCCCGGTGAAAACGCCGGCGTGGTCGACATTGGCGATGGCTTGGCCGTGGCATTCAAGATGGAAAGCCACAATCATCCATCTTTTATCGAACCCTATCAAGGAGCTGCCACCGGGGTGGGCGGTATTTTGCGGGACATTTTTACCATGGGCGCACGGCCGATCGCGTCGTTGAATTCGTTGCGGTTTGGCCGCATCGATCATCCGCGCACGCCCTATCTAGTCTCAGGCGTGGTTGCGGGCATCGGCGGTTACGGCAACTGCATCGGTGTCCCCACCGTTGGTGGCGAGGTTTACTTCGACGAATGCTATGACGCCAACATTGTGGTCAATGCGTTCACGTTAGGAATCACCAAGAAGAAGCGCATCCACACCGGGCTGGCGAAGGGCGTAGGCAACCCGGTAATCTATGTCGGCTCCAAGACCGGCCGCGACGGCATTCACGGCGCGACCATGGCCTCTGAATCCTTTTCCGAAGAAAAAGAGCAGCGCCGCCCAACCGTTCAAGTCGGGGATCCATTCACTGAGAAGCTGCTTCTGGAAGCCTGTTTGGAATTGATGGAGCATGATCACCTGATCGGTATTCAAGATATGGGCGCCGCCGGATTGACCAGTTCATCGACCGAGATGGCTGCTCGCGGCGGCGCCGGCATTGAGCTCAATTTATCGGCAGTGCCATTGCGCGAACAGGGAATGACGCCTTACGAGATTTTACTCTCCGAGTCTCAGGAACGGATGCTTCTAGTGGCCAAAGCCGGCACTGAAGCGGAGATCAAGCGAATATTCGACAAATGGGATCTTGAGGCGGTGGTGGTTGGTCGGGTCACGGCTGACAACGAGTTCCGAGCTGTGTTCAACGGTGATCAAGTAGCGCGCATTCCGATTAGCGCTTTAACCAAAGAGGCTCCGGTTTATCACCGGCCCGCCGAACGGCCTAAGAGTCAAGACGAGCTCGAGCAATTGGATTTGTCGACAATCGCGGAGCCGAGAG
>DASUVS010000312.1:0-17611 GCA_036378835.1 Binatia bacterium | reverse complement strand
AAAGTGCCGCGAGTGGCCGGGCAGTGGAAGTATTCATAGGCCAGGAAGTTAGCACGCAAAGAGAAAGCAGCTTTATACCGTTGAAGACCAACACGCCGCCGGCTGAACATCCAAGAATGGGTGCCCCGCTGGAAGTCGTGGTACCGTGGGATCTGTTACTGCAGGACCTGTGAGACTCGCTAACTCGTTGAAGGCAGGGAGCCTCGATCCACACGTTAACCTACCGCTTTCGAGCGTCGAACGGGCATTTTGCCATGCCACGGCTTCTTTGCTGGGACTGCGTTCCCATACAAGGCCAGTCTCTTGTCCAGCACCGCGTCGGCACCAAACTCGTTGAGGACTTCGAACCGCCGCCTCGTGTTATCGATTCTACGGTCCCAGCTAGAGCTCATTAGCCTGACCTCCTAAAGGGAGACATTTGCCCCTATAATAACGCATTCTAGGCTCAGCAGGGGGCTAAAGTGCGTCGTCCATCCGAGCGCCGAGACCATGAGTCCCTCGAGGCACGCAGGTTTGCCGTTGTCGAGTTCTGACACTGTCCCTGCTTCGCACTCCAGCCTCAGTGCGTCGATTGTCCGACTCCTCAATTAGATTGTCCGGGGTCTCTGACTGTCGCGGAGTTCAGAATCTGCAGAATAACCTCAAGGCCAAGCGCTTAACGGCTTGAGGCTCAATGGATGCATTTAAAGCTGCCGCCAGAGCTGGATTTCATCTCCAGCCAAACCGGAAATAATATCGAGACACTTTAAACTGATCATGCGAGGTACATCAAAGAGGCCGATGACAACCGGGAGTTTGTCGAAAAGCAGATCCAGAAAAGTGCAACCCTAGTGAAACCTGCTTCTGACCGCGAGCACTCCCCTACCTCAGCACAAAAGAAAAAGCCCCCGAAAAATCGGAGGCTTAAAGATGGAGCGGGTGAGGAGGGTCGAACTCCCGACCTTATGCTTGGCAAGCATACGCTCTAGCCAACTGAGCTACACCCGCATAATCTAAAAATTATATGAAGCCAGAGATATTGTCAATTTAGATCAGCTATGCGCGGAGACGCGAGACTGTCGAAGGCGGAAAAATTGCAGGTGATAATTGACGCCCGACCATAACGCGAGCACGGCCGCCAGCGTTAGAAAATAAATTCCCGCCGTATAAAAGTCGACACCCCAATAAGCGTAGTGCACCAAAAGACCCACCACTGCGAAAGATTGTAAAATAAATTTGTATTTACCGAGCGCCTCGGCATGCATGACGATTCCTTCAGTCAACGCAATGCCGCGAATAATCGTGACAGCGGTTTCCCTGGCAATAATAATGACCACGAGCCAGGCGGGCACACTCGGCTCGCCCGGACGGTCCATGGCTGCGAGCATGATCAGAGCCGAAGCCACCATCAACTTGTCTGCAAGCGGATCAAGGATTTTGCCGACATCGGAGACGCTCTTATTACGTCTTGCCAGATAGCCGTCGAAGTAATCGGTTATCGAAGCCAGTAAGTACAGGACTGCGGCAATCAAGCTCGAAGTGGGATCTGTCCGAGTCAGCAAATAAACAAGTAGCGGGATGATTAGAATTCGGATGAAACTTAAGAAATTGGGAAACGTCCAAACCACGTGAAGCTCAATAAGGAAGGTTGGCGCGGACCAGCGTTATCGATGTGCCTGCAGGACGTTCTGCACCCCATTTTCGCGGTATCCGTCGTAAAAATGCAGCACGCGCTGCACGTATTGGCGAGTTTCGGCATACGGAGGAATACCTCCATGTCTTTCAACTGCGTTGATTCCGGCGTTATATGCCGCGAGACTCAGTTCCAAATTGCCGCGATAACGGCTTAGCAACAACCGAAGATGCCGGACACCGCCCTCAATATTATCGAATGGATTGTAGGCATCGAGAACATTATGTTGTCGAGCTGTCTCAGGCATTAGCTGCATCAATCCCATGGCTCCTTTAGAAGAGCGCGCATTCGCGTCGAAATCCGATTCTGTTTTGATCACAGCGCGAATCAAATCGGCGTCGATGCTATGGCGAGTCGACGCAGAGATGATAAAGTCGTCAAAGGATTTCGCGGGAAAATTTTTTAATGTATAAGTCTGCCTCGGCAAGGGCGCGATTGACTCACGAATCACGCGACGAAACCCACTGTGATTCGGAACATTGGTGAAGGTCAAAACCCCGTCTTTATCTTTATGCACATAGACATCCGCCAGAGCGATAGGCACGGCCGATAAGTGGTAGACAAGGACGAATGCCGGAATTAGCGTCTTTTTAATCATACGTGGAGTTGAAAAGTGCCGCTAGAATACCCATGGGCCGTGCCGCTGTCAAACCTCGATGTTGACGTAAACGCTACTTCGGCGAGCCGTCAGGCGAGGAATTTCCGGCCTGAAGCAGACACCAATAGATCGACGAACGGCAGGTCGCCGTCGAGAAAATCGAATCTAGAGACCTCGTCGATCCCGGTCCAAGCCAGATCCTGGAACGCACGGTTTGTAAGCGCCCCGGTGAAATTATGCACTCGATAGAATCTAAGGTTCACGATAAACTCATCCGAATACTTATGCGTATGGCTGAAGATTTCGGTCAGCTTGCCAGCTTTAATCCCGAGTTCTTCCATCAACTCGCGGCGTAAGGCATCCTCGTGCGCCTCGTCCGGTTCCACTTTGCCACCCGGAAACTCCCACTTGAGAGGAAATGCTGCGCTCTCTTTACGTTGGCAAACAAGCAATAACCTTTCTTGAACGATCACACCGGCGACAACATCGACGTTCTTCATTTTGGCTAGGTATGCTGTAACCGAGCTATCACTATTACATCACAGTCTGTATGCGCGACGGATCCCGGACACTAAACAGCCGGAGAAAGCCAGAGCAGGTTTTCTCAGCTCGCGGAGCTAGTTCTTGATCCGCGCGCTCGTGACCCATTTATTTGCGGCGATCTGATCGATTGACGGTTGTACTTCTAGGAGCTTGCTGAAATCTGCACAGTCGGAATTTCACGGTATTCTGACGAACCTGACGCCACAGGCAGCGTCGATCAATCGGCTGCCGGGGTCCATCGTCGACCCATTTTTCTGAACTTTCCACTGGAGCTGGCATTTCTGTGCTTGTTTCGCACTCCCCGCCCGATGCAGTTCAAGTTCGGATCCGCCTAATGCCTGAGCTCTCCCCGCACACTGCGGCGCTAAATTCGAGCGTCTGCATAGGTGCTGGGTATTCGACGGGATAAGGGTGACGGCCATCCTGGTCGAATTCTACAGGTGCCTCATATGGGTTACTCAAGCGGAGGCTCTCGATTCTTGTAGCAATCATACCGGCGTATAGTCAATGCGTGATTCAGGAACAGGACAAGGCCCCTCAAACCAGAAGCACTCGTGGAAACGTGTAGCTAGATACTTCTCCAACGGACGAGCCATCTACCACCGAATAGATTGAACCAGAAATGATCCTATAGGATTCCTGTCGCATCTTTGGCACATCAGCTGCGTCAAAGTTCCAAATTTGAAACGTTCCCTTTTCATTAGCTTAGAATATCGGTTGCGCGTCTTTGGAGCCGATCTTGCGGTCTATGGCCAATCGTGAGGAATGGACCAGTCATGAGAACTCTATTAAATGGACTCGCCCGCTATGTGCCTGAGCGGGATACTATAACCGAAGTACTTATCGTACTCGGAATCGTGATGGGAATTTTCATCTTCTCGAAAATAGATTATTTACCGAGCTTTACACCACCGGTTTCCTCCTACGCATCGGAAGCATCGCCTCGTCCCGATCAAAAATAATTCCCACCATACGTGATCGCGAGCCGCGGCTACGCCGCACCTTCATATCAAAAGGCTCAAGACCATCGGCCTTCTATCGAACGAAAAAATCTGCCACATCCGGCGGATCTGACACACTTGGCCGCTCTGGGTAGATGTTTAGTTCACAATCACATTACTGATAACTGAAACACCGCTCGGCCCGCTACTTGCGTTTTGCAAAACCAGCGGGAGGCACTGGACACCGTATTCGAGCAAAGCATCAGGACGCCCATCGAAGCAATACGGCGTCTCCCTCCACAACCCTGCATGTCCCTCCTGGGACTTGTCCAATTCGCCTCCCGCGCAGAATAAACTTTGGATTCGAACAAAGATGACGCGATCCAATTGCCCCGGATTGGTGTGTAGAACGAACGTCTTTCGCACCTTCTAACGATAGTGTATCTCCGTGCAAGCATTCGTCTGACGCCCGCTGGGCGAAAGCTTAGCGGCCTTTGTTTTGTCGCATGGTGTGCTGATACATTTAGATATCGGTCGAAACCGAGACTGGAGGCTTTCAATGAATCAGGTCGTCGCCTTTGTGGTGCTGTCTATTTCGATGCTGACACTAGCCGGGTGCGAGATCGTCGGGAATATTTTTGAAGCCGGAGTGTGGGTTGGCGTAATTCTGGTTGTAGTCATAATTGGAGTCGTTGTCTGGCTTTTTACCAGGCTCAGGACCTGAGAAGGTTAGCACGCTGTCCGGTGATTTCCTGGAACTTCGAAACTGCGGGCGAATTATACAGCAGTATCTTATAACGTCGTGGTTTAAACGTTCAGAGTACCAGAAAACGGGGCTGGCTTAATCGAACAATCACCGCTAGTCACCGCTAATGGCCGCTTGCCAGCCCGATCACATTCTCAATGATGTCCAGGATTCGATTGGTCCGACGATCGAGCAAGATCACATCATGCTCAATGATAACTCGTTCCCAGTATTCCGGGATTGACGGCAACCTCCGATCCAACGCAGAGGGCAGAGGCTCTAGACGTTTTTGCAGCCCAGGAGGCAATTGACCATCTTTTTCTAAATGCTTTTGCAACCCCGGGGGCAATTTGCCGCCGCGCTTTGCGAGCCCCGGCGGTAACCCTTTCTTGGTTGTGTTAGTGCCGCGGTAGTACTCATTTATAATTCTGCGCTCTTCCGGTAGAAAGTGCTCGGGATGCCGCCTATCTCCTGCGAACGCATATGCGCCCGTAAGTGCCGAAGTTAAGATTAGGACTATTATCACTACGTTTGCTTTGATCCGTGAGTTCACGTCCACTCCTCTGTTAATGATACCCCACTCGCTTATTGTCGCTCTTGGTACGCCGGCTTCCGTTCGATGTTCACGCGTTCTGATCTGCTCTTTGTCTCCGCTCGCATGGCACAAACTATGACAGCACTACAGTCGGATCTCACGTTTCTGCTGATCGCCGCCATCCCGCCGCGAGGATGAATTCCCGGCTCGGGCCGGATCTCGCATGGCCGCGCGGAGGAGGCGCGGCCAACTGTGCCGGTACACTGCAATTAACCATCAGACTCGCAGTACCCGTTCTGTTTGCATGATGATCTCAGTCGTGGTTGCGCGATCCTTGAAGAAGATGCCTTGCTTCGCCACAGTGCGAATCTTGGGTGTTTTGGCGCTTACCATTTCAAGCTCGATCTCCCGGTCATTGGTCATCGCTTTGATCGCCTTACCCTGCTCTGTTTTGGAAAGTCGCTTGGATCTTATTCCCATACGATCCAGAGCAGTACGTGTAGCTCCTTCGACCTGTGATGGAGGCAGTAAATGTCCGGTACGCGATCCCGCGTCCTACGTGGAAGAGACTGAAGTAACCCGTAGCAACGCCGGCTCCGCCACCGAAGAGCGTCATTCCGACAGCCGCGCAACCGCTCAGTGAAAGTAAAGAAAATAGCCCTAAGAACAAGATTGGTAGCCTTTGATGCTCCATGCGGGAACATCAAAGGCAACATATACGCCACTGGAAATAAGTGGCGGCAATTGCCAGCTATGGGAGTTCTTAACCATGAAGGGACAAGATCAGAAGAGTTGGAACAAGCAAAATTGTTATTGGCTTGGTAATTTTCCTACATGCTACTAGGCGAGTCGCGTCAATCTTTGAAGCGTGAAGCATTTATCGTCGTTTCGGCATGCTCTTCCCCTCGGCCGCTCATTTGAGCAAATCGCGTAATCGGTTGATCGTTGCCGCATCGGCTTTGAAGAAACCATTAACAATCTTCTCCAGTTCTTCGCCCGGAACCGGATCGAGTTCGAAATTCCCTTTCTTCGCCTCAGTGATAAATTCCGGATCTTTCAATGTCGCCTGAAATCCCTGCCGGAAAAGTTGCAAGCGATCCTTCGGCGTACCTGGCGGAAAGGTATAGAGATAGGTAATGGCTCCGACATCATGCAGCGCTAGTTCGATCAGCTTCCGGCTCGCGTCGGTCTTGGCAAAGCTGATCGCGGTTGGCACGTCGGGTAATTCAGGATGAGCCACAGCTGTGTTTTGCAAAACAACTTTTATCTCCCCCGATTCTAATTGCTTGCGCCAGGTTACTTTTGTCGATGCCCAAGCCAGACCGCAGAGACCCGACACCTCACCTCCGTCGAGGGCTAAGCGGATCTCGGCTGTGCCTTTGTAGCCCGAGACAAGCTGCATGGGCAGCCCGAGCGCTTCCTTTAGCACCGCTGCGTTATCGTAAGGCGTCGAACCCGGTGGCGTCGCGCCTAGCTTTACCGGCATCGGCGAGCTCAACCATTTTTTAGCGCTATCGATACCGCTGGCGCGACTCATCACGCAGGTGTCGTGATTCTTAACCGGCGCGCCGACATACTCGAACTTGCGCGCATCGAACTCAATGCCTTTCTTTCCTATCACTTGATGTAACACCAGCGTGCCGATCCAGTTGCCCAAGGTCAGCCCATCTGGCTTGGCCTGCTTGTACAAATAATTGGTGCCAATCATAAAAGCGGCGCCCGGCATGTTTTCCACCACAAACGTTGGATTTCCTGGAATATGTTTACCCATGTGACGCGCGATCATACGAGAATAGGCATCGAATCCACCGCCTGGCGTGGTTGCTACGATCAGGCGGATAGTTTTGCCGCTGTAAAAATCTTCCGCAGCCGGCGCTACCGAACAAAATGTCAGGCACAATAATAACGCCAACCATATGCCGCGACGATATTCTCTCATAGGGCGCCTCCGAGTAGTTCGGTTAAGTTTTGATCAATGGAATCTCTCTATCAAATGATCGCCCCACCACCAAGAAAATACTTCTAGAAACGGAACTCACCCCAACACCCGGAGGGTATTGGAAATACGCAGAGCTCGATTTCGAGAAACTCTTCCGCGGAAAAGGCGCAGCTCAGCATCATGCATACTCTGATGAAGTCACCTATAACGTTAAGGCCAGCACATGAGTCGAATTCGGAAATACTACGGCTAGGATCACGTAGATCTGCCGCTATCCCATCCTTTGATTCCATGAGGTCGGTTGCCGAATAGGATGCGTGAATGCGCGCCAAACGGCTTGACGCTGATCATTCGTTGACCCTATGGTAGTTCTCGAAAACGAGCTAAGAGCTAGATGTGCTGCATGGGTAAAGGAATCGGCAAACTGGAGAAAAGATTCTAAGCTGGATAAAGGCTAAATCCTGGATGGAGGCTAAGTCTATGTCGCGCATTCGCCATATTGCAATTACCACCAAGGATGTCGCTCGTCTCGTCAACTTTTATACCACGGTTTTTGGTCTAAAAATTGTGCCGGGCCGCGGCACGGGAACCTACCTTTCGGATGGTCACGTTAACCTGGCGATTTTGCCGCTCGAACCTGAACGTGAGACGGAAGGGCCCTACCTCAAAGAAGGCTTCTATCATTTTGGCTTTCAAGTAGATGACGTGGACGCACTTCGACCGATCAGCGAGGAAATGGGCGCTACTTCCAAAATAGAGAAAAGGCCGGATAACCGGGAGGTCGAGGCGCGTCTCTATGATCCTGACGGCAATCCTGTAGACCTTTCGAAACGCGGATGGCCGATTTAAGGCACTCATACCTTAGACAGCCTATTGGAATAACTGTTTTGCGTCCCAACAGGATTCGACGCCAATTACGTGATGCGAGACTGATTCAGGAGCTCATGATGATTTTGAAAACCGGTTTAGTGTTTGCTGCCGTTTTGATTCTGACAGCTAGTAAGAACGAGCTTTTCGCCGCGGAACCCGCATTTGAAGGAAAAGCGATCCGGATCGTCGTCGGTTTTTCGGCTGGTGGGGGTTTCGATACCTACTCGCGAGCCATTGCGCGTCACATGGGCAAACATATTCCCGGCAAACCGTCCATGGTCGTGGAGAATATGACAGGGGCTGGAAGTATCGTTGCGGCAAACCATCTCTACAGAATAGCGAAACCCGACGGTCTTACGATCGGCAACTTTCACGGTTTCCAGATTTTAAACCAGGTCTTGGGCGCTCCAGGAATTGAGTTTGATGCGCGCAAGCTCGAATGGCTAGGGGTCCCGGTGCAAGATACCGGTGCCTGCGCTTTGACCAAAGCGAGCGGCATCGGCACCATCGAGCAATGGCAGGCGGCAAAGCAGCCGGTCAAGCTCGGCGGTGTAGGACCAGGCGACGCCTCTTATGGCATGGCGAGAGTTCTCAAAGAGGTGTTAGGCCTGCCGGTTCAACCGATCCCGGGTTATAAGGGAACAGCGGATATTCGACTCGCGGCTGACACCGGCGAGATCGCCGGCGGCTGTTGGCAATGGGAATCGATCAAGGTGATCTGGCGCCAGGGTATCGAAACCAGCGATGCCAATGTCGTGCTTCAACTCGTACCTAAACCACATCCCGAGCTTTCCAAAGTACCGCTGGCCGTCAGCCTCGCTAAAACCGAGGAAGCTCGAACTTTGCTGCAGGCGGCGGTTCACGACCCGAATTCGATAACCAGGCCGTACTCGTTACCGCCCGGTACGCCGAAGGATCGCGTAAAAATATTGCAAAAAGCATTTATGGACACCATGAAGGATCCGGAGTTTCTTACCGATGCAAAAAAATCCCAGCTCGATATCGACCCGCTAGCAGCCGAAGAGGTAGAAAAAACTGTCGCAAGATTTTTCAACCTGGATGCGGCTCTCGTAGCTAAGCTGCGCGACATTCTCAAATGACGCTATCTGGAACGGGTTGTTATTGTAGCCAATCGGTTCAGAGGTGCGGATTGTAATCATCCTGAATATACAGTTGGTCAAAATCCTACTGACCATTTGTTACTGATTAATCACCGCAGGGGAGGAGGAAATATGCCATTCGCCAACGTACGAGACGCTCACATCAATTATAAAATCCTCGGGACTCATGGTCCATGGGTAGCACTGTCACCGGGCGGGCGCCGTGATATCAGCGCGATTGAACCGCTGGCCCAGCACGTAGCTAATGCCGGCTTTCGTGTTCTCATCATGGACCGTCGCAACTGCGGCGCCGCCGATGTGGTGATCGCTGGTGAGAACTCGGAGTATGAAATCTGGGCCGATGATTTTCACGAATTGCTCTCACAACTGGGCGCTCTTCCCGCCTTCATCGGCGGCAGCTCTTCCGGTTGCCGCACCTCGCTTCTTTTTGCCCTACGCCATCCCGAGGCGGTACGCGGTCTCTTACTCTGGCGCGTGACCGGCGGCCGCTTCGCATGTGAACGTTTAGCCCAAGAATATTATGGCCAGTACATCAGCGCTGCAAAGGAGCGCGGAATGGCCGCCGTTTGTGAGATGGAACACTGGAAAGAGCGCATTGCAGCAAGGCCGGCGAACCGAGATAGGCTCATGAATATGGAGCCTTCCCAATTCATTGAAGTAATGGCACATTGGCGCGAGTATTTCGTGCTTGGCGCCGACCTGCCGGTTATCGGCGCAACCGAGACGGAGCTTAAATGTATTGATGCACCGGCGCTCGTCATCCCGGGTAATGACAACACACACTCGCGGAAGACGGGCGAGCGCTTGGCCCGCATCCTTCCAAATGCCCAAGTTCATGTCTTATTCCCTAAACACTATGACATGGATTTAAGTCCCCGAGAGGAATGGGACGAGAAAGCTCCGGAAATGGCCAGACTTTTCGCCGAGTTCATGACGGCTAGTAAACCAGAAGATTCTAAAGCTTAAAGCGATTCTAAAGTCCAAACATGACCGTTATTTCCGAGACTTGGGACCAAATCGCACGTTTTCTGAAGAGCGCAGTCGCTTCGTACAGTTCGGTTATGGATGACTAACCGATATCGGGAGGCACGACTGCCGGTTCCGGCGTCGTCCACGATCGGCACAAGATCCAAAGAAAACGTGCATCTATAGGAATTCCCGTCGAGCATGCCTTGCTATGGCGGCCCATTTTCGCGACTGTAAGCTAATCAGCAATAAAGGAGATGTTGCAGTCATCCGTAGTACAGCCCAAATGCCTGAAACTGTCTGGCATTTCCATTGCAGATCTACTCTAGGGACACCGGTGGGCAAATCTCGAACCAAGAGCACGCGGGTTTGGAAAACGCCCACCCTAGATGATCTGATATGGTGGGCCAGCCATTCGATACAGCTGACCTTTGTTGAACCAAAGTCGCCCGGCAAGGACGGGGTTTATTAATCTGCCGAAACAGATTCTTTTTGTGCTTGTGCGCGGCGGCGGGATAGAGGATGCGCCCAACGTTTAAATCACTTACTGGCGTCGCCCGGCACTACGGCGAGAAGAGAAGTGTAGACTGGCGCTAAGGATCTGCTAATTTAGATGAAACAGCTTTCGGGTGGATCCGACGCCACGACATAACAACGGCAATTCCGATTCCACATTACGAATGACCAGAAGTTTCTCGGCTTGAGAGGAGAGACGATGGAACATCTCGGCGATTACCAGAACTGCACTATTCTATATGTAGATGATGAGGAGAAATCCCTCGTCAACTTCAATCGAGTGTTTCGCAACAAGTTTAGAATACTAAGCGCTGCCAATGCAGCCGAGGGCTATCGCCTGCTCGAAGAATACCGAGATGACATCGCCCTTCTGATGAGCGATCAACGGATGCCGGGGGAAAAAGGCGTCGAATTTTTAAAGCGGGCTCGTGAAGTACATCCGAATGCTGTTCGTATTCTGACTACTGCGTACTCAGATTTCGATGTGGCGATCGAGGCGATGAATTCTGGCGCTGTTTCCAAACTCATCACCAAACCCTGGGATATACCTCAGCTCGAGATGATCCTTAAAGAAGCATGTGATTTCTTTACGGCGCAACACGAAAGCGAATCTCCGCCGGATACGGACTTCTCGGCACCCCTAAAAGCGACACCTCACGAGCGTGGGGCTGAGATCGGTGAGCTAAGAACGCTGGAGCAAGTGGCCCGTTATTTAAACGTGGACAAGTTTACCGTCTATCGCCTCATCACGCAGAAGAAAATCCCTGCGTTCAAGGTAGGTAATCAGTGGCGTTTCAAGCAAGAGATGATAGACGCCTGGCTGCTGGAAAAGGCAAACATCAAAAGAACGAGATCAGATTTCTAAGCACGAGTTTTCGTTACCACTCTTTTGCCGGCGTCGAGGGCAACTCCTAAGAGTCAATACAGCCGACCCATGGACTCCATCTTTGCTGATCGAAGAATCCGACGATTCAATTCCATCAATAACCCGTTCCTTGTCTGCCGCTGCTTGTTCCGGATCGGTTCGGTGACATCGGCCAGATGCTATCTTACAGAGCCAAATCCCGCACAATAAGGAAGAGTTACGACCACAGTTGATGCTTCTCGGCAGAATTTGGTAATTCATGCCCCCGAGGCAGCAGATACGCAAGCACACCGCTTGACATAAATTGACATTTTTGTTCATCCTGCGCTTCCTTCGCGGGTGATGAGTCGACAAGGGTGTTCCTTTTCAATGCTTTAACCTTGGTATACTGCTTGCTCGGTCGGCTAATACTCCCTTCGAACGATCGATGTCTCAACAATTTGCTGAAAAGATCGGTGACCTCCTCACTCAAGAAGGACTGCTCACCGCAGAACAACTTGCCAAAAGCGTTGCTATCCAGAAACAGCAAGCTTCCGCGCAACCGATCGGCAAAGTCTGCGTTTCGCTCGGGTTCGTCACACCAATCGATTTAGAAAAGGTTTTGGTTAAACATCGGCGCCGGATCCCGCTAGGTGAACTTCTGGTTCATCTCGGGCTGCTCACCCCAGGTCAAGTACAAAGTGCTCTCGAACAGCAAAAAAAGTTAAACCCGCATAAACGACTAGGCGCGGTACTCATTGAAAAGGGTTATATCAATGAGGCTGCGCTGATTCGCGCGCTTTATGAACAGTCTGAGCCCGCGAACTCCGACAAACGTAAACAAGGAAAGTTCGATGCGTTGGTGGCGACCCGGCGGTTGAGCCAACGCGATCTAGACCAGGCGCTTCGGGAAGCGCAGATTCAGCAGCGGCCGGCCGAAGCTCTTTTGATGGAGCGCTACAAGCTGAAAAAACAAGAACTGGGTGCGGCGCTAAGCGTATTCTATGGCTGTCCCTTCAAAGAGTACGATGAGAAACAGCCGCCGGCCTGGGATTCCATACGCGGCCTTAATTTGAATTATCTTAGAGCCGCTTCTTGGATTCCTTTACAGGTTAGCGAGCGTTCCGTCGAAGTGCTTATCGATGACCCCACAGCATACGAGAAAATCCAGGACATCAAGCGGCTGTTTTTAGGGAAACAGATCAAGTTTGCCGTTGGCTTGCGCGATGACATTCTGAGGTATTTCAGCACCGCTAAGGCTAACCTCGAGAAGAATCACTCTCACGAAACGATCACAACGATTCTCGGCCAGCTCGATATCGCCGCGCATGATGAGGCAGATGACGATAGCTTAAACGACCCCGCGATCAATGAAAATCACAGCGCCATCGTCAGGCTGGTGAATCAAATTATTACCGACGCCAGCAAAAAGAGGGTCTCCGATATTCACATCGAGCCTTACGGAAGCCAAAACGATACTGAGGTGCGCTTCCGCGTCGATGGCCATTGCTCTAATTATTTGCGCGTTCCGGCGGTGTATCGCAGAGCCCTCGTTTCCAGGCTAAAAATCATGGCCGGTCTCGATATTGCCGAACGCCGTAAGCCGCAAGACGGCAAGATCAAGTTCCGCCTGCCCGATCGTGAGATCGAATTACGCGTGGCCACTATTCCCACGGCCGGCATCGGCAATGAAGATGTAGTTCTCCGTGTGCTCGCGGCCGGGGAGCCGATTCCGATAAACGAATTACGAATGACTTCGCGCAATCTAAACAAATTTCGCGAGCTGTTGGCCAAACCGTACGGGTTGATTTTGTGCGTCGGCCCAACCGGATCTGGAAAAACAACCACCCTTCATTCCGCCCTTAACGTCATCAATACAGCGGAGCGCAAAATCTGGACAGCAGAAGATCCAGTCGAAATTACCCAGCGCGGGCTGCGCCAGGTTCAAGTCAACTCAAAGATAGGGTTTAATTTCGCTGCCGCAATGCGCTCGTTTCTCCGCGCCGATCCGGATGTCATCATGGTCGGAGAGATTCGCGATCGCGAGACCGCCGAAATCGGTATTGAAGCTTCGCTTACCGGTCATCTGGTATTAAGCACCCTTCACACTAACAGCGCCGTCGAAACCATCACGCGGCTGTTAGAAATGGGGATGGATCCGTTTAATTTTGCCGATGCTTTGTTAGGAGTGTTGGCGCAGCGGTTGGCGCGGATGATCTGTGCCAGCTGCAAAGAACCGTATCAACCCGCCAAAGAAGAACTTGACGGGTTAGCATACGGGTATGGTGAAGCCGCTTTTGCGCAGTTGGAAATTGCCCAGAAGGAGAATCTCGTATTGTACCGGGGCAAAGGGTGCGCTGAGTGTAATCAGAGCGGTTACAAAGGCCGCATCGGTTTGCACGAGCTCTTGGTTGTCAGTGACGAAATCAAACGGCTGATTCATGCGCGCGCGACCGTAGCGGAGCTCTGGCAAGTCGCGGTCGGGCAGGGAATGACGACCCTGGTCCAGGACGGGGTGCAGAAAGTTCTGGCTGGTTGCACCGACTATGGGCAAGTCAAGGCCGCGGCGACACGATAGTGAACCAGTACGCCGCACAGATGCATCCTGGGACTCCGTTTATAACCTATGATTAAAGCATTCTTGATGACGCTATCCCAGGTTCGAGACTGCGGCGGCGAAGCCACTACGACGCTGTACAATTGACTAGTGCAACGTTTTGAGCGAAGTGACACTCACTCCTGGAGTACCGTTGGTTCCTGTCGCGAGCCGAATCGTCTGATTGCGCCACCTACGGTCTACTTTGGCAAGATGTCTCTCTAGACCCCGTGTTAGGTGATAGGCGGTTCTCACTATTTTTCCACCATGCAGGCAATCCGAGACTATACACCCGAGCCCGCATGCTAGAGTTCTTCGTATTTCCAAATACAACGACAGCCGCCCTTTGTGGGGCGACTGTCGGTTTGGCTGGTTCTGAGGTTGGGGTTACTTCTTGATGGAAATCCAGACGGTATGTTGGCTACCATCCACCAGAGTAGCGCTCAATAACCAGGTGCCTGCCGTGAATCCGTTCCCCTTCGTGCTGAGATTGAAGTGCCAATCCGTACTGGTCAGCCGAAACTGGTTTCCGGTGGTGGCCGCATCGGTCGGCGTCGCATCGATCGGCGGGTCCGAGTCGGTGCTATTGCTGTATTTGATGGCCTTCAGCGTGTGGATGCCGCTAATCAATGCAGCGCCGTCATTTAGCCAACTCGCCGCGAACTTTACCGGTATAGTGCTGCCCAGTTTGAATGATTTGACAGGATTGGCATAGGTGCCACCATCCGCGTTCTCTACTGACCCACCGATCGGCGACTGGAAACCGTTGAAAGCAAAGCCGGTCGTGATGGTCAGGTTGCCTCCTATGTAGGTGAGAATGTAATTGCTAACGTTGGTGATTGAGAGCGTGTTCTGCTGAATCGCATACGTGCCAACGAGTTCCCCGGCTACTCTGCTCAATGCCCCCGTGAAGGCATCGCTTAGAGCCAATGATCCACTGGTTACCTGATAGGTCAACGGCGGATCAGACTCACTATAGGTCTTAGTCTTGGCATCCGCGGTCACCGTGATCGAACGTTTGTTGATCGTGATGCTCTTACTGTCGTTGCTGCCGTTGTGGTTGGTATCGCCGGCAAAGCTTGCCGTGGCCGTACAGCCGTTGGCGCTGGTCACGTTGGTGCAGTCGCCTGAGTAGACCACTGCCACTGTCTGGTTGAGTCCGCCCACACCGGTTACCACCGCAGTAGCCGTAAAGGCAGTGCCGCGATAGGTGTAAGGACCCGTCTCGAAAGTCACCACCGTTGTCGAGCTCGCCTTATTCACGTGCAGATTTCCCGTCGCCGCACTGGCCGCAAGGTTTCCCTGCGCCGAATAGCTCGCGCTCAGGCTGTGATCCCCGGCATTCGGACTGGTCAGCGCCGTAATGTCCGTACTGGTGAATATCGCCGATCCACCCGACAGAACCTTCGAAACCGGAGTACCGCCATCAACCGAAAGCGTTACATTCCCCGTGGGCGTTCCTACCGCGGACGAAACAGTTACCGTCACGCTCCCGTTGGTGCCGTAGGTGACCGTTGGTGCATTGATGGCCGTTGTCGTAACAGCAGCCGCAGCGTTGAACGTCGCGGTCACCTCCTGTTTTTTGTTACCCATGCCAAAGGTGCACGTGGTGCCTGCGCTACTACAACCGGCGGAAGGACTGCTAGGAGGACCATCACCCCCGCTGCTTGAAAAACTCCACCCCACCAAGACAGATCCGCTGGTTGGCGCCGCTGTCAGTGTTACGGTGTCCGTATCGCCAAATGATATGACGACCGAGGTACACGTGACTCCGCAGTTGATGCTGCCACCGCCCACTGAAGATGTAGTGCTGGTTACCGTCCCCGTGCCCGTACCAGCCTTTGTCAGGGTCAAATTCTTATTGTCCTTGAACGCCGTCTGAGCTGTGAAGCCTGAGCTCTGACCGAGAGCGGTTAGGGTAAACACCCTTCCGACGTCGATCTCTTGCGGGGCAAATTCGGCGACCACGAAGCCACCCTGCTGGTTTGTGACCGCGGAGAGAAAAACATCCGGATATTCCTCAGGAAATTCATGAAAATAGATATGCACCTGCTCGTTCGGTTGAAAACCGGAGCCGGTGATCGTCACAATTTGGCCGGGAGCGTAATCGGTTTTGTCCGTGGTAACACTTGCCTTAGAGCTACTCACCAGCTTGGCAGAGTTCAGCACTTGCCCCGTGCTCTTCACGCCGCCCGCCACCAATGCTTGATTGCGCGATGGCAATTCCGTAATCGATTGATCGGCGCGGTCGAGCAGCGACAATTGTTCGGCAGTAAGAATTCCTTGCAGTAACGGATCCTGCGCAATTGTCGGGGAAAAGAGAGCGGCGCGGCTGTGAGTGCTCAATGTTGCGCCGAGCAGATCTGGGTTCGGCGGCAAGAGCGCTTTTGCGATAAAAATCCCATTGCTCGGATTAAAGACCTCCATCGATAATTCGGCGTCGCCGCCGATAATCTGTACCTTGCCGTCCGACAACAGTTTCAAGGTCGCGAAGGCGCGAGCCGTCTGCATATCCGTGGGCGGGAGATAAAAAGTCTGCGAAGCAGAATCGAAAATCTCAGCTGTGTTGAGCATCGCCTCTTGCGCATTGACACCACCTACGATCATAACCTGACCATTTTGTAGCAGAATGGCGCTGTGGAATTTGCGAGGTATATTCAAGGTTCCCGGTACGAGTGAAAAACTTTGCGTTGCCGGATCGTAAATCTCTGCGCTTCCGAAAAGATCGCCGCCGGTGACAAGAATTTTGTCGTTCGCTAGAATCGTAGCGGTGTGGCCGCTGCGCGCGCGCATCATCGCGGGACCAGCGACGAAAGACGTTGTTAAAGGCTTGTAGATTTCCGTGGATTGCAACGAACTGTTCTGATCGCGACCGCCGATCACCATTACACTACCGTCGGACAGTATGGTGGCAGAGTGATCCGTTCTGGGTGCTATCAACGCAGCCGCGAGAGCAGAGGTTTGCGAGATGGGATCAAAAATCTCCGCCTGACTCACGATTCCATTTTGATTATCGCCACCGACGATCAAAACTTTTCCGTTCTCGAGCAGAGTAGCACTATGGCTGCGCCGCTCGACGGTGAGTTGGCCGGTTCCAACGATTTGCGAAGAAGCCAATGGCAAGTACAACAGATTTGCCAAAAGCACAAAACACCAAATTAGCCGCTTCGGCGAGTTTCGGCGACGGTACGTACTCGGCGATTGCACATCGTTGTTCATCTGATCCTCCAAAATTTCGCTTGCCAGAACGCCGCTCCGTACCGGTTTTTTGGCAAAAAAAAACCGGCACAGAATTTCTGTTGCCGGTTTCACCATTCGCTCCCTGACGCCCGTGGTGACCACGTGGGGCAATCAGTTCATCGCGTCAACTTTCTTATGAGTCTGCGGCGGTAGAGCATGACGTGTGCCACGAAATGGAAGGCAGAGGAATCCAACTAGGCGTTCAACCGATGTCATTCCTGGTCATCTTCTGACTAGAATGCTTTCTTCGAGCTAGGCAAAGTTGTGACGCCGATCGAATGTCAATCATGTCGGAAATGGCGTGACAGCTGATGGATCCAGTGGTTCAGAACAAGCTGATACGGCTAGAAGTATGGATCTAATCATCCGGAAAGTGCCGGGCGGCAAAAGGTGTGTTTGAAAATTGGACTGCGCCCCATTGACTGGAGAGAAAATCTGAGAATTTGAGGAGGTGCGATCGGCTCAACAGGCGGTAAGATAGGCCG
>DASUVS010000311.1:0-10016 GCA_036378835.1 Binatia bacterium | reverse complement strand
CCTGCGGGTTAAAGCGAAGAATGTTAAACTTCAGCGTGCGCCGCGCGGTTTCATTTTTCATCTCTGTCCTCCGATAGGGTTTTCGATGCTTTTCTTTCGAGACCTAAGATCTTCACATTCCCGGCGTGATCATTTCTTCGGGCTTGATCCACTTGTCGAAATCCTCAGCTTTCACCAGGCCCAGCGCCAATGCGGCTTCTTTGAGCGTTGTGCCCTCGGCGTGGGCCTTCTTGGCGATCTTGGCCGCGTTGTCGTAACCAATGTGCGGATTGAGCGCGGTAACCAGCATCAAACTTTTCTTCATCAGCTCGTCGATGCGATCGGCGTTGGGCTCGAGACCAGCGATGCAATGCTGCGTGAAGCCCGCCACACCCTTGGACAAAAGCTTGGCCGACTGAATGAAGTTGTGAATCATCAGCGGCTTGTAGACGTTAAGCTCGAAGTTGCCGCTGGCCCCGCCGACATTGATGGCCACATCATTGCCCAGGACCTGCGCGCAGATCATAGTCAGGGCCTCGCTCTGGGTGGGATTGACCTTCCCCGGCATGATGGAGCTGCCCGGTTCGTTCTCCGGGATGCTGATTTCACCTAGCCCCGCCCGAGGACCCGAGGCCAGCCAACGCACGTCGTTGGCGATCTTCATGAGCGAGCAGGCGAGCGTTTTGAGCGCGCCGTGGGCAAAGACGAGCGCGTCGTGGCCGGCCAGCGCCTCGAACTTGTTCGGCGCGCTGACGAAAGGCCGGTTGGTCAGCGCCGCGATCTTCGCCGCAGCTTTTTCAGCGAACTCTGGATGAGTGTTCAACCCCGTGCCCACTGCCGTGCCGCCCAACGCGAGTTGATAAAGGTGCGGCAGCGTTGCATCAATGCGTTGTAGGTTGTTCTCCAGCATCTGGGCCCAACCCGAAATCTCCTGACCGAGGCTTAGCGGGGTGGCATCCATCAAGTGGGTGCGGCCGATCTTGATCACGTTCGCATAGGCGCTCGCCTTGTCATCGAGGTGCTTCTTCAAATCCTTCAACGCCTCGACCAGACTCGCCAAAACCTCCACCGCGGCGATGTGCATGGCGGTCGGAAAAGTATCGTTGGAGCTTTGCGCCTTGTTGACGTCGTCATTGGGATGTATCGGTTTCTTACTTCCCATTACGCCGCCGGCGATTTCGATGGCGCGGTTGCTGATGACTTCGTTGACGTTCATGTTGGTCTGGGTGCCCGAGCCGGTCTGCCAAATCACCAGCGGGAAGTGCTCGTCGAGCTTGCCGGCGATGACCTCGTCGGCGACCTGGCTGATCAGATCGCCTCTTTCTTGGTCCAGAAGTTTGAGCTCGACGTTGGCCATCGCCGCAGCCTTTTTCAGAATGCCGCAGGCCTTGATGAGCTCCCTGGGCATGGTGTCCCGCCCGGCGCCCGCCTGAAAATATTTAAGCGAACGCTGCGTCTGCGCGCCCCAGTAGCGGTCCGACGGCACCGCAATTTCACCCATCGTATCTCTTTCGTTCCGAGTCTCAGCCATGGCGATGCTCCTTTCTCGCGCTCCTCCAGAGCAGTTCAAGGTCAGAAAGTCCGGTTCCGCGTTCTAAGAAGCGTTTCATCCCGCTCTTAGACCTGCAGGCGAGGTACGCTCGGTTCTCCTTTCGTCGATCCGTTCATTCCTGCCGCGCAAAGGTTTGGGCAACAGATGTTCGTAGGGCATCAGCTTCTGTTGCACGGAGAAACGATCGGCGCCGTCGCGTCCCTGGTTGACCGCTTCAATCTCGGCCAGGCGCCTGGACGTATCGGGATGATCGATGTGATCCTTGGCGCCGTAGCCGCGCCAGCCCGGCGGCAGCTCCATCTTCATGACATCGAGCTGCTCGTAGGCGAGCGACGGCAGGGTGTCGTTTTCCGATTTCCACGTCGCCAAGGTGCGGTTCAGCCACTCGGCGTCGTTGCGCCGCGGGAAGTCCTCGCGATAGTGAGCGCCGCGGCTTTCGGTTCGCTGCAGCGCGCCGTAGGCGACGCACTGCGCCATCTTGAGCATCTTCTGCACCCGATAGGCCGTTACCAGCTCCGGATTGGCGCCGCGCGCTTTATAGCGCAGGCCGATGTTGCGGCTGCGCAACAAGAGCTGCTGCAGTTCGTGGACCGCCTCTTCCAAAACGCGGCCGCTGCGAAAGATGCCGACCTTGTTGGTCATGATCGTCTGCATCTCGGCCATGAGCGCGGCCGCGTTTTCCGTACCGCGGCCATCGATCATTACGTCGATCTTCGCTTGCTCGCGGCGCAGTGTTTCCTGGACCATACCGGCAGGGAAATTGGCAGCGTTCTCGGAACGTTCGCAGAAGTCAGCAATAAACTCGCCGACGATCATGCCGGCCGCCACCGTCTCGGCCACCGAGTTGCCGCCCAAGCGATTAAAACCATGCATGTCCCAGCAGGCCGCTTCGCCGGCTGAAAACAGCCCCTTCAAGGTCGGGCTTTCGCCGGTGTGGTTGGTGCGCACTCCGCCCATCGTGTAGTGCTGCGCCGGCCGTACCGGCACCCACTCCTTCACCGGATCGACGCCGAGAAAGTAATGGCAGATCTCGTAGACCTCGCGCAGGTTATGCTTGATGTGGTGTTCGCCCAAAAGCGTGATGTCGAGCCAGAGATGATCGCCGAAGGGTGTTTTGACGCCCTTACCTTTAGCGATGTGCTCTTCCATTCGGCGCGAGACCACGTCGCGCGAGGCAAGCTCTCTTTTCTCCGGCTCGTAGTCCGGCATGAAACGATGACCGTCTACGTCTTTCAGTAATCCGCCATCCCCGCGGGCGCCTTCGGTGAGCAGGATGCCGGGAGGAAAGGCCGGGGTCGGATGAAACTGCACCGCCTCCATATTGCCGAGCGTCGCGACCCCGGTCTCCAGAGCGATCGCCGTGGGAATCCCTTCGGAGATCACCGCATTGGTGGTCACGCGGTAGAGCCGCCCCGCGCCGCCGCCGGTGATAGCGGTGGCCTTGGCCACATAAGCTGCTAACTCGCCGGTAACGAGATTGCGCACCACGGCGCCGTAACAGCGACTGCCGTCGTGAATCAAAGCGATCGCTTCCGCCCGTTCATGCACGGGTATCTTCTGCGCGATGGCCTGATCGCTCATGGTGTTGAGCATGGCGTGACCGGTGCCATCCGAGACGTAACAGGTGCGCCATTTGTTGGTGCCGCCGAAGGCCCGCTGAGCGATCAGTCCATGGGCTTCGTCGCGCTCGGTAATAGTGACCTTTTGCCCGTTAATGATGACATCGCGATCGCCTCTGGTTACCCGACTCCAGGGCAGGCCCCAGGCCGCCAGCTCGCGCACCGCTTTGGGCGCGGTATCGACAAACATGCGCACGACTTGCTGGTCGGCGCCCCAGTCGCTGCCGCGCACTGTGTCTTCAAAGTGCACGTCCTCGTTATCGCCCTGGCCTTTGATGACATTGGCGAGGCTCGCCTGCATGCCGCCCTGCGCCGCGGCTGAATGCGAACGCTTGGGCGGCACCAGAGATAGAATGATCACATCGTGGCCGCGCCGTTTCGCGCCGATGCCGATGCGCAAACCCGCCAGGCCGCCGCCGATGACGAGAACGTCCGTGTAAATTATCTTCATGGTTTAGCTTCCTTCGTCTGAATCTCCGAGTACAAATCCGCAATCCGAGTATCGAAATCCGAAACAAATCGGCACAAAACGTCCAAACTCGAAAAATTCAAAACCCCGATTCCATCTCGAGTGTTTGTTTTGAATTTGCCTATTCCGGTCATTTGAAATTGTTTCGGATTTCGTGCTTCGAATTCACTCTTGGGCTTCGTGCTTCGATTTTTTCCCTTAGACTCTGTTTTCTCTAGCGGTGTCCTGGCGATGTCGAAGGCGCCATGTATGTCGGAACGTAGCGCTCGCCGAGTCGATCGCGCCGCTCGTGGCCGAGCTTCATGTACGCCGCCAATGTGAGCAGCCCGAGCGTCAGAAAAAATATCGTGATTCCCCACTTCAGCCGTTTCAGTATGATACGCGTCCGATTCGGATCTTTGCCTTCGAACCAGCCCCACTTTACCGCCAAGCGATAGAGACCGACGCCACCATGCAGTTCGACGGCAAACAACAGGACCAGATAGAGCGGCCACCAGCCGCCGCTCCAGACGCGCTCCGCCGATTCGTAGGGGCCGATATCGCCGGGATTCATGAGCATTTGGTATAGATGCACGGAAGCCAGAAAGAACAGCGCGAAACCGGTCCACGCCTGCACCCACCACAGGGTGGTGTCTTCATGGCGCAGCATTTGCCGGTGTCCGGCGAAACTTTTGTACTCATTCCAGTTCGCCGGAAATTTTCGCATCGCAAGCAAGCCATGGAGCACGAACAAGAACGTAACCACGGCGACGACTGCCGCGACGATACCGGCATAGGCCTTGCCGAGGATAAACTCTCCCTCGAACATCTTGGTCACCCGCCACATGGCATCGTTGCTGATCAGGATGGTCGATACGAACGCCATGTGGCCCCACATGAAAAGACCCAGAGCCAATCCGCTGGCGCTCTGGATAAAATCCAAGCGCGCGGGCCAGTGGCTCTTTCGTGTGCGTTGATCCAGTCCAACTCCGGTAATGACATCGACTTGATTACTCATGGCACCGCTCCTTCTTAACTCTACTGTTTGTTTATCGGGACAGCGTAATTCCCCGTCGCTGGATCGACCCGCCGGCGGTCGCCCTCACTGATCAGTTTCTCAAACGCTTGCTCGATGGCGAGCACCTGATCCGCGCGCACACCCGAGCCCGGGAGCGCCGCCATACGCCGGATCGTGGCAATGCGCTCAGGTTGGGTCTTGAGGACCATCAGGTTGAGCGTCTCCTCGCCGTGGCAGCGCGCGCAGCGAGCCACCAGCAGGGAAGCGGTGATGCGCTCGAACTCGCCTGGCGGAATATTGGCGCCCGGGTGGGTTTGCATGCGCTCGACCGTTCGCTGAACATCCGACGGCTCCATCGATACGGTTGCCCCGAGACGCCGGGAACTGTGACACTCCACGCAGTTCTGCGTGATGATCTCGCGAATACGCAGTGGCCGCAGCATGGCCACATCACGTTTGATCGCCAGATCGGGAGGCAGGCTGGCGACTCGCTGTTGCACCTCGCGCACCTGCGTCACCACGGCGACCGTGAGGATAAGGTTTACCACCAGCGCGAGCAGGACGATGACGCGAAAAGCGGGAAATCGCGGAGGTTGTTCTGCGGCCATATCACGATACTCCTTCCACGCCATGCCACGCTCCGGCAGCTCGAGCCGCAGGAAGTGGCCTTGTCTCGGGCGCAGGCAATTCTTCGTGGATGGGCAGGATGCGCGCGAGATAGCCGAAGGCGAATACGGCCGCTGCCGTAATACCGAGCGTGATGCCGACTTCGCCCAATGACGGCACGTAGGTCTCCCAGTGCCGCACGCGCAAACCGATGACTGCTACGTTGAGCCGATGGAGCAATATGCCGGCAATGACCAGGCTGCATGCCGTGGCAAGCCCGCGCCGGCTCTCGCGCACCTCGGGCATCAGCAGCAGCACAAATGGAAGCAACAGGCCAAGACCGATCTCGACCCAGAAGGAGACGGCGAACCATGAAGCGATGAACATGGCGTCAACGGCGCCGCGATAAAAAAGATCGCCCAGCTGAAAAGCAAGAAAGAGTCCGACAATCCAAGCTTCGATGCGTGCCAGGCCGGCGAGTAGATTCATGCGCGGGGCGAAGCCGAGCCAGCGGGCGGCGGCAAGGTGCTCGAGAATCGCCATCGCCGGGCCGGCCATCATCGCAGAAAACAGATAAAGCAACGGCAAATTATCCGACCACCACAGAACATTGATCTTGTGCGGAATGAGCGTCATCAGAGTACCGAGAGACGACTGATGTAGGTGCGACAGCGTCACGCCGAGCAGCATGACCGGAATATAAATCAGCCGCAGAACACGCAGCGCGCGCCCCCAGCCGAGCCGTTCGACCGGCACCTGGGCAAACTCCAGGGCGAGTACCGTGAGATAAAGAAACGCGCACCAGCCGACTTCGTATAGTGCGGAGGTGGGTGCCCACGAGACCAAAACCATCCAGACCTTCCAGGGCCGGCCCAGCTCGACCATGAGCATGGTAATCGCGCTGATATAGCAGAGAAGCCCCATGAGCACGGCGGGGCGCAAAAACGAATGGTAGCGATGCACGCCGAAGATCTCGACCAGCGCCGTCATCGTGAAGCCGACGCCGCCGATGGCGATCATCGTCATGATTCCGTAGCCGACCCACCAGCCCCACGGATAGGCGTTGTTGATATTGGCGATGGTGCCGATACCGGTGGCGAATCGCACGAAGGCAATGATGGCCGCCACCGCCATGATCGCGAGTAACAATTTATCCCACCAGGTAAGACGGATCCGCCAGTTCATGTGTGCTCTCCCTCATGAGCTTGGTTGCGCATGCGCCGGCGCACGATCCAGTTGAGCGCGCCGAACACTGCATATAGGACAGCAAACACCGGCGCGGTGACACGCAGCCAGCGATGGGTGAGATCGGGCATCGGCGTTTTCGGCAGGTTGGTGATATAGCCGATCTGCTCGAACGGCACGGATGAAAGGTGCAGCACGCTGGTGCCGCCCACTTCTTCGAGCCCGTAAATTTCGGGGATATAGGTGCCGGGAGCCGCGGCGATCCGCCGCTTCGCTTCGGCGACCATATCGTCGCGGTCGCCGAAGGTGATCGCGCCGGTGGGGCATACGGTCGCGCAAGCCGGGTCCATTCCGACTTCCAGACGGTCGGCGCAGAAGGTGCATTTGTGGATCTTTGGCGCGAAACTGTCGTAGTCGTACTTCGGAATGATGAATGGGCATGCCTGCATGCACGCGCGGCAGCCGATGCAGCGCGACTCATCGAAGACCACCGCGCCGATCGGTGTTTTGTTCAACGCCGTGGTCGGGCACGCCGATGCGCAGGCGGGATGTTCGCAATGCATGCAGAGCTGGCGCCCGAACACCCAATCGGGCTTGGCGCCGGTAACGATCTCGTTGAAAGTAATCAGATTGTAATTGTTGGCGTCGAGATCGCGCGGATTCTGATAGCCTTCGCCGGCGAAGAAATCCGTCTTGTCTTCCGGCCGGTCGTTCCAGGACTTACACGCCACCATGCACGCCCGGCAGCCGATGCACCGGGTATTGTCCTGAATCATTGCTTTCGGCTTAACGGTCGGTGTGCTCATTTACGGCTCCCTTTTCGTGTTACAGCAAATTTTTCGGCCTGAATTCACCACGAAGCGCGCGGAGGACACGAAGTTCGGAAAAGAGACTGACTGGATTTTCCTTCGCGATTTTTTTCGCCTTTGAAACGCCTTGTGGCTGATCGCGAGAGTGATAGAGCCACTGCTGCAATTCCGTCATACCGGCGAAAGCGGGTATCCAGGCTCATGCGAACAGTAATACAACCTGGATTCCCGCCTACGCGGGAATGACAACTAGAAAAACTTAAATGGCAAAACACCATCTTCATTGTCAGTGACGAGCGCAAGCTCATATTAAATCGTGGTGAGTCATCCGTTCCGATTCTTTCCGACTGCGCTGCGCTAGACCGATGCGCGGTCCTTTCTTTTGATGTTGCAAAGAAACACTTTGGTCTCGGGGATGTGCGAGTTCGCGTCGCCGACGCTGGCGGTAAGATCATTGCAGATGTCGCCGGGCACGATCCCCGCATAGCCCCAGTGCCACGGCAGGCCGATCTCGTCGATCATTCGGCCCTCGATGAAAAACGGTTGGAAGCGTTCCGTCACGAGCGCGTACACCTCGATGGCGCCGCGCGCGCTGCTGACGATGACCCGGTCGCCGTTCTTGATCTCTTCGCGCTGGGCCAGCGCCGTACCGATCTCAACGAATGCGCTGGGCATCAGACCCGCGAGCCAGGGCATGTTGCGGCTCATGGCGCCGGTCTGCCAATGCTCGGAAACTCGGTACGTCGTTGCGACGATCGGAAAGACATCCGGCTTGCCGTATTTATCAAACTCGGTGGACTGCCAAACCTGGGCGCAAGGACTCGACTGGATCCTGGAGAACGGATTTTTCACCGGGCTCTCCACCGGTTCGTAGTGCTCGGGGAATGGACCGTCCCCGACATCCGGAGAGTAGAGTTGCCCAACCCCCGATGCCAGCATGATAAAGGGATTCATCTCGCCCGGCGGCATGGCGCCGTCGGGGACGTCGCCTTCCCATGCTTTCTGCTCGGCGTTCCAGCGGATCACCCATTTCCGGGGGTTGAACGGCTCGCCTTTGCGATTGACCGACGCACGGTTGTAGAGAATCCTCCGGTTCATCGGCCACGTCCATCCCCACTTCGGGTGGAGTCCGATCTTGTTCGGCGCATCGGACGTATCGCGGCGCGCCGCCAGGTTGCCTTCTTCCGTGTAGCCGCCGCAGTAAATCCAGTTGCCCGACATGGTGCTGCCGTCGTCGCGTAGCTGCGCAAAGCCCGGCACCTGTTTGCCGGCAGCGAACTCCTTGCCGTCTTTTTCGGTTACATTAACCAGGAAGCGTCCGTTCAACTCGCGCGCGACCCGGTGCGGGTCCGCATGCTCTCCGTAGTCCCAGGCGAGATGTAGGATCGGCTCGGGAAACACCCCGTCCTTCTCGTAGATGCGCTTCATCGCTTTGGCGAGGCCATCGACGATATCGAGATCGGGGCGGCTGTCCGCGATGGGCTTAATTGCCTGGTGCCGCCACTGCGCCCAACGCCCGCTGTTGACGATGCTGCCTTCCTTCTCGACGCCGGAACAGGCAGGCAGAACGAAGACTTCCGTGGGAATCTTCGCCGGATCGACGCCCGGCCGTTTCCAGAAGCCCGCGGTCTCATGCTCGAACAAATCGGCGACCACCATCCACTCGAGCTTATCCAAGCCCGCGCGTATCAGGCGCGCATTGGCCCCGCCCACGGCGGGGTTCTGTCCGAAACAGAAGAGTCCTTTGATCTCGCCGGCGAGCATGGCGTGGGTAAGCGCAAGGAACGCGTAGCCCTGTCCTTGAAATCCGGCGCCCAGTTTCGGCAGATAATTAAGAGCAAAATCATTCTCGCTGGTAGCCCGTTCTCCCCACCACGCCTTCAGCAAGCTCACGACATATTTTGGTGTGTTCTGCAGCCAGTTTGCGCTGTTGGCAGGATCGAGGCTGGTGGGCGTTACGCGCGAGAGATAGGTTTTCAAATCTGCATCAGCTTCGACGGGAAGCCGCAGGTAGCCCGGCAGGCCGTCCCAGTTGAGTCCCTGATCCGTGGAACCCTGGACATTGGATTCGCCGCGCATCGCATTGACGCCGCCGCCGGCAACCCCGATGTTGCCGAGCAAGAGCTGCAGGATCGCGTATGATCGAATGTTCTGGGTGCCATGGCTGTGCTGCGCGGTGCCCATGGCGTAAAGCCACGTGCCGGCCCGGTCCGGAGCGCTGGTCGAAGTATAGAGATCGCAAATCTTAAGGTAGTTTTCTTTGGGTGTCCCCGTGATGCGGCACACCGCATCGGGATCGTAGCGCGAGAAGTGCTGCTTCAAGAGTTGAAACACACAGCGAGGATCCTTGAGGGTGGGATCGCGCCGTGGCCGGCCCTGCGCGTCCCTTGCATAAGCCCAAAGCGAGCGGTCATAGCGACGGCTCTTCGGATCATAACCCGCGAAAAGACCGTCTTCGAAGCTGTAGCCGTCGCCGACGATCCAGGAGGCATTGGTGTACTCGCGTACATACTCCTGCTGAATCCGATTATGTTCGATGGCGTAGTTGATCATGCCCCCGACGAAAGCGATGTCGGTGCCGGAGCGCAGTTTGGCGAATACATCGGCGATCGAGCTAGTGCGATTGAAGCGCGGGTCGACGTGCAGGATATAGGTGCCCTGCTCCTTGGCGCGCGCCAGCCAGTTCATCGCAATGGGGTGATCCTCCGCCGGATTTCCGCCCATGATCAGAACGACATCGGCGTTCAGCATATCCACCCAATGGTTGGTCATCGCCCCTCTGCCGAATGAGGCCGCCAGA
>DASUVS010000310.1:0-5560 GCA_036378835.1 Binatia bacterium | reverse complement strand
TGGTGACGAACAAGCAGTTGCCGTTGCGAATCGCCATGGCCTATGGCATTTACCGCACCCGAGATGATGGCCCGGATTCCTCCACCGCAGCGCAATTCAAGACCAGATTCTCGCGCGAGATCAAGATAAAGTTTCTTGGAGTTTGGGATACCGTGGGCGCGCTCGGCATCCCGCTGGATTTGTTGAAACGCTTGAATATGCACTTCTATGAGTTTCACGATACCCGGCTCAGCACGATTGTCGAAAACGCCTATCACGCCATTGCCGTCGACGAGCACCGAATCGATTACGATGCCTGCCTGTGGAATCCCGAAGTAAAGCCTGAGCAGGTTTTACAACAGCGATGGTTTCTCGGCGCTCACTGCGATGTCGGCGGCGGCTATAGAGATCGCCGTTTATCCGATGTTGCGCTGCGCTGGATGCAGGATAACGCCGCCGTTGCCGGACTCGCGCTGGATTTGGTCATGGTCGGGCCAGAAAACTACCGCGGCGTCTTTACCGATTCTTATGGGGAATTTCTCGGAGGCGTGTACGCCAAGAAAAACCCACGTCACTATCGTGCCGTCGGCGCAACCCGGTTCGGCAATGAGAGTGTAGACGAATCGGTCGGCAAGCGGCGCAAGGAAGATCGCGACTATGAGCCGCAGAACGACGGGCTACCGCCGCTGGCGTGAGATATTAGAGCTCGAAGTTGACATGGCAAAAACGTCCACGAGGGGATCTCCTCTGGATAACAGGAGAAGTTTATGGGCGTCGCGCAAGTAGCTCCTTATGGCTCGTGGAAGTCACCCATCACCGCCGAGGTTGTCGCGCGCGGTGAGATCGGGCTCGAGCAGGTAAGGATCGATGGCGAGGACGTATACTGGATCGAGCGGCGGTCTCAGGAAGGCGGGAGAAAAGTTGTCGTGCGGCGATCGCCCGACGGAACCATCGTCGATGTCACGCCTTTGCGCTTCAACGCTCGCACGCGAGTGCACGAGTATGGAGGCGGAGACTTCGCGGTTTCTGCCGGAACCGTTGCGTTCGCCAACTTTGCCGACCAGCGGCTCTACATCCAAAGAGCCGGTGGCGAGCCCAAATCTGTGACCCCGGCAGGAGAGCTGCGCTATGCCGACCTTGTGGTCCATCCGGGTAGAGATCAATTATTCTGCGTGCGCGAAGATCATACCGGTCCTGGTCAGGCGATCAATGCTTTGGTGAGCATCGAGCTCGATCAGGAGAATCCGGGAAGAGTTTTGGTGTCCGGAAATGACTTTTACTCTTCGCCACGTTTGAGCCCGGACGGCTCGCGCATCGCTTGGCTGACGTGGAATCATCCCGCCATGCCATGGGACGGTACCGAACTTTGGGTCGCGGAGTTCAGCCCCGATGGTTCGCTGAATCAGCCAAGACAAGTGGCCGGCGGACAAGCCGAATCCATTTTCCAACCGGAGTGGTCGCCGGGCGGCACTCTTTACTTTACTTCCGATCGAACCGGCTGGTGGAATTTATATCGCTGCAACGAGAATCGAGTGGAAGCAGTGTGTCCGATGGAAGCGGAGTTCGGCCAGCCGCAGTGGACATTCGCTGGTTCGTTGTACGCTTTCGACTCCGAATCAAAGATTATCTGCAGCTACTCGAAAACCGGCCGCTCGTACTTAGCCGAGATCGACGCGACCACCGGCGCGTTGGCGCCGTTCGAGCTAGCCTATTCGGCAATCTCGCGGGTTCAAACAGCGGCTGGTCGAGCCGTGTTAATCGCCGCATCTGCTACCGAGCCAACCTCCATTGTCCAGTTGAATCTCGCTGCCGGCGACGTGACGCTGCTACGCCGCTCCCGAGAGGTCGAGCTAGATCCCGGATATTTCTCCACGCCGCGACCACTGGAGTTTCCGACCGAGAGCGGTCAGACTGCTCACGCAATTTTCTATCCGCCATACAATCGCGATTACGTCGGTGATGAAAATGAAAAGCCGCCGCTGCTGGTGATGAGCCATGGCGGACCGACCGCGTCGACTTCGATGTCGTTGCATTATTCAGTTCAATATTGGACCAGTCGAGGGATTGCCGTGCTCGATGTCAATTACCGCGGCAGCTCGGGTTACGGGCGCGCCTATCGAGAACTTCTCAACGGCCGGTGGGGAGTCGTCGATGTCGATGACTGCGTCAACGGGGCTAGATATTTAGCAGAAACCGGCCAGGTCGATGGCGAGCGGCTGGCGATTAGAGGGGGCAGCGCCGGAGGCTATACGACGCTATGCGCTCTGACTTTTCGCGACACGTTCAAAGCCGGGGCAAGCCATTATGGGATCAGCGATTTGGAGGCGTTGGCGAAGGACACGCACAAATTCGAATCGCGCTATCTCGACGGGCTCATTGGTCCGTACCCGGAGCGGCGTGATCTTTACGTCCAACGATCGCCGATTCATTTCACCGAACGCCTGGCCTGTCCGATGATTTTGTTTCAAGGCTTGGAAGATAAGGTTGTGCCGCCGAATCAGGCGGAGATGATGGTCGAGGCAGTGCGCGCCAAGGGACTGCCGGTGGCCTATCTTACATTCGACGGCGAGCAGCATGGGTTTCGCAGAGCCGAGAATATCAAGCGAGTCTTGGAGGCCGAACTCTACTTTTATTCGAAAATATTCGGGTTCGATTTGGCCGATGCGATCGAGCCAA
The DNA here is from genome assembly GCA_036378835.1 of Binatia bacterium. Classification (GTDB taxonomy): domain Bacteria; phylum Desulfobacterota; class Binatia; order UBA9968; family UBA9968; genus WHTF01. The sequence goes on along the minus strand of DASUVS010000310.1, from coordinate 2,905 downwards.
TAGAAATTCATAACCTTTGATTTATCGCGGAAGCTTAAGGCGTCGTGGCACGCCGCGCAGGGAGTAACTTAGATACTTTCATCTGGTGTCGAGGAGCTTTGAATGATGCAAGCGGAAACCAGGGCAATACTTGAACATTTACTTGTGGCTCTTACAGCGGGCGCGCTGATCGGCTTAGAGCGGAGCTATCACGGCCGCCCGGCGGGTTTCCGGACTCACACTTTAGTCTGCATCGCTTCCAGCACTTTGATGTTAGTGACGATGTACCCGGGACGATGGTTTCCTGATCCTGTATCGGGAAGCGTTAGTGTAGATCCGACACGCATGGCGCAAGGCATCATGACCGGCATTGGCTTTCTCGGCGCCGGAGTGATTTTCAAAGAGGGGTTGACTGTCCGCGGCCTGACGACCGCGGCTTCAATCTGGATCACGGCAGCCATCGGTATCCTCGCCGGCATTGGCTTCTACTTTCCGGTTATCGTCGCCACTGTGCTTACGCTGGGTACTCTTTCGGTATTCAGATGGATCGAAGCCAAGATGCCCGTCCAGTTCTACGCTCGATTAGAAGTGAAACTCCCTCGCGATGCGTCGGACTCTGAAGAAGAACTGCAGCGGTTAATCGGCGAGCATGGCTTTACTATAGCCAATATGAACTACCATCATGATAAAAACCGGGGATTCTCCGAATACGGCATGGTGATTCGAACCGACAACGCTGCCAATGTGCAGCGCTTGGTGAATACGCTGCATAACATGGTCACGGTTCAAGAGTTCAAAATGTCGCCCATGGGCGACTGAAGGCATCGTTTTTTGGCACATCGGCAAGATCGTTCGTTCAGAAATATCGCTTGATATGCAAAAGTTTTAATACGTGGAATGGCTGTCCGTCTGAAACACACGCGTGTCAAGCACGATTTAGATCGGTTGACCAGACACTGGAATGTGCCGACAATGAGAGAACGCCATGACCGCTCAGCAATCACCCCGCCATTCTTGGAACTCCGCCAACAACCGTCATCCCTTCACGAGTCAGCGTCTCGTGTGATCGGTATCGTGTGGCGCTTCGCACACTAAGCGCCTAAAGCCAGGATAATTTCGTTATGCCAAAATTAGGTAACATTCCCTTGGTCAGCGACGGCACCGGTGAAGCATCCGGTGCAGCGTTCACTCTTGTTTCCCCAGCTAAAGGTAACGCTCTGCTGGCCCTCGACAATGCGGTGATTGAAGTTCGGAGAGGACAGCCCAACGTTGTCGTGCGGTTTACCAGTACGGGAGATCCCGCAACTGCATTTGCGCATGGGCACCAGTTCGCCCAGCAAGGCCTCGACCTGATGTCCGTGCTTGGAAGACAGGACGCTCTGATTCAGGATGCAGAAGACGAACACGCACTCTGGTGGACTGAGGCAGATGGCCTTGTAGTGCGTCTTGTGTCGACAACGATACTTGAACTCGCCGTCGGATCGATGACTGCTGTCGTGCACGATAAAGAAGGAAATGTGATACCCCAAGCAACACCCCAACCGCGCCATCACATCGGGTTTCGCTACTATCGCCTGGCACAAGTGACCGACGATCTCTTCGATGCTTTTCGCAACATGTATCTCGCCTTCGAGGCCCTGCTCAGTACTCAATATCCAATCGCGAAAGGCGAACGCGAGATCGATTGGCTACGTCGCGCTTTGAGTGCTGGAAGCGCGACTCTTCCGTTGGGTAGTTTGAGGATCAGCCCCGAAGCTGACCCGGTTGAATATATTCTGGATGCCGTTTACAAAGACACCCGGCTCCCTTTATTTCATGCCAAAGAGGGGAGGGAATACTTTCCACCACAGGATTCGCCTACGGATCGGGAAGTTGTCTCCCGCGCACTTGGCGTGCTCACCCATATAGTGATTGGGATAGCCAATTCTTGGTACGATGCTCGCCGCCAGGGTGGCGGGTTTTTCTTTTCTTGGATTTACAACAACGTCAAGTCTATGTTAACGAACGCGTCTGTCTGTTTCAGCAATCACGACGGCCCTTATGACCCCAACGAATCCGACTTGTCCCATCCCCGGTTCGAGAAGGCTGTAAAGGCCGCTTGCAAACTATCCGCGCAGTTAGGGCGCGGGCGAGAGCCTGCTATTTTCGCGTCCGTTAGGGGAACCGATGTTTCTTCACTCAACCGATTACGGCGCATAGAAGTTGTCACACCACAGCATCCAGTAATTGCCCACATTCTTGAGGCCGAGCTAGAATGCAGTGGTACGATGCGGCTTGAAGCTCTGATACACGTTCGAGCAATGAACTTGAACCAGCCTAAGTCGTTATTTCGCAGATAATGATTTCACGAACCTTCACGGAAGCTGGGCTAACACCCGTTCACAAGCGCTGTGCTACCTGCGGCTGCGAGATCGCCTCGGCTCTCTTCACGTCGTAACTCCATCCAAATGCCGAAAGCAGAAAACTCTAAAGCCGGCAGAGCGGCAACGGTTCAGTTCGTCGAACCAATGTACGCTCAGCTCGTCCAGCAACTACCCGAAGGCAACGAATGGCTCTACGAAGTCAAATTTGACGGCTATCGCTGCCTCGCTGGAAAAGACGGCGCAGGAGTGACGTTGTGGTCTAGACGCGGCAATGACTTGACGGCCCAATTTCCTGCGATTGCCACATCATGTGAACAGCTTCCGCCGCGCACACTACTCGACGGCGAAATCGTAGCCATCGACACGAATGGCCGTATCTCATTCAATCTGCTTCAACATCATCGATCGCAAGCACAAGCATTGTTGTTTTATGCCTTCGATGTCCTGATCCATCGTGGGATCAATCTAGTCAACGAGCCACTCTCCAAACGACGTGAAGTCCTAAGCGACTTAATGAAACCGTTCACCCGAAAGGCAACCGCAGTTTCGTTATCTGAGAGTAT
>DASUVS010000309.1:0-6306 GCA_036378835.1 Binatia bacterium | reverse complement strand
GCTCCAATTAAGGATATAGCTGTGGGTGCGCTTTTCCGCTCGACTGTGATCGGTTTTATGGGAAACTATTTGCTTCCATTTCGGGCGGGGGAGATCATGCGGGCGGTGTCGATCGGTCAAACGCAAGACATCAGCAAGTCTGCTGCACTCGGCTCGATTGTTTTAGAGCGAGTTTTTGATGGCGTGGTGATTTCTCTGACTCCATTCATAGTGCTTGCCGCCGTAGAGCTTCCCCCATGGGTGACTCGTGTCAACATCGCGCTTTTGACGCTTTATATAACCGGGCTTGTAGGACTTGTTATCGCGATCCGGCATGGCTGGACGGAACTCTGGATACATAAGGCAATGGTGCTAATGCCGATGGGTTTCGCGCGGCACGTGACACCGATTGCGACGGAATTCCTCCATGGCATGAAAGGCATCAATTACGCCGGCGCGCTGTTGCCTGTTTGTTTGCTGTCTTTCGTCTGCTGGTTTTTCCACGGCCTGTATTTTTTTCTTCTCTTCCATGCTCTTGATCTCGAGCTTTCTTTTTGGACGGCCCTCATTATCCAGATGGTGATCGGACTCGGCGTCATTCTTCCGGCAGCACCAGGGTATGTCGGAAACTTTGAGTACTTTACCGTGCTGGCGCTGGCACTGTTCGGGGTCACCCATGAAATGGCTTTCGCGTATGCGCTGCTCGCTCATATTTGTCAATTTGTTTCCGTCACGGCCGTAGGCCTATCTTTCGTGGTTGGAACGGGTTTTCGGCGGCAGGTGCAACCGGCGAGCATCTAAGACCAACTAGCCAGTCCTTTAAGCGATCTTCGGACCTAACGAGTCTATCGTGCATCGAGCAATATCGATCAATAGATAGGATAGACCGGAAGTCAGAGTGTACCGCTAAGCCGCCGCAATTAGACGATTAGAGATTGTTGAAAGATGCAGAAGCTAACTGTCGTGGGGTTGTTAATTCTGTTTATGCTGCTAACCGGCGAATTGCTGGTTCGATACCTGATTCCAGCCTGGCCGTTTGAGCCTGCGCTCTATGTGCCCGACTATCTGACCGCCCGTGATATGCCACTTCGATGGAGATTTTCGCCGTCGGACGGCCGGAATAGTTTAGGACTTCGAAACCGAGAAGTGGGACCGAAGAAAGCCGGAACCTCACGAATCCTGTTTCTCGGCGATTCGCTGATCTGGTCTGGTGAGACTAGTTCCGGTAAACTTTATACTGAAGTCCTCGAACAGCGGTTGAATGCTCGTTTGACCAACAGTCCAGGCGCTGTCGAAGTCATCAATGCCGGCGTCCCAGGATATACCACGTATCAGGAACTCGAATTCCTCAAGATCTACGGTCTTGATATGAAGCCGGACCTAGTCATGCTCGGGTTCGTGTTCAACGATGTCTACTACAAATATCTTCACAAGCCGAATAGTCAAAGATTTCTCGGACGCGAACCGACCGCACACCTATATCACTTTGATCCAGAAAAGTTTCCTGGAATTCTCTTTGCTCGAAGCCATCTTGCGCATCAACTTGCAAGCATGACTGAAAACCTGTGGAAGAGGATACTGGGCCGCCCGGTGTTTCCGTTTGAACAGCGAGGAGATTTCTATCTGGCCTGGCAGCCGTATGGGTGGGACCACGCTCGAGCTCTTATTCGGGAGATGCGCTCGTTGTTGAGACAAAAGGGAGTCCCGCTGATGGTTCTGGTATTTCCCATAAGTGACCAGGTTAACGATGAGTACCGGAAGCTCGATCAGGCGTTTATCCTTTATCCTCAGCGGAGGATTCGCGAGATTTGCGAGGAGTTTGGTATTCCTATGCTGGATCTGACGGAAGCCCTCTACAGGAAGGGAGGTGAGACACTGTTTAGAGACTACTTGCACCTCAACGGCAAAGGTAACGACGTCATTGCGGATGTTCTTGAGAAATACCTCGTGGAGAGATTTAAAGATCCTGAACGCTCAGCGGAAGAGTTGATCCTTCCAGTTTATCCGGAGCCCGCCCGGAGTCCGAACTTTGACGTAAGCACCGCTGAGCAAACATTTAATTGACCTTCTACAATCCTCTCAAGCAGCAGGTCCTCTGCTCCTTGCTCGAATGTGGCATTTTCAACAATAGGCGCGATAAGCACTAATTCCGTTCCTTCGAACGCAGATTCAATAGGTTGCGGGAACACAAATCGGAGCGGATTCCCCCCCCCCAGGCAGGGGCCCCGATCTGCTCTGAGCAGGAGTCGCGTGTCCCCGATCGAAATCTTCCGGAAAACAGATCGTCAGGTCGCCGGGCCGGGATGGTCGGCAGCGCATCCAAGATCGCTATCCGAAGCAACTTGGCGGAATCAGTTAGTGCGGACGCGTTGGTGCTTGCCGAAGCTGGTCGGAAGAACTATTTACTTGGCCGATGCGGCCCATGCGCCCGACTGCCGCCAGGCCAAAATGGATCAGACATAATAGCCTGGAAAACCTCGATACCCCGTAGTTCTTTTACAATTAAATACGGGTGGTAAGCGCAACTATCTCGGCATCGAAATTGCCCATCACCGCTAGCGTTTCTTCATCACCGCCATGTCGGCGCTCTACCTCTGGGTCAAACGTTACTCTCCAGTGACTCAACCCCTAGAACAGACCTGGCGGAGCCACGCTCGGGTTCCTAATCTCCTGTTCCCACGCTTCTAGGAATGCTCACTCATCTGACTAGAGATGAGAGTGAATTTTTATCCCTTCCTCCAGCGTTGACTCAGAAACACTGTGGCCGTATATGTCGACTGAAGAAATCCAGGTACCGTCGATTTCCGTCGTCGTTCCCGCATTCAATGCCGCTCTCCATTTAAACCGCTGCCTGGAGGCGGTGTTTGCGAATGACCGTATCCGGGAATGTATCGTCGTGGACGATGGTTCGACGGACGATTCGGCGTCTATCGCGCGGCAGTTCGGAGCGCGTGTGCTCCATCTTTCTGATGGCCCGTTTGGCCCCGCCTATGCCCGCAACCGTGGAGCGGAAGCGGCGGTCGGCGCGGTTATCTTTTTTGTTGATGCGGACGTCGTCTTGGCCGCCGGAGCGTTTGACCGTGTACTGACCGTATTTCAGGAGCACGCCCATTTGGCGGCGGTTTTTGGATCATACGACGCTCACCCCGCGGCATCGGGAATGATCTCGCAATATAGAAATCTGCTGCACCACTTCGTCCATCAGAACGGCAATACGGAGGCTTCAACGTTCTGGGCTGGCTGCGGCGCAATTCGCCGCAGCGTTTTCACGCGAATCGGCGGTTTTGATGAAAAGCGTTTTTCGCGGCCCTCGATTGAAGACATCGAGTTGGGATATCGCCTGAGGAGCGCCGGCTATCGAATTCTATTGGACAAACAACTTCAAGGAACACATCTTAAGCGATGGAGTTTTCTCTCCCTAATCCGGACCGACGTCATCTGCCGCGCCGTCCCGTGGTCACGGCTGATTCACGAAACTACAAAGGCTCCCCAGGAGTTAAATCTAGCGCCGGCGCAAAAAGCCAGCGTCGCTCTGATGGGATCGGCTTGCGCATTCGTCGCCCTGGGTCTGGTTTGGCAAGGATCGTTCGCCCTGTCAGCGCTTGCGCTCAGCGGGGTTGTCTTTCTGAATCGCGGGCTCTACGCGTTCTTCCGGCGCGAGCGGGGGATGTCATTCGCGATCTCATGTATTCCGCTTCATCTTTTCTACAATCTATATAGCGGGCTGAGCTATTTCTATGTCTGTGCCGAATTTAGAATCAAGAAGCTAACGAAAGCACGACCGGCATCCAAATTAAAATCGGCGAGTCAGACAATCACGGTCAAAAGAACTTGAGCACAATCTGGCGGGCGACCGTTTGTTTATGAATGACCCACGACCCGGAGTAAAGCAGGTGGTAGTAATTGGCGCCGGTCCCGCGGGTTTGACGGCAGCCCATGAGTTGGCCAAACTCGACGGCAAGCCAATCGTCATTGAGAAAGGCGACAAAGTCGGCGGCATTGCCCGCACCGAAGTTTATAAGGGTTTTTACTTCGACATGGGCGGACATCGTTTCTTCACTAAAGTTGAAGAAGTAAACAAGACGTGGCGAGAGGTCTTGGGTGATAACTTTCTTCGCCGGCCGCGGCTGTCGAGAATCTACTACAATCGAAAGTTCTTCGATTATCCATTGAAACCGATGAATGCTCTGGCCGGACTCGGCCTGTGGCAAAGCATTTTGATCACCCTTAGTTATATTAGATGGCAGCTGCGACCGTATCCTGAGGAAGAGACTTTTGAGCAATGGGTGACTAATCGCTTCGGACGGCGATTGTTCCGAATTTTTTTTAAAGCGTACACTGAAAAGGTCTGGGGAATATCGTGCTCGGAACTGAAAGCCGAATGGGCCGCTCAACGAATCAAAGACCTGTCACTAAAGACGGTCCTGCTCAACATGTTTGTGACCCCGAAAAAAACCATCAAAACGCTGATCGATCAATTTGACTATCCACAGCGCGGCCCCGGGATGATGTGGAATGCGGTTAAGGGTGAGGTCGAAAAGCGGGGGGGATCTGTGCGGCTCAACAGTGAAGTAGTGGCGATTCACAATGGCGGCGGCAAGTACATCCACAGCGTAGAAGTAGCATGCAACGGCCACAAGGAGATTATTCACGGGAGCGAATTCATTTCCAGCATGCCGATAACCGAGTTCGTCAAGAAGCTTGATCCGCCCGCTCCTACGGAAGTTCTGCGAGCCGCCGACAAGCTTCGATATCGCGACTTTCTGACTGTTTGCTTGATAGTCAACCAGCCTAGTCTTTTTCCTGACAATTGGATCTATATTCATGACCCGGCGGTGAGTGTGGGTAGAATCCAGAACTTCAAGAATTGGAGCCCTCACATGGTTCCCGATGACACAAAAACCAGCCTAGGGCTGGAGTACTTCTGTAACGAGGGTGACGCGCTGTGGAATATGGCAGACGCCGATCTCATCGAGCTCGGAAAATGCGAGCTCGACCACATCGGATTGGCATCGCCAGCTGATATCGAAGATGGTTGCGTATTTCGCGTTCCAAAGGCGTATCCGATCTATGATAGCGAATATCGCGAGTATCTATCCACCGTTAAAGACTTCGTCGGCAGTCTGGAAAACTATCAGACCATTGGTCGCAATGGGCTACACCGATACAATAATCAGGATCATGCAATGGTCACCGGTATGTTGAGCGTGCGCAACATAATGTTTGGCGAGAAAAATGATCTCTGGAAGGTAAACACTGATCAGGAATACCAGGAAGAAATTCGTCGAGAGATCAATATCGAGCCTGAGATCGCGGTGGACGCGTTGAAGGAAGCTTTTGCTCAAGCGTTTGCCAAACTGGATCGATTTGCGTTGGGCTTATCCATCGGTACTGCGGCGGGTCTATTGCTGTTCCTGGCGACACTCGCCCTCTTGCTCGGAGGGGGAGGAATAGCAGGGCCGAAGCTGGAACTGCTCCAACAGTACTTTCCCGGGTACACTGTCAGCTTGACCGGAAGTCTGCAAGGGTTGGTTTATGGATTCCTAACCGGCTTCGCCGCGGGATGGATTTTTGCATTTTTGAGAAACATTGCGTTGTTTGTGTGCACGGTAATGACGCAGCGCCGCGCAGAGCGCTTACTGCTGCGCCATTTCCTTGAATATGTTTAAGAGCACCGGCCATCATGGATGAACAAAACGAGCTGCAACACGTTGTGCTGACACGGTTGTTGCGACTCAACTCAACTATTCAGGGTATCATCAGCGGACTTGTCGCTGGACTCGGAATATTCATCGCCACAAATTGGCTGGTTCTCAAGGGCGGCGACGTCGTCGGTCCACATCTTTCGTTGCTTGGAGAATTCTTTATCGGGTATGAAGTAAGCTTTGCGGGCAGCTTAATTGGCTTTGCCTACGGCTTTGTCACTGGCTTTGTTGTCGGATACGGTGTTACCACTATGTACAACTACATCGTCGAATACAAAGAGAGAACTAGCGAGCGGCATACGAAATCTTAAATGTAAGTTCTGATCGGTTTGCAATCATGCCACTCGCAAAGATTCAAACGGCATCCATCGAGATGCAATCCAGAGGTCAAAGGGCTAAAGAAATCGGCCCGAAACGTTTAGAGGATGGGCCGGTATCCATACAGGAAGGCCGGAGAAGCCGCGCTATACATGTCGGCGTTGACCTGACAGCACTATTACCCGAAGCAACCGGCGTCGATAACTATTTAATCCGGCTCGTTGTGCATTTGAGCCGGATTGATCAGGCGAATCACTATAGTCTCTTCGTGAATTACGAGGATCTGGAGCTGTTCCGTGGCTGG
>DASUVS010000308.1:0-3097 GCA_036378835.1 Binatia bacterium | reverse complement strand
CTTGCCCTGCGCATAGCGGTAATCCAGGACAATGTTTTTGCCTTCCACGTATCCACGTTCTCTAAGCCCTTGCTTGAATGTTTCGAGATGTGGCTGATCACGTCCGCCGATAAAAAGTATTCCGATGCGCGGAATCTTACCTGCTGATTCACCTGCTGCCAGGCCGATAGAGGTCGCGACAAGAACGGTGAGTATCGCAGCTAGGAAGCTTTTCATTCTATCGCAACGGCGGAGCGCCGTGGCCCAGTCAGAGCGGAGTCATTAATCAGACAACCAATCCGCGGAACTCTCCGGTGTTGTGGTTCGACGCAAAGACGTCAGCCGCTTAGCGCCCTTTTATTTGATCACTCTGTCCGCCCTTCCTAGCACGGTTGGCGGGATAGTCAGACCAATTTGCTTCGCTGTTTTGAGATTAACGATCATTTCGAAGTAACTCGGGATTTCAACCGGAAGATCTTGCGGTTTCGATCCCTTGAGAATTCGATCTATGTACCAAGCGCCTCGCTGTCCCACTCGGTAATTATTCGCGCCATAATATAAAAGAGCCCCGAACTCGGTTACTACAACAGGGCTACAGCCGAACAATGCGACCTTTTTTTGACCCGCCGTTTCAGCCATGTTTTTAGTCAAGTCCCTGAAAATCGTGGCGCATATCGGAAACAAACCATCCATCGTGTCTTTCGAGATTTCCGACAGGGCTTTTTCCATATTACGAACCGTTTTGATCGGCTTTTCGATTAGGGTTATGCCCAGCTTCGGTGCTAATTTTTGAAGTAATCGGAGACTAGCAAAATGCGTCGGATTTTCGCCGCGCGCATTATAAATGACTGTCACTCTTCGTAAACTCGGCATAGCTTCCTTGAAAACCTCCAACCGCTTGCCGTAGATTTCAACGTCTCGGTAGCGCGCGATTCCAGTGACATTTCCTTCTGGGCGTGCCATTGATTTAACAAGCCCTGCTTGAATCGGGTCGGCACCGCCGATGAACACGATAGGGATATCTTGTGTGGATTCCTTGGCAATGAGTGGCGCCGAGGCACCGGTGCTGACGATGATGTCGAATCGCTTTCCTATGTAGGACTGAATTATGGGACGCAGGCCGTCGTAACTTTTTGCAATTCCAACATCAAGTAACAAGTTTTTCCCCTCGATATATCCCGCATCCTTCAGTCCATCGCGTATCCCGCTGATCTCTGCAGTAACATTGTTTCCGAGCGACACGAGTCCTACAGAATAGACTCTGGGTTGCTGCGCCTGCGCGGAAAATGTAAGCGCTAAGAATAGACCACACATAACAACACAAAAGATTTTTTCGTTCATGACAATTGTCTTTGTCTTGCGGAGCCCTGGTTACTTGCCAGTGATGATTTCTTACTTAATTACCTTATTCGCCCGCTCGAGCACCCGCGGTGGAATGGTCAGCTCGATTTGTTTTGCTGCTTTGAGGTTGATGACGAATTCGAACTTCGTTGCCTGCTGTACGGGTAGATCGCCGGGCTTTGCGCTCTTGAGAATCTTGTCGACGTAAACAGCCGCCCGCCGATAGAGGTCTTCGAAGTCCGCCCCGTACGACATGAGACCGCCGGCTTCCACAAAGTCATCCTGAAAGTAAATAGCCGGCAACCGGTATTTGACGGCAAGCTCGACGATGCGCTTTCTTTCAGCGAAAAAAGGGCGAGTGCTCTGCGTCATAATTGCGTCGACCTGCTTCTGCTTTGCGGTCTGAAACGCGCTCTCTAAACCTTTTAGGTCGGGTTGAGTCTTGATTTCCTCTAATGTGAGCTTCAGTGCCACAGCCGCAGGTCTGAGTTCTTTAAATTGGACCTCTCCGGATCCGCCGCTTCTCGAACCGCGCAGCACTCCAACTCGCGCGAGCCTGGGAACTACATCCTTGAGTACCTCCAGCCTTTTACTATTTAGCTCAGGCGTTAAACTTGCGTTTCCGGTAACGTTGCCGCCCGGCCTCGCGAGACTGCTAACCAAACCTGAACCAACGGGGTCCCCAACGTTCGCCATGACGATAGGGATAGCCTGAGTGGAGTTCTTGGCCGCCATCGCAGACGGTGTATCTGTGGCCACGATCAGATCAACCTTGAGACGAACCAAGTCCGCGGCAAGCTCAGGCAGCCGCTCAATGCCTTTGCTCTCAGTAAATCGATATTCGATGGCGATGTTTCTTCCCTCGATCCATCCGAGCTTGCTTAACTCTTGTCGGAACGCCGCCATGAGGACCGCGCTACCGGAAGCGGTACTTGAATCGAGGAAACCGATGCGGAAGATTTTGTTCATCTGCTGCGCCTCGCCCACAGCGCCACCAAAGACTAACGTGAGGACGATCGTGACAATCCCCACCAATTTTGGATTTTGGATTGCCGATTTTCGATCATCGGATGGAAACCTCGAAGAAAACGCATTCATAAATTCGTCGGCTGCTTTCAATACAAAATCTAAAATCGACAATCCAAAATCATTTAATGACTCTGTCCGCTCTCGCAAGTACGTTCGGCGGAATCGTGAGGCCGATTTGCTTGGCGGCTTTCAAGTTGATCACCAGCTCAAACTTGGTCGGCTGCTCGATCGGCAGATCCGCCGGCTTGATTCCCTTCAAGATCTTCTCAACGAACAATGCGGCGCGGTTCCAGCCTATCTCATCGAGTTTTGGACCGTATGCCAGGAGATCGCCTGACTCGGTAAATGCTTCGTGATAGTAAATGGCTGGTATTCGGTGGATTGTGGCGAGCTGAGCCAGGCGCGCGCGTTGCGCCAACGCCGACGAGCAAAGCGCAAAGAGCATGGTGCAAAGCGCAAGAATAGTAATTTCTTGCTTCATGTTTTTCTCTGCTCTTTCCGCTGCGCACTCATCACTTCCTCGCGTCAATCGATCATCTTCTCCGCACCTTCGCGGAACCGAAAAAGGCAGGTTCCGACGCAACGGGCTCGTTTAAACATCCGTCCTTGACATCGGTAGCTACCGGAAGCTACATTGATGCGTATGAAGGCGGTCGGTTTAAAGATCTTAAAGAATAAACTCAGCGAGTATGTTCGGCTCGCCGAAGGCGGCGAGACGGTGCTGGTCACCGACCGGGATCGGGTCGTT
>DASUVS010000307.1:0-14609 GCA_036378835.1 Binatia bacterium | reverse complement strand
CGGCGAAATCATATTCCGAAAGGCCATAGGGAACTTCGAACGCGGACGCCATAAAAAGAAGCGGGTCGTGGCCCAAGGAAAGCGCTACCGGCATAGGACGTTTTTGCGCAAAATATTTTTCCATCTGGATGCGCGCATGCCGTCCCGGCGAAATGTAGAGTCCCAACGACTTGCTGTCATGAACCACAACTCGGTAAGTTCCGATGTAGAGCCAACCCTCTTCCGGATCTCTCGTGATCGTCAGATGGCCGGTACCGATGTAACGGCCGCCGTCGCCGATGTTATAGCGCGGCGTCGGAAAGCGCAGAACGTCGACATCTTTTTCTTCCCAGACATTCTCCATGAAAGGTCCTTCTTTCACCTCTCGCGGCGGAATCGGCTTCAGGTCCTTGATCTTCTTGCGCATGATACGCACTAGATCCATGGTCGCCATGTCCGTCGGCATACCGCAGGTAAGCGCAACGCGCTTGATCGAGTTGAGCTGGCCAGCCACGATCCTCAAACCCTTGGCAAAGCCTTTGATGGAATCGAAAAGCAGGCAGGGAGCCACCTGAGACTCCTTGCGCGCCATCTCGATGATCGCGCCGATTTCCAAGTCCCAATCTGCGCCTTCCACGTTTTTCAATTCGCCCAACTGATTGACTTGATCCAGCCACTGCCGCAAATCTTGGTACGCCATCGCTTCCCCCTATCGGTACAATGCTTGGAATAATCCCTGCTGCTCAAGCTCCGCCACTAAACTATTATCGACAAAATCACTCGCCTTGGCGCCCGTCGCAGTTTTCACCTCTGAGCGCAGCACTTCTTCGACGGCATCAAGCCTCACTCTTGGAATGGGCTCGAGGTACTTGATGCCGTAGAGTCGGTAAAGCTCGGCGAGAATCTCCGGATCATTCACTTTCGTATATTTTGCAAGCACCTTCATCGTTGCGTCTTTGTCGGTCCTGACTCGATGAATGCCTTCTGAGTAAGCGCGCAACACTCGCAACGCCGTGCTCCGATTCTTGTCCAAGAACTGTTGGGATGTTGCAAGCGGCGAATTGGGGTAAACGATGCCGATTTCTCCGAAATCGACCAGCTCCTTGAGGCCAAGCTTCGCGGCAGTCAAGTTGGTCGGCGGCGACACCACCCCGGCATCGACAATGCCGCCGGTGATCGCCGCAAGCAGTTGCGGCATGCCGCCGGTCTGAATGACTGCAACGTCGGAACCGCGCCGCATTCCCCATTGTTTGAGCGCTAGGTCCAAAGCGAAATCCGTCGAGCCGCCGAGACGGGTCACGCCGATCTTTTTTCCTTTCAAGGCATTGGCCGTCTGAATTTCCGGGCGCGCCATGAGCGAGAACACCAGTGTGTTAATGGTATTGCCGATCATCTTAATGCCCGCTCCTCTGAGCGAAGCCTGGACCACGGAATTGGCGCCGAGGCGAACGAATTGCACGTCGCCGCCGATCAACGCCTGAGTCACCACGGCTCCGCCGCCGATATACAGAAGCTGTACATCCAATCCCTGGCGGCGGAAGTAGCCGTAATCATGTGCCACCCATAACGGCGCCATCGCGCCGCTGATCGCGCTGTAAGCTAGTCGAACAGGCTCCGCATGGACTGGTGAGAAAAATAAACTGGCCTGCGCCAGTGTCGCGATCGAGATGAGACAAAGAATGTTTCGAACCTTGGTTGCCACGGCTCGGATGGCTGGGTGGTTTAGACGGCGACGACTGAAGTTTGAGCCGGGTTTGGCTCTAGCGGAAATCACGATTTCGTTCATAGGCTAAACCGGATGGCGATCGGCGAGAGTTTAAGAATTTGCGTTCACTGGCCGAGAATGCCGGCCTCCCTCAACTCGCGCTCCAGGTTCATGACCTCGTCCTTGGGCATCTGCTCGGTCTCCCACTTCGGGAAGCGTTTTACCGCGAAGCCGCGCATGCGAAAAACTTCCTGCAACGGAACTCGGCCAAACTTGCGCAAGCGCGCTGCGACGATTCGCGCCGCGGTATCGACTCGCTTCTGCGCTGCCACGGCGCGCGGGTAGTCTTGGCTGTCGAGAGCCTTGAACAAATCGACGCAGAGTTCGGGCACGAAGCTCGTCGGCGGATTGATCATACCGGCAACACCGAACGGAACCAGTCCAAATAGATCCGCGTTTCCGGTAAAAACCGATATATCCGGCAGTAGTCTCACGTATTCGAGCAACGCGCCCTGACCGTAGGCGACTTTGATGCCTTCTAGCGCCGGCACCTGCTCTTTCATGCGCACGGCTAAGCCCGGCGGAATAGAGATGCCGGAGTACTTGGGATTTTCGTAGATGAAGATCGGCAGCGGCACGGCTTTGTGCACGGCTTTGTAGTGCGCGATGATCTCGTATTCCGTGTGATCGGAATAGTAATAGGGCGGCACGATGGCCACTGCATCGGCTTTGTGAGCGGCGGCATGCTCGGCCAACTCCACCGCACTGCCCGCATCGGCGGTGCCGACGTGAATGATCACCGGCACCCGGGACTTCGCCTGATCGAGCGCGACGGCGGCCGTCTGCTTGCGCTCTTCGATGGTCATGGCGGGGCCCTGACCGGTAGAGCCAAGCACGAACAATCCCTGAACGCCGGCTTTGATGTGAAAATCGACCAACTGCCGCATCATCTGTTCATCGACCCGAATTTTTTCGTCGAACGGCGTGATAACCGGCAACAAAACTCCACGAATCATTCATTTCTCCTTGTCTGAAATCCGTTCCTACCCTAGGAACGACGGCTCCCAGCGCACGTCATTCTGAGGAGTCCTTCGGCTATGCTCAGGTTAAACTCCGCGACCATCATTTTGCTTTGATTTTAATTCTCATCAGGAGCTTCCGTGGCTAACTTAGTTTGATGCCTTGGCTCGCACTCCCACCTGTGTATCCAACCGATACACTTCACTCTCTTCCTTTTTATCGACAATGCCCTTAGGCGTGCCGCCGTTTAGCGCCGTCTCGATGGCATCCACCACGATCTTGCGAAACTTGATTACACCGCGATCGGACACGCCGAGCTGTTCGCTTCGTTCACCGAGCAAACCCTGCGTACCCTGAGTGACCAGATCCTCCTTACGGATGTTCCCTTTATACGGCATGAACGGGCGCTTGTCGTACGGCTTTACTTCTTGCGCGGGCATCTCTTTGGCGCGTAGCGCTTTAAGTTTTTCGAAAAAGTTCTCCTCCGGACCGCGGTAATTGTCGGCGGTGAAAAGCATAAAATGGTCGTCGTCATTAGGCGTGACAAACATCCAATGCTCGCACTGCGAACCTTCCTTAACCAGCGCCGCCGAATCGATCTTGGCATGGACGAACTCGGTATCGCCAACCTGGACGATACTCGGTAACGCCAGACTCATTTCATCGACGAATTCCGTGCCCGGTTCCGGGCCGGGCTTCGTCATGACGACTTTCATGCCGTAATCCATCTCGACGAATTCGAAGTCCGGCATGTCCGTGTAACTAAAAAACTGATTGCCCCAGGATTGCTGGCCATAACCGGCATTCCGGTGAAGAATACAGACGTGGGCGGGATCCGCCGAGTTTTCGAAAAAGTTGAACCAGTTGTAGTCGGCATGACGCACCGGCTCGATCTGCCACTGGCTGCCGCGGTCCACCAGCGGCGAATATTTTGGCAGTGGCGGCGGATCATTTTGATTTTCCCCCATGTAGGTGAAGATCAAGCCGCCTTGCTCGCGCACCGGATAGGACAAGTGCTTCACCTTCTGTGGAAATTTGCTGTCCTTGGGTTCCGCCGGCATTTCCAAGCACTGACCGGCGACGTTAAACAACCAGCCATGATACGGACAGCGAATCCCGCCATCTTCGATGTCGCCATATTCCAACGATGATCCACGATGCGAGCAGTGCAAGCCAAGCAGGCCGAGCTTGCCGAATTCGTCGCGAAACAGCACCAGATCCTCGCCAAGGACTTTTACCGCCTGCGGAATGTCGTGCAGCTCCTGAGTGGTCCCGACTACCAACCAGTATTTGCGAAACCACTCACCCGCCGGCGTCCCCGGCCCAACCCGCGGAATGTCCGCCGGCGTTACCTTCTTCATCTTTCTTTTCGCAGCTGCTTTAACCACTGAAATTCCCTCTCAGCCTAAGTTACAGTTCTTTCTCTTACGGCTTGAACGATTTAAACTTTTTGAACGTCTTGAACGTTCCCGGATATTATTTGAATCCGTATTCCTTCCATCTTTTTAAGACACTCTCTCGCATAGATGCGGTCGGCTCCGCCACTTCGCCGCGAAAATTTTTCTTGATGGTCAGATCGAGCATCAGTTTCGAAGTCAATCCATCGACCGTGGCTGACGGTTCGAGCGAGCTGGTGATGCCGCGCGGGATAATGAACATATCGGTAGCGGGCTGGAAACGGGTCGTCAGCGCCCACAGCACTTCGTTGGGATCTTCAAGGACGATATCTTCGTCGAGAACAAACACATGTTTCCACTTCCCGCTTCGCGTGTACAGCGAAGCGGCAAGAATGTTATCGACGATGCCCGGTCTCATGAGCCGCTTCTCAAGCTGCAACAGCAACACAATCGAAACGCCCCAGGGCGGCGCGTAGGCTTTCTTCAATGCCGGATAAGCCGGCTTCAACTCCTGGTAAGCCGCGACCGCATAGGTTAACGCATCGACATAGAGATGCTCGTGCGGCGGCTTGCCGAGCCAGATGTTGTGGTAGACCGGATTTTTGCGATGCGTCACGGCTTTGACAGTCATGATGCGCTCGTTCGGCACTTGCGCGGTGGTATAGCCGCAAAACTCGCCGAACGGCCCCTCGTCGCCGGTTTTCGCCGGGATCGTCAGTTCCCCTTCGAGTACGATTTCCGCAAGCGCCGGCACTTCGAGATCGATGGTCCGGCACTTCACCACCTCGACGGGCTCGCCGACAAGGCCGCCGGCAATGTCCAATTCATAGACGCCGAGGCGCGGTTCGAACTGAGACGCCACATAAACCGCCGGCGGCACACCGATGCAAACCGCGACTTCAAATTTCCTCTGGCCGCGCTTCTCGGCGTTTTTCATAAAATCATAGCCGTCATGGCCAGGAGTAAAACGAAGGGTGACTTCGTTTTTCGACACGAGCATCATCCGGTAGATCGAAAGATTCATGCCATACTCAGGGTCTTTGATGATCACATGACCGGCGGTGATATAGGGCCCGCCATCGCGCGGATTGTTGGTGCAAAGCGGCAATTTTGTAAGATCGAGGCCGGCGCCTTCCAATACTATGTCCTGGGAGGCGCCTTTAGAGACCAACTTCGGTGCAATCGGATTGCTCGCCCGTTGCACGGTTTCGTTAAACACATTTTCCTGGGATAGCCCAAGCGCCAACGCTACCCGCCGGTCGCTCGCCAGCAATTGGCCAACCACCGGAATCGTATGACCTTTGACGTTTTCAAACAGCAGCGCCGGGCTGTTCGACCGCTCGTTGTGGATCTTACAGATCGCTCCGAGCTCGTGCTTGGGATCGACTTCGACTTTGATTTTTTGTAGCTCGTGCTCTTCTTCCAAGACCTTTAAGAATTCTCTCAAATCCATCATGTCAAAATGGCTCCCGTCGACTCTTGATGACTGAAAAATCTAATTCCCTTGCATGCATTCAGCATTGGCGCGCCAGTGCAGACTGCCTAGAGGAGGTAGGGGCGGGCTTAAAACCCACCCCTACGATATCAGTTTACTAACGAACAACGCGGCTCAAAACTCAAGAACTTCTTTGCCTTCTCGATACTGTAACCGCTGGCGCGATCATCCAGGCCGCTGCGCAGAACTTTTACTCGCGGCAAGTAGCGCGCGATTAACTCCCGGGTGGGTGTGTCCATGATGGTCGAAGACGCGCAGATGTTAAAAGCTTGATGGCCGCCGAAATCGGTCTCGAGAGCCAGCCGGCAGGCGCGCGCCGCGTCGCGCGCATCGATATAGCTCCACAGCGCTCCCGTTCCTCGCGCGAGAGGATTTTTCTTGCGGTCGAGCAACATCGACCGATGCGCCTCGGTATAGATTCCGGCAAATCTAAGACTTGCGACCTGAGCGCCGGTCTTATGGCTCAAGGCATCACAGAGTTTTTCGACGATGAGCTTGCTGATGCCGTAAGGATCTTGCGGCCGCAAAGGATGATCTTCATCGACCGGCAAATGCTCAGGCTGCAGCCCAGTGGAAGGATAATAAAAGCCATACACTGCCAGGCTCGATCCACAAACGGCTTTCTTGATTGCGCACGCTTGCGCTGCAGCAAGGACATTGTTCGTCATCGCGACATTGCGATTGAAACGTTCGGCATCCCCTGCAATATCGGCGAACTCCCACTTCTGCTCGGCCACGTTGTAGCCATTCTCCGTATAAGGAAAGCGCACCCGGGCAAGATGCACCAGGGCATCGGCATTATTAAGATGATCGACAAACGAGTCGATCCTCATCAGATCGACCGTATAGGTCGGGCATAAACATTCGCGCGGTTTTATCGCATCGAGAGCGGCCACCGCATGATTATGAGTAAACAGTTCCCGGACAACGTACTGTCCCAAGCGTCCGGAACCTCCTGTGACGACGACCCGCATGAATCAACGCTCCAACATTTTGAACCAGCCGCTCTGTTCGAGATCTCTCAACAAGGTGTTGTCGACAAAGTCGCCGGCCTTGGCTTCGCGCGCTTCTTTTCCTGGCGTGCGCTTGAGAATTTCATCCACGCCTTCCGTGCGCACGTAAGGGATGCGATCACCGCTGTAGCGCACGCCGTAAGTTTGATGAAGTTGCGCCAACGTTTCATTGTCGGTGACCTTGGTATATTTGGAGAGAACTTTCATACTGAACTCTTTATCGTTGCGCAGCCGATGTAGTCCCTGGGTGAAACCGCGCATAAAGCGTAGTGCGCTATCCCGATTTCCTTTGATCAAAGACTGGGTCGTCGAGAGCGGGGTGTTGGGAAAAATAATTCTCAATTGGCCGACGTCGACCAATTCGTGCATCCCGGCTTTCACCGCTCTGAAATTGCTCGGCGGCGACAGCACCACAGCATCGAAGACGCCTGCCATCAGACCAGCCAGCCCTTCAGGCATACCCCCGGTTTGAATCACAGTAATCTCGCGCCGCTCCAGCCCCCACTGTTTCAATGCCGCGTCGAGGGCCCAATCCGTGGAGCCGCCAAGGCGGGTCACACCGACTTTTTTGCCTTTAAGATTCGCCGACTGTTTGATTTCTGGCCGGGAGATAATCGAGAAAACCAAAGAATTGCTGGTGTTGCCGATTAGAACAAGATCGGCGCCACGAAGTGAAGCATTAATCACCGGCACTGAAGGTCCATAGGCAAACGGCACATCACCGCTGATCATCGATTGGATCAACAGCGAGCCGCCACCGACGTAAAGCAACTCGACATCCAGCCCCTCGCGTTTGAAGTAGCCTGCCTCTTGGGCGACCCAGAGCGACGACATGGCGCCGCTGATAGCGCTATAGGCAATGCGCAGCGGCGCTGCTTCGACCGCACTGGCAACCAAAAATAATCCCAGAAACACTGAGGTCAGAAACCGCGCCGACATTATTACCGAGAGTTTCAAATCAAAAGACTCCTTTAGGTCTAATGCCGGTGAACGAGTCGATATCGATCACCTTGGCAGAATCTTCGCGCAGAGGAACCCCTTTTGGAACTTCCCCTTTCTGCATCGTTTCGATCGCCCCGAGAATGATCTTTCGCAGCAGGATGACGCCCTTGTCCGAAGTTGCAAGCTGCTCTTTACGCTCGGCGACGGTTCCCTGCGTTGATTGGCTCATAATGTCTTCGCTGCGGACGCTGCCGCGAAAAGGCGAGTACCGGCGCTGATCGTATTCTTTCTTTTCCATCTTCGGCACAATGCGCCGGCTCGGCTCGAGCTTGTGAAAAAATTCCGGATCGGGCCCGGTGTAATGGTTGACGGTGAACAGCGTGAAATGATCATCGTCGCTGGGCGTCACAAACATAAAATGCGCGTTGTGCGAGCCTGCGGCCAGCGCCTCTTTGGGTTTTCTAAAATGGGTGAATTCAGTATCGCCGATTTGCAAAATGCTCGGCAGAGCGAAGCTCTTCTCATCGACGTACTCAGTATCGGCGGCTGGTCCCGGTTTGCGCGAGATCACCTTCATGCCGTAGGAAGTTTCCACCGCATCGAATGGCGGAACGTCTTTGAAGTTAAAAAACCAGCTGCGCCAGGTGCCGTCATTGGGATCGGTCCGATGGAGGATCGAAAAGTGCGCCGGGTCGGCGCCATTCTCGATGAAATTGAACCAATTATAATCATACTCGCGGGTTGCTTCTAACGATCTCTGCCCATTTGGATCGACCAAAGCTTTATACTGCGGCAATGGCGGCGGGCTCTCCTGGCCGGGACCCATATAGGCGAAAATCAATCCACCGAGTTCTGCAACAGGATAGGAGAGATGCTTTACCTTGCGGCAAAAAATACTTCCCTCAGGTTCCGCGGGTTGCTCCAGGCACTGACCGGAAACATCGAACAACCAACCGTGATAGGGGCAGCGAATCCCGCCGTTCTCGATATCGCCATACTCGAGAGAGCTTCCCCGGTGCGGGCAGTGAAGGCCAAGTAAGCCAATCCTGCCGCGATCGTCGCGAAATAAAACCAGTTCCTCACCCAGCACTCTGACAGCTCGCGGGACGTCGCGCAGTTCACCGGCCGTGCCCACCGCCAGCCAATAGCAGCGGAACCAATCGCCCGCAGGAGTGCCGCCGGCGACGCGGCACAGGTCACTCAACAATACTTTTCGCGATCTATTCATGATTCTCGAGCCATCGTCATCTATGCAGGCGGTTGAACTCATGTCAATCTGATTTACTTAATGATCAGTTTAATTTTTCTAAAGTATTTTCTATGGAGATCAGACAACTAAATAGTTTTTGTTGGATCGTGCAGAGCGGCTCGTTAAAAGATGCCGCGAAACGCTGTTTTCTCACTCCGTCGGCCTTATCTCTGCAGATCAAGGCACTCGAACAGGAGCTCGCTCTGAAGCTTTTCGATCATAGGGACGCAAACTGGAACTCACGCCCCAGGGTGAAATCTTCTATGCTGAAGCCAGAAAGGTGCTCAACTCAGTCGAAGAGGCGAAGGAAAAAACCAAAAATCATGCGGCTCATTTCAGCGGGAAAATTTCTCTGGCGGCTCCCGCGTGCCTGCGTTATTTCTATCTGCCGAGCTTCGCACGCTTCCGCGCCGCGTACGCTGTCGTTAAGTTAAATATTCTGGCCAGGAGCCATGCCAATGCAATCTCGATGGTCGGTTCGGATAACGCCGATTTGGACCACGGGCCTAGGTCCGCATTTTTTTGTCGATCTCGAAGAAGTTGCTCTGATTCGCCGAACCGACAGCTTTATAGTGAGCGCACGCCGATCTTAAAAAACGGTAGGTTCTGTTTCATTTAAGCTACACCCTACAATGCGCTATTCCCACGCGCGGGACTAGGACATATCTCAAAAATACTTAAGATATCGGCCGTTATCCATAATGTTCCGGGCCTGGTCATTGCTTAGCGACAGGGTTTGTGTCTTATTTTGAGTCACAAACGAATCATCCGTCGCACTGATCAAGTTTCCGTTCGAAACCCGCACATCTGGTATGAGGCTCAAGTATGAAGAATAGATCGATTGCCGAGCGAACTTACGTTACAGTCATGCAGCGTTACGAGAGAGAGGATCACAAGCGCACTAGGATCATACGGACGATCATCAACCAACGTATCCAAACTTCCCGGGAACAGAGCGCTGCTTTATATGCGTTTTATCGGGCTCTAACTAGATCGCGAGTAAATCATTCTACCAACTAGATGCGGAGTGTCGTCGCGAATTACGGGCTGGCAACTTCAAGTGCTCGACTGATGACTTGAG
Source organism: Binatia bacterium (assembly GCA_036378835.1). Taxonomy (GTDB): domain Bacteria; phylum Desulfobacterota; class Binatia; order UBA9968; family UBA9968; genus WHTF01. The sequence continues at coordinate 4,728 of DASUVS010000307.1, read as the reverse complement.
GAGATCCTATGCATGCAGAAATTATCTTGAAGTACGAAGAGAAAGAACGTTTACTTGCCAGGGCTTCGCGCAAATCACCTGCGAGCTCGGTTCTCAAAATGGCCCAACCCAAAACTAATCATCCTCAACTTGTTACGATCCCCTGCGATGAGGAGGGGGCAGCTGCCATCTTAGAAGTTGCACAGCGAAACTATGGTAGCACATGCCGGGTCATGAAGACTCAGATGACAAGGTTAGGTCTATTAAAATCGCCTCTTCAAGTTAGATAACCTAGCAAGGCTGACCATCGTACGTATTCGGCCTACGTCGAGTTCGCTCCGGAAAATACCCCCGTTCGATCTTTCCTTCATGAGACCATGGGTCAAGATGGTAGAATGATCCGCTTTCTGTAACTCTAATGCCGCCATGCGGCTCAAACCTAGTCCACCCGCCTGATGCGATGGCAACTTTCTGACTCGCTCCGCCTCACTTGCGCAACTGAACCCTGGATCCAGATAGAACCCCTCCTACAACGGATCTACAGTGATGGAGATAACCGAACAAGCTTGCTTCTAAACTCCTGAATCGCGCTCTCGCGATGATCACCTTCCAATTCCCAAGGTTCAGACGCCAGAGCCGATCACCGATGCCTTGCAGCAGGATTGAGGGAAAAAGGCACAACAGAGATCGGTTCATCGAAAGCAGGAAAATTTCGATAACAACCTCGATGATCTGCGCCAGAACCAAAAGCAAGCGGCATAATCGAGCCGCATTCTGTTATTGACTTTAGCAGAGCCTTGGAGGTTGAGGAGCTATTCGAGGCGGAGATATCGAGTACCGCAATGAAGTCAGCGGCGCAATGGACAGTTGAGATCTCCCAAACGTATATTCTGATTAGTCTCTTGACCGGCCGATAACCACCGGTATCACAGCAGGTGGTGGTCGCAGAGGGACTTGAACCCCCGACCTCTCGCATGTGAGGCGAGCGCTCTAACCAACTGAGCTATGCGACCGAAGATTTTTTTTAACACCTTGAACAATGTCCTTCAACAATCGTAAAAGTTAGTTCCGCATCCGAAAACCGCAACCTGGATTACGGATAAGTAACTTCGGTTGCGCAATCGGCGACGTAGGATTGTAAATAGATTCACACGAAACCCATTTTGCGACCCCAATTCTCAGGATCCTGCAAGAAATCTGTGATGTGCTTACTGGCGGTTTCACTAAAATAGCTTTTAGCCAATCCGGTGTCCAGCACGTCATCCCAATTTGCGAGCACGTGCAGCGAAATATCATTTTTTGCCAGGTTTTCCTTGCCCTCATGTTGGTTAAGCCGGTCGGAAGCGTAATCGAATACACAGAGGCAGTGCGTCATTTTTGCCCCGGCGCCTCGTATCCCGATATTGAAACGAAGCTTGCTCAGTCCATCAGTGACCAAATCTTCCACCAGTAGTACTTTTTTTCCTGGATTGAGGATGCCTTCTATCTGCTTAGTCCCGCCGTACCCTTTCGGCTGTTTGCGAATATAGATCATCGGCTTTCTGATCATATGAGCAACAAACGAAGCGTACGGAATGCCTGCCGTCTCGCCTCCCGCGACGACATCGATTTTGTCGGTCCCTATCTCGGCTTCAACCATTTTGGCCAATGCAGCAACGATGAATTCACGTTCCATCGGGAAGGATAAAAGCTTGCGACAATCAATATAGACCGGAGAGATGCGTCCGGAAACGAAGACAAAGGGAGTTTCTTTGTAAACTTGGATGGACTCTGTGGAGAGCAGCATCTCGGCTACTTTCTTGGAAACTTCACTCATGGCGCCGACCTTTCAATTTTGGATATGCAGCTATAGCATACGCATTCGCCTCTTTCCAACTTACTTTTACACTGACAATGTAGTTTTTCAGCACCGCGCGAAGCTGCTAAGATCATGCGCATGAAGTCGCAAACCCCGAACGCCATTCGGAGCCAAACCGATATCACCATCAACAAACGCCGGCTGTTGCGCGACTTGAACGCGGTTTCCAGAATCGGTTTGGGCGATCACGGCTCCGTCACTCGTCTGGTCTTTTCGATCAAAGAATTGCGTAGCCGTCAATTCCTGATTCACCAAATGCGGCAAATTGGCTTGCAGATCAACATCGATCGCGTTGGCAACATTTTCGGCAGACTCGACGGTCCTCATCCACGGGCGCCCGCTGTGCTTGCCGGCTCGCACCTAGACACCGTCGTCCATGGTGGAAAATTCGATGGCACAATGGGTGTCATTGCCGCCCTTGAAGCAGTTCGGACACTGAAAGAACAGAATGTTGCGCTGCGCTCGCCGGTTGAGGTCGTTTGCTTCGTCGGCGAAGAATCGAGCCGTTTTGGTTTTTCAACGCTCGGGAGCAGCTTGGTTGCCGGCGAGGTGCGCGCCGACGATCTTGCAAACGCGAGCGACCCCCAAGGAGCAAAACTAGAGGATATCTTGGCTGGCCTCGGCATTCATCGAAACAACCTCCGGTCGCTGCGTCGAGATCCATCATCGTTGAAGGCCTATCTTGAGCTGCACATCGAGCAAGGCCCGATCCTGGAAGCGAGGAAAAAACCTATCGGCGTCGTGACATCGATTGCCGCACCGACACGGTTCAAGGTCATCATCACCGGTCAGGCCGATCACTCAGGCACAACTCCAATGGAGATGCGAAAGGACGCTTTGGTTGCAGCAGCTGAATTAACCGTAGCCATAGAAGGGATTTGTCGCCAGCATTCGGATATCGACAAGGGCCGGGTAGTCGGTACTGTGGGTGCGCTTAGAATCGAGCCTGGAGTGATCAACGCCGTGCCGGGCAAAGCAGAATTGGCGGTGGACGTACGGAGTATCACCGCGTCAGCCAAGAACCGGGTGGTCCGTTTGATCGAAGCTAAAATTCGCGAGATCGCTCGGCGCCGCAGCATAAGAATTAAGATCCTGCCAATAAGAAAAGAGGACCCTGTGCCACTGGATAAGCGCATCGTCCATCTGCTACAAGACTGCTGCGAGATTCGAGAGGTTGCTTATGAGATTATGCCTTCAGGCGCGGGACATGACGCAATGCAAATGGCAAAAATTACTCCAGCCGGGATGTTGTTTATTCCCAGTCGCCGGGGCATTAGCCATAATCCGTTGGAATGGTCTGCTCCCCAAGACATCTGTCTGGGCGCACAATTACTTTTAGACGCTATCGTGCGAGCCTCGAATGAAAAAATCTAAAAACGTCAGACTTTTGACAGCGTCCGAAATCAAAAGAACCCTCGAGCGCATGGCTCGTGAAATTCTCCGACAGAATAGAGCTTCGGATTCTTTGGCCTTTATAGGGATCCGCACTCGTGGCCTTTTTTTGGCGCAGCGAGTACGAGGCATAATCCAGAAGTCCCAGCACAAAGACATTCCTCTAGGCGAAATGGACATAAGCTTATATAGAGACGACCTTAACACGCTGCTTCCGGAAGGAAAGGTCGATCACACGAGCATTCCTTTCGATATCAATAACAAAACGATCGTTCTATTCGACGACGTGCTCCACACCGGCCGGACGGTACGCGCGGCAGTGGATCACTTGATCGACTTAGGACGTCCCAGAGCCATCCATTTAGCCGTGCTCATAGACCGTGGCGGACGCGAGTTTCCGATTGCCGCTAATTTTGTGGCGAGAAAAATTATTTTACCGCAAGACGGCGAGGTTCGGCTCAAGCTTAAAGAAGTGGACGGCAGAGATGAAGTGGTGGTTAAGAAATGAATTCGCTAAAAGGCGCTATGGCTCCTAAGCACGGATGCAAGTTCAGGCGGTCGCTCGACCGTCAAGTTGATGGAAGGGGATGCTTAACTAATTGCGAATAAGGCTCGACTGAATTGCCGAAATAGTGGAAGCTACTTAATAGCGGCAGCAGACTGTTCGACCTTCAACTGTCGGCGCATAACCAAGGCCAGAACATCGGAGGGTTCACGGTGAGAATCGATAAATCGCCGTATGTCGTCCAATTCTTGCGGCTGGAAACACAGCGCGCATTCGGCCATGAGCGACTCGATGACCTCAGCCTGTAACGAGCCAAAACTGACGTTGTGGTCTTCGGAACAAAACCCAGCCACCTCAATCGCCCGTGGTTCTAAATCGGTGACCACATTCCTCAATAGCTGAATGAACAGGTCAATCTTCTGATCTTCGAACGGACCACCCGACCATTTAAAGTGGTGTCTCATCTCTTTTTTTATTTCACTGTCTTGAATCCCAACCGTCACCCCTTGATCAATTAACCGGTCGCGGGTTAGCTCAAACCTTAACGGTTCAGCGATACTCTTTCGCGATTGACGCAAGAGAAGATGGTCGCGCCCATTGGTGACCTCAATGTAAGCGACACCCATAGGATCAGACATTGGTCCCTGGCAAAAGTACTTTTCGCCTGATGCTTCTAATGGCTCTAACCGGTGACCTTCATGTTCTTTCATGAAAGCACGCCAGTCGTCGGCGGGTATCTCATCGAGTTCGCCGTCAATGCAGTTATTGTAGTTATATTGAGGAGCTCTATCCCAGGATGTCACGTGATGAACAGCGTCGCACTTGCGACACCAAAGGAATTTATCGCGAGCCATAATTCCGCTGCTCCAGCGGCACTGCGGACGATGCGGCAGCTTTAGGAGGGAATCTCATCATGACTGTCGTGCCGATACCCGGCTCACTTTTGACCTGAATTGTACCGCCGATCAGCTCGGCCATTCGCCGTGCAACCGTG
>DASUVS010000306.1:0-11154 GCA_036378835.1 Binatia bacterium | reverse complement strand
CAAGTTCTTTGCTTTCAACCTGCACCCGTTTGTTTCCGGCGTGCCGTTTCGAACCAAAATCATCGACGAGTTCATTCGCTATGCCAAGGGCTTTCCCAAGGTCTGGTTCGCACGCCGCATTGAAATCGCCAACTGGTGCCTGGAGAAGGGCTATTAGGCGTTCACCTGGGTACATGTGTTTGCGGGCATTTCGAAAAAAAAGGCGGATCACAAAGGTGCGGCATGAGTTCAGATGATGATCGGCGCCACCGCCTTTTTTTCTGCTTATTCCACCGATCGTCCTAACGAAAGTTTTTGCAGATTCGCGAAGCGAATGACTAAGATTCTCATGTCTAAGAATATTCTCATTCATCGTCCGTCAGACCCAAGCATTTTTGCGTGTTTTGTGGCATGTGCTTTGCGCAGGTGTTAATCAGGAAGAAGTGAAAGGGGGAGCACGATGATGGAAGAGTTCGCAGATGTAAACGCCTTGTCTGAGTTTATGGCCACCCGCGAGGGCATATCCCCGATCGAAAGACTACTAAATGAATTTGAAGCCCATGAAGCTAAGGAAGACCATGCTCTCGAATTCTACAAAGAGACTTTGGCGCATATGCCGAGCCCGCTAACGCGATTTCTCGTACAACTTATCGTTTCAGACGAAGAGAAACATCGGGCGGTGGTGCACGCCATGGTATCGACGCTAAAGGGGAGTCTCACCTGGACTAGGCCTGCAGACAGCCTTGAAAACACTGGTGATGACACGGTCTCAACCAAGGAGCTTCGGAACGTCACCGACGAGCTGATTCGCCTCGAAAAGGACGGGATAGCGGAATACAAGACTCTAGTTAAGGCGAGCAGCGGCTATTATCGCGGAGTTTTTAAGATCCTTTTGGATTCAATGATCCGTGATTCGGAAAAGCATGTGGAGCTGCTCGAGTTCCTAAAGCAGACCCTGAAAGAGGCATGAATACGCGGAAGCCGTTTCGATCCATTGCCATCGAACGGCCGGTCGCACACCGCAAGATCGACTGCGAAAGTCTTTAAGGAATAACCTTCCAATCGCCGCGATGATCGCGGGATTGGAACCGGTTGTGTCAAACACCCGGAAACGGTGAGTCCGCGGTGGCAGGTGCATCAATGCTGACTTCGCCTGCACGAGAAAGAATCCGCGCCGATTCTAACATTTGCGATTCTAAACGACTCTCCCGTGCAATTCTGAAGTAGTTTCCCTGACCGGTAGCGGTATGGTTCTTGCGCTACCCACCTTTAATCAAGTAGAGGCACCGGAGGGTTAAATGGAAACAATAAAAAAATTCTCGCGCCGACGGATCTCTCGGAGCTTTCCTGCATAGGGCTGCGACACGCGCTGGAAATGGGACGATTGCGCGGCGCAGAGGTGATCGTATATCACGTCATTGACTTAGCCGATCAATGGGGCAAGCCCGAGCATTCTTGGGCCGGTTCGTGAGATGCTGGAGTGCCATCAACAGTCGCTTGACAAGTTCCTGCGCGAGAAGTTTCCGGATGAGATGAATCTAACCGAAGTTCGGCAGGTGGTTGAGTTCGGCGGCGCCGTGGATAACATCATTGAAAAGGCGGAAGCTGAGGAGGTGGACAGGATCGTTATGTCAACCCACGGCCGAACCGGCATCGATCACATGCTGATTGGCAGCGTTTCCGAAAAGGTTATCGCCCGCGCTTCATGCCCGGTCCTGATCATGCCGGCGCACAGGCGCAAGATCGCAAGGGCTGCCTAATTGATCGTAAATTACCGGCATGATGCGGTAAATAAATGCTTAGATCGACCGCCGGAAAGCCAGTCTCGACGCGTGAACGCCGAAGCACAACGGGTTTATAGTTCACCATTCGGCGAACATCCGGTGCCGCGGGATTGGGATCGGGCGCCTTAGTGGGGTGGCGGCGTTTTCGGCGGGTGATATACTGAAATTCTGTTGGAGTGGCGCTTCTGCGATTCGGATGCCGTTTGCAACCGGCTAGCTGCACGACGCGATTCCGAGAAGCATGATGAGCCGCTTAATTTTGTGATAGGAATCTAAAAGCCATGAGTACGTCAGCGCCGTTCGATCCTCTGCTGCGCTTTGCCGAGATCGAGCGACTGGTTTCGAAAATTTACTACCGGTTTTCGCATCTCTTTCTCGCCCGACAGGAGCTGCGTGATTTCTGGTGGGAAATGGCGCGAGAGGAAGAGCAGCACGCGAATATTCTGGGCGCCTGCCGGGAACTTATCCTTAACTATAACGACGACTCCCTCGATCCGATGATCAGCAGTGACAGTGCCGATAAAGTAGCTGCTGGACTGCAATCCTTTCTTGACCAAGGTACACCGACGCTCGCCATCGAAGATGCGTTCAGAATTGCGCTAGAAATAGAAAGCTCCGAGATCGACGTGATCTACGGCAAATTGTTGCAACTGGGAGGCCCGCAGATCGGCAAAACCATGGAAAGCTTGGGTGTTCCCGCGGCGGTGCAAAGACAAAAGATCAAGGCCGCTCTGCGCCGTTTCTGTTCCGATCCGGAGCTGCTTCAGGCCGCCGAGAGATTCTAAGTCCAATCCCTCCTCCGTCCTTGACACATTCATCGCGCGCTTTTATCTTGCCGATGGCGTGCTGCCGGCATCTTGTAAGGAGAGGATTCGCGCGCAAAGGACGCAAATGGCGTGACCTGCCGATGACTGCACCTCGGCTTAAAGGTCAATGGACTTTCAATTGAACAACATCATCGGCAAAAGCAAGGCGATCCATGACGTCCTAGAGCTGGTCAAGAAAGTTGCCAACACTCAGGCCACGGTTCTCATCACCGGCGAAAGTGGCACCGGCAAAGAGCTGATCGCTCTGGCGCTCCACGCGCTTAGCGATCGCCGCGAGAAACTTTTTCTGCCGGTCAACTGCGGCGCATTACCGGAGACGCTGCTGGAAAGTCTTGTTTTTGGCCATATAAAAGGTTCTTTCACCGGCGCTTTCGCCAACCAGGAAGGTTTGTTCGAAAAGGCCAGGGGTGGAACCATTTTTCTCGACGAAATCGGCGAGATCCCGCAGCACCTCCAAGTCAAATTGCTCAGAGCTTTGGAAGCCAAGGAAATTCTTCCCCTGGGGAGCACGACACCGCGCCGGATCGACGTTCGCGTTTTGGCGGCGACCAATCGAAACTTAAATAACGAAGTGGAAGCGGGTCGCTTTCGTGAAGATCTCTACTATCGTCTCAATGTCATGGAAATCCATATTCCGCCTTTACGGGAGCGGCCGGAAGATATTCCCGAGTTGATCGAACATTTCATCAAGCGTCACAACCCCGAGCTCAAACGGAACTTTCAGGGTATCGACGAGGCCGCGGTCCGCGTCCTCATGGCGCTGCAATGGAAAGGCAACGTACGCGAGCTCGACAACGTCATCGAGCATACGATGATTCTCGCCGAAGGCGACCGAATCATGTTGAAGGATCTGCCGAGCGCGATCGTCGCCAGTAGTCAAACCAATCCCGCCTTCACATTCAATCTCCGGGATGCATTGCGACAGTTCGAAAAACAGCACATTGTGCGCGCCCTGGACCAAGCCAATCAAGACCGCAAAGAGGCAGCCAGGCTTCTGGATATCAGTCTCTCGTCGCTCTACCGCAAAATCGAAGAGCTGGAGATCAGCTGACAAGCTTTTATCGACTCGATCCTTGTCTTGATCGTCATCAAATCGATAGCCGAACGGATCATTTGTGCCTTTTAGTCGCACTTGCTGCGTATTGCGTCGTCTCTCCGATCAAGCGTTAAGTCCTGCCAAGCTGCCGGATCATTGATCGGCTCGAGGTGAGTGAAGACCGTTGCGCCGGGAACCGCCGCGCGTATATCGCGCTCTACTTGTTCGACCAGATCATGCCCGCGCTGAACCGTCCATTCTCCCGGCACGAGCACATGGAAGGATATGAACGACCGCATTCCCGCCTGCCGCGTGCGCAGCGCATGATAATAAAGACCCTGGCTGGCATATCGGCTGAGGATTTCTTTTATAAGTTCTTGCTCGGTAGGTCCCAACGCCCTGTCTAAAAGTCCAAGCAACGAGCGGCGTAGCAGTTGCACTCCCGTGAATAAAATATTGACGGCAACACACAGCGCAATCACCGCATCAAGACGTGTCCAGCCGGTCAGGGCGACAGTGGCGACTCCGGCGACCACACCGGCCGAAGTCCAGACATCGGTCATCAGGTGATGGGCGTCGGCTTCAAGTGTGATGGAGCGATACTGTTTGCTGCCGCTGAGCAAATGCCGGGCAACGAAAAAATTGAGCGCCGCTGCTACGATCGAGGCGCCAAGACCGATCCCAATTTGTTCCAACGGCTGTGGCGCAATCAACCGTGGCACCGCCGTCCAGGCAATGATGGCCGCCGCAAGGACAATCAGCGCCCCTTCAACGCCACTGGAAAAATATTCGGCTTTACCGTAGCCGAAGGCGTGCATCTCGTCTGCCGGCCGAGCCGCAACGACTAGCATTGCAAGAGCCATGAGCGCCGCAGCCAAATTCACCAATGACTCCAGTGCATCCGACAACAGCCCCACGGAATCGGTGACGAAATAGGCCAAAGCCTTCAAAGCAATGGTCGCGAGCGCCGCGCTGATCGAGAGCCATGCGAAGCGAGTCAGACCGGATCGTTCCATTTGGATCAACAAGAGACCCCTGAGTTAGATTTTATGCTTTCGTCTTTTGTTTTCGAACGGTTGTGAACCAAAAAAGAGCGTGGTCGATGAAGATATTAAGAGACCGGTTAGCGACTGACCGGCAGATGCGTCAATCTGGAGATTCTCCCAAAGGGCAGGGAGATGTCTGCGTCTGATGATGAAAGACTTCGGGCTCGATCTTGATTGTCGACTTGATCGAGTTGGAGATAAAGCAATTGTCTTTGGCTTTTCCCAGGATTCGCGGCATGCGCGCGAGATCGCCGGCCGACGCAAGAACCACCTTTGGCTTGACGATGATCTCGGTGATCTGATAACCGCTCCCTTCGAGCTTCTCCAATTTTCCCGTTGCCGTGGAGGAACAACTAACGAGACCGACTTTCGAGAATTCCGCAATCGCAATCAAGGTCAGGACATAACAACTGTTCAGAGAGGCAACCAGCAGATGCTCCGGCGACCAGTTTTCCTCCCGGCCCTGAAACTCCGGCGGCGCTCCTGCGGCGATCGCCGGCTGCTTGGCGCCGCTAAGCTTCAGGTTTTTTGCGCCGATCCACTCGACTTCGGTCTCGTAGAAATGAGTTTTTCCTTCGCTCATAAAATGTCCCTGAGCGCTGAACCTCCGCCGGACTCAGTTTAGCCACTCCTTTACCTCTCCCGCCATGATGACGTCGAGAATTTCTTTACTATCGGCAATCGCTTGATCCATCACTGTGGCGTCATTTAGATGGGAAACTCCCTGCTTGACGGCCCCGTGCAGGGCGCGGACGACTTCGAGTAGGTGCTCGTCGAGCTTTTCCGTATCAGGTGCTGCTTGCGGCATAGTAATCTCCTGTCAGATATAGCGGCGGCCTTCGAGCGGATCGGGAATTTTGAGACCCAAGCTAAGCAGGATCGGATTGACTTCACGGATGTAGTCTTCGCGAGCCTGCTCATTGCTGCGTCTTTTTAGTCCCCAATAAAGATAACGCTCGGCGCGTTTGGATCCGCTGTGACCGAACATGTCGAGCGCCCGAACATACCAATAATCAATAGCCTTTTGGACGCGCTCTTTTTGCTCGTCACCTTTGGACATCAGTTCGAGGGTTTTATTGTAGCCGTATTCGATGTGACCCAGCTCCTCGGTGACGATGTCCGGAAGAATTCGCTGCAGCGGCAGATAACTGCAATCATAGAATTCTTCAAGCTGGTATCGCCCGACCCGATCGATCAAAAAGCCGAAGACGGCGTGGTTTTCCCACGTTGTGATCAGCCCACGGAAGGAGTCGACGAAACGCTTTTCGTTGGGCTGGCTCAGCACAAATGAAACATCGACTCCCATATCCCCGGCCACTCGCGCAACCTTGCGGAAATGATCGATCTCCTCGGCCGCCGTGCGCGCGACGATCAGTTGATCAAGCTTGCTCGGCGCTGTTGGCAGCATCGTTTCAACATAAAGGTGCGGTCCGCCGATCTCGCAATCTGCTTGTATCGTCAACACGCGCCCCAGTAGATCCCCATACTCCGCATCCATCTTGTCCAGATCTTTGAGCTCTATCTTTTCGGTAAACATACTTTACCCCATCATCTCCCTAGTTTGTCGATTAAGATCAATTCTCTCCAATACAAGGAGCAATAGAAGTGCCAGTCTCGCCGCCCGACAAGCTTCGAATTTTCAGATATTGTTCTCGTATTTTGGAGAGGCGCCAGTTTTGTTTCTGAAGAATGAGAAAGGTTTTCAACCGCCCCTGTGATTGGCTTTCATCGGAACCAATACCATACTAGTGCCTAAGACCTGACGCGCGTTCTGTGCCTACTCGCGCCGGACGAACTCCCGTAACAAATCAGTGTACGTGATCATGCCGACGACATGTTCATGATCATCAACTACCGGCAGCCCGCCAACATGCCAGCGTAACATCAGATCGGCCGCTTCTTTAAGTGACGTTTCTGGCTTAACGCGGACCGGATCAAACACGGCGGCTTGTTGCACCGCAATCGTCCAGAGTTGCACATCGGCTTCTTCCTTGGTTGAGAACGCGAGGGAGGGGCGGATCAGACGAATGTCGCGATCGCTCAGCATGCCGATCAGCTTCTCCTTTTCATCCACCACCGGCAGGTGACGGAAATGGCCATGATCCATTTTCCAGATCGCGTCTTTCAGTCCATCATCCGGTTTCACCGTCACAGGGTTTTTTGACATCCTTTCCCTTACTTTCCTCGCCTTCTCATCCTTGGGCACTCCGGGCCTCCGTGTCGCCGCCGGCAACGGGACATGCTTTAGATACTCGCTTTCAAGATTCTCATACTCGACCAACTGAACGTGCCCCTTCGCCAGAATATCCTCGACTTCTCGTGAGCCCGCGAGTCCTTGCTCGATCCAACACGTTGTCACGCCTTTTTCCACCACTGCCCGCGCCAGCTCGGCGAAATCTATCCCGTCGTTGGGATAGGTCTGAACAATATCGATTTTGCCCGGAACGTCACGCAACGTTCGAAAACAGCGCAAGCCAAGAAAGCTTTCGCGATCGGTAAATATTGGAATGATTTCCAGGCCGAGGCCAAGCAGCTTCTCAATGGTGAGGTAGCTCCGACTGTTTGGATCGCTGCTCGCGCCCACAACCACGATGCGCCGACAATTGTCCAGAATGGCTTTTCTCTGCCGCCGCATTAAAAAGACTCTTCGGCTTAAGTCCGCTGCCCAGTAGTTACGGATCTGTCTTTGCCTGAGTTGTTCAGGCGTAATTTCGTCCTCACCCTCGGTTCGAGACATATAGCCTGCTCCCTTCGAGCCCCGCTGAGATCCACACGCGCGGTGACAGCTTCTATTTGCAAGGGAGCAAGCGCCATACCATTCAAAAGCATGGTTCTGGCCAATTCCGAGCTCCCATCGTTGGCAACTTCGCAAAAAGCTACTCTGTCAATTTGCAGCGCTAGGAATATGCTCTGTAATCCGGCGGGATCCGATCTCGGCGCCGAAACACCTAGAGACGTGCGCGGGCCAGAGTGAACGTGCTGACACGATTCACCGGCGCGGCGCTCGAGCGATGATTGCTCAATCCGCAAACTAGAATCAAGCCTTCACCAAGTACTGTTGCAGCATCCGATGGGTATTAAGAATTAGCCGTTTGAGCCCGACGCGTCACGCATGAAGCCGAGGTAGTCCGTCACGGTGCGGCAACACAAACGGCTGGCACACAGTCGTTTCAGTCAATTGATGAGTAATCCCTCACCACTTCGAACAGTCACGCACGTTTACGCTAAGGCACTCAAATTTCTTCGCTCATGCCTAGTGCTCAGATCACTTCTATTTCTTAAGCTCGACATTTAGCGCAAACACCTCGCCATTGCGCGCCATTTCGACGCTGTCGCTCCTGACATCCAGGTTTGGAGACCAAATCTCGACGCGCAGCTTACCTAAAGGTGCGTCTTTGATCTCGTAGTTGCCGCGGCTGTCCGTGGTCGAAAAAAACGGGTGATCTTTCACGACGATGAAAGCTTCCATGTTCGGATGCGCATTGCACAGAATTCGAGAGACGCCCGGCTTATCAAACTTCTTGTTTCGGCTCTTACCGGGCGGATAGAGCCCGAGATCGAAATCGTTTGCGCCTCCCTTGGAATACACATTGTGCCAAGACTTGTCGTTGTTTGGGAAATCAATGGTCTCTCCGACCATAATCGCTACAACAGACGGAATAAACTTGAGGTTGCGTTGATCGATGATTTTTTTCTGTGGCTTGGTGTGCGCCATCTTGGCTTTTATCTGGTCCTGGGAAAGGCCTTCTATCGAGACCACGGCATCCGTTGCTGGTTTGCCACCGATAGTAATCGTTCCTTTGACAATTCCCACGCCACCGCCGTCAGCTGCTAGGCTTGACGCTGGAACACCGAGCAGCACACCGATAAACATCCACAACATTAACTTGTTCATTTTTTTACCCCCGGTGATGCTGTGAAAGTGAAGTCGACTTTTTTCATGGCCGCCGGTTTTACCTCGATCCGCTTCTCCTGCGTGCCCAGGCTCTCGTGCCACACTTTCAATTGATATACACCCGCTGGAACATCACTGAGCTCGTACTCTCCATAGACGTCCGAAACGGCGTGATAAGGATGCTCGGTGACCATGATGTAAGCGGTCATCCACGGGTGAACTTCGCAGCGGATCGTGACGAGACCCGCTACAACCAACGGTTTTCGGCTTGTGCGTCCGGGATAAAGCCCAAGATTGAATTGAGGCTGGTTGTTCGTAAAAGCAGCATGCACCGTGTGGAGAATGGGATCGGAATTCTTCAATAATACGAACTGCCCGACGCTCGCGGCTTGAACATGGGGACTGAAGCGACATTTGATGTTATCCAACTCATAGACGGTTTCCTTCTCAACGGCTGCACCTCTGGTAATGCCTTCTAGGATCACAACCGCAAAGCGAACTCCTTGTCCCGGGCCGACACTCAGGCTTTCATTTGGGACGTCCTTACAGATCTCCTTGTATTTTGTAATCTGCAGCGCTGGCAGTTTTGGCAACGTACCATCAACTTTCACGACGCCGCGAATGGTCGCTCCGTCTTTGACAACGATTTCCTCGTAGGAATGAAGCGTCCGTGGGAACATCGCGAATGCCAAAACAGCTAAGCCCAGGACAGTCAACTTCGTGTGTTCGTTCTTCATGGTAGTTTTTGCCCGCAACGGCCGTGCCAGTGCTTTGAGCTGCCATTTACGTTTGCCCACTCCGTTGCTATGTTTTCCGGGAGAAACATCCGGTCTGCGCGAGCTGAGCTGGCAGTCATGCCGCAGTTTAATAGCGGATGATTTTCTTAAAGTTGAGCAAATTTTTACGGCTTTTTGCAGGTGTGAAGACGTCTGGCCTGCGCATACGGGCGGCGAGATGAACTATCGCTCTGTCGTGGATTCATGGATTCATGAAAATGTTTCGTAGCGCAGGGATCACGCCATTGATGGTCTCGATACACTTCAGGCGCCAGTCCCCACTACGTTGCGCAATCAACTTACTACCGAAACCCTAAAAGGAGTTGCCGCGCGCCTTTCGAAGCGCATCAAGCTCGTCACCAGGTGTTGTATTTTTTCGCCACCCGATCTCATTCCAAGCTCCTCACTATTTGATTTTCTCGGTCAAGCTATCCAGCCATCCACCGAGCGGGCCGCGGCTAATCTTCCTGACGATTGCCTCTAGCTCACCCCGATCCAACCAAACTCCGCCGCATTCCTGGCAACGGTCGAGCATGTAACCCTCGAACGTGTAAGCCTCTAGCTTGCCGGGGCACTTGGGACAGTGCCGGGGCGCGTCAGAAGTCTCGACCTTACGGAGTTGACTGCGGAGTTTTTCCAGCACCTGTCGATCTTGCTCGGCGAAGTAAATATCTTCTTTAGCTCTCTCAACAAGTCGCATGGTATCGCCAAATCGATCCTTTTCGTCTGCCATATTTCTCACCTCTCACAAAGGAAATAACGCATCTTCGATGCCGGTTTCCCTTACGATCACACTACTTTTTATCGAGTTCGTACCAGGCAAAATGCCGGCGGGCGGTGTCTCTACCTAGCCGGAATTACTAGAATCGCTAAAGATCGGTCGCTGGTTTCGCGCCTTTGAGAATTCGTTTTCGCTTGGACTTTCGGCAGTTCTTTTCGCAGGGCTCATCCAGGGATCTCTTTTGCCTTTTTGCTAATTGGGTTACCTTCCTTCGGAGCGAGTGCCTTGATGCCAAAATACCAAAATAGACCAGAGTCGAGATGGGACCGTTTTCACCAGTACTTAAGCTAACCGAAGGAATGAGTATGACTGCGCAATTTCTACCGGAGCGCCATCCTGCCGGCGTATCGTTGCAACCCGGAGACTCTTCGCCGCTTTCACAGCCGAAGGGTCCGAACGGCGTGAACGCCGATGAGTGAAATCTTCGGCTTCGATGCTTATGCTCCTAAGGAAATCGCCGAGCGCGTCGAAAGCATTGGTGTCACTAAGGCGCGCCTGCCGCTGCTTTCACAGGCAACGCTTGGCGTGCTCGCCGGCGGGTTTATCGGGTTCGGGGCGCTTTACTTTACTTTCATTACCGCTGACGTCAGCCTTGGATTTGCGTCCAGCCGGATACTAGGCGGCATAGCCTTTTCTCTCGGTTTGATTCTGGTTGTGGTCGCCGGCGCCGAACTTTTCACCGGCAATAACTTTATGGTCATGGCATGGGCGAGTCGGCGCATTAGCTCATGGGAGTTGATGCGCAACTGGCTGATCATCTACTGCGCGAATTTCATCGGCGCGTGCGGCCTTGCGGTTCTCGTCTTTTTGTCTAATCACCCGGAAGCGGGCGCAGGATCGGTAGGGGCAAACGCAGTCAAAATAGCTTCTGCGAAGGCGGCGCTTCCTTTTGCCGAGGCGTTCTTCAAGGGAATAATGTGTAACATCCTGGTGTGTCTTGCTGTCTGGCTGTCGGTCGCCGGCCGGAGCGTTATCGATAAGATTTTTGCCGTCGTGTTTCCAATTTCCGCGTTTGTCGCCGCAGGTTTCG
>DASUVS010000305.1:0-22423 GCA_036378835.1 Binatia bacterium | reverse complement strand
AGGCACAAAATAAAGCGCGCCAATGTCCTTATGACCGGGTGGTATGTGATTTGCGTTTAGCAGGCAGTGTTACAAGAGGATCAGGGATCATTAACAAACGCAGCTAACCATTGTTGGGAGAATTTTATGACTGCTCCTTACAAAGTTTTGGTTGTCGACGACGATGAAAACTTCGGCCAAATCATGGCCGAAACCTTGATAGCAGCGGGCTATGAGGTGCAAACCGCGGACGACGGCTTGCATGGATATTTGAGATACCTCGATCAGCAGCCGGAAATCGTTCTCACCGATATACAGATGCCTGAATTGGATGGCTTAGAAATGATCCGCTGTATTCGAACGATAAACCCCAAAGTAAAGGCGATCTATATCAGCGGCGCAATCAGCCAATATCAGGAAGCTCTCATAGACGAATGGAAACATCATGGTGCGCTGGTATTGAACAAGCCGTTTTCGCGGAAGGACTTGCTCGCTTCGATGAACGGCTGCCTTAGCGATCACCCATCCTGAGCTTAACCCGCCTTAGAAGCAGCCGATCCGTCATGCGACAGCGCCATGTAGTAGATCCTGGTTTCGATAACTTGGTTGCAGCGGCTTAAACCTACGAAGAGGATGTAGGAATTTCCTGCAAAAGATTTTTTTAAAATCGCAAGTTCTTGATATGATTCGCTCCATATCCTGGCATAGGATTCGCTTGGATGCCCTAGCTACCTATAGTGATTTTAAAACACGTATGTGGAGAAAATAACAAACGGTTGGTAAACAAGGAGGATTGGTTATGAGGGTTAATACGATTCTGAGTGCGGGAGCATTAGGGTCTCTGCTTCTATCCCAAGGGTGCATCGCGACTCGCGACTGGGTTAAGGAGCAAATGGACCCGGTATCGAACCGAGTATCGCAGAGCGAGAACCGGTTGACGCAGGGGGAAGGGCGGTTGACTCAGAGCGAAAAGCAAATCGGCGCGATTGACACTCGGATCACGGGAATCGAAGGCAAACTCGGCCAATTCGAAGGGAGATTAGGGCAGGTCGATGCTAAAGCAAATAAGGCATTGAACGCTCTGTCGAACCTAAGACTCGAGCGGCGCTTTGTGATCGATATGAAAGAGGGCGCTAACTTCGCGTTTGGTTCATCAAACCTGCCGAATCAAGCTCAGAAAGAGATTGATGGGTTCCTCAGCGATCTTAAGGGCGATCCGTCGGGCGCGGGCAATACGGTTTTTGTTGTGGCCGGCCACACCGATAATGTCGGAAGCGATGACGTTAATTACGAGCTCGCGAAAAGAAGGGCCGATGCGGTTAGTCGCTATCTGATCACTCAGAAGAAAATGGATCCGTTAAAAGTTATGTCGGTGTCTTATGGAGAAAGCGCTCCGCTAGCCGAAAACAACAATGCGCAAAACCGGGCCAAGAACCGTCGAGTTGAAATCTTGGTTTACCGCGAGGCTATCACTTCGGAAGCAGTTGCCGCGACGCCTCAGGCGAATTCACCTGCGCCGCAGTCCGAGACTTTGAGCAAACGGCAGTAACAAGCAGCTTGTGCATGTCAAAAAGGGCGGGGTAGAGATACCCCGCCCTTTTTCTTAGCCGCCTCTCAACAGCTGTCTCAACTCAAGATAGTCCACTTGAAAAGTAGTGCACCAGTCCACGATCGCCGCGATTAAGCCGCCAAGCTCTTTCGGAATATCGACAAACATCTCTTGACGGTTGCCCATTTTTAAAAACGCCGGCTCGGTGAATTGCCTTCGCGGTTACGCGTACCTCCTCCGCCAGAGCTCCGTAACCGCCAATAGATCCGGAACGTGCCGCGATCCTCAGGATTGGAGCCGCAGCCCCAACCAAATGGTAATGATGGCAAGAAATAGGATGAGCCAATTTGCCCCGGTTAGGCGCCGCACGACTGAATCGAGCTCAGCCGGCGTGATGCTTTCGCCGAGCTCCCGACGCTTAACGAAGCGGTGGCCGATCCCCATGGCTTGGTAGACGCTAAAGAAGACCAACAAGAAAGCAAAGGTGAGTTTAATTGCCAAATTGTAGCCGAGCTCCTTCAAAAACATTTCACGATACATCGCTTTGAGATGGGTTAACTCGAATGCGCCGCTAAATAGCACGAGACCCAATGCTCCTACTTGTAAAGGATTGTAGAACTTTAGGCCGCGAGCAAGGAAATGGACTTTGTCCTCGTGTTTTTCAACCGAAGACAAAGATGGCAACAGCATGAGCCCGAGACCGAGAATGGCGCCGAGGTAAGCAACTAAAGCGATAATGTGCAGCCACGAATTGAACATCAGAGTTAAAGCAGACGAGAATCATCCCCACCCAAAGCGCGCGCCTTTTTTGATCGGTTTTCCGGGCGCGTCGTAATTTTCGCCCAGTGCGGCTAACTGCCCGCGAATGTGTTCTAACTGTCGCTGCTGATGTGCATCGAAGCCTTGCGCGTCTTTGGCGCGCTTTTCCATAAACTGGGCCAGCTCGGTTTCTCTGCGATTGATGTAGGCTTCCTGTTCCTTTTGCCACTTCTCGTAAGAATCCGTTAGCAGTGTTCGAATGTGATAATTGAGATTGTCCCGCACGACCATTGATTTGTGGCAATGAGGGCAGAAGATGACGTTGCCAATCATGAAATTGCGCACGGGCTCCGGATGGGTTTGCGAGCATTTGAAGCACCGAAGCGGAATCTCCCAGGCATCTATTGGAGGTAAAGCGATGAAATTGTCCGTTGGCTCGGCGTAACCGGATGTCTGCGGTGCGCTTGCAGTCGTAAGCGGCGCTGCCGCGATCGCCGCAGCTGCCGAAGCTGCCGCTGGCGCCGATTTCGGTCCATTTGGAGCGCCTGATTTTCCTTCTCCTTTACGGAAGCGCGATTCAAAATTGTCGCCGATCACTGTCTCAGGATGCAGCGCGCGAGCGCGTGCAATCAGGGCGTCTTCCGTTTCGATGTTGTTCGGGTCGGTTACGCAGCAATCCACGGGGCACACGGCGGCGCAAGCCTCAAAATCATGGAAGCCGACGCATTCAGTGCAAAGCTGAGGATCGATGACGAAGATGGTCTCACCCTGCGATATGGCATTGTTGGGGCACTCAGGTTCGCACGCGCCGCAGTTGATACACTCGTTGGTAATCATCGTAGCCATTTTATCGCTCCTCCTGGATGTAACGGGGATGGGGTGGGGTAAGACCTGAACAATCCTAAATTAAATGTGACCTGGTTGCAATCTTGCCGACGTCAGCTTATCTAGCTCTCTCGAGTCCTAACAGTGGAATCTCAGGGACTCATCTAAATCATTCACTCGAACCATCGTACGGAGAATTTCATTGCACCTCCGGCACGCGATGTGTTGACGTTATCTAAGATACGGGCATCGATCCGAAGCATTATTGATTGGAGCGGAACACGCGTGTGGTTAGGAGCTCACTTGGAAGCGCCAGGTCCGTGAGCTATAGTCTGAGCTATGAGCAATCGAAAATCTTTCCATATACGCGCGGCGCTCCTCCTGTTGGTGTTTTCGTCTGTAATTATTGCGGGAGGCCTTGCTTTCGCCGCGGATGGCGCCAAGAAGTTACGCCTCGCCTATGCCGGATGGGAACTAGGTACCGCCGTCGCCTACGTCGGCGTGGATGCCGGCCTGTTCAAGAAATATGATATCGACATCGAAGAGATTCCGATCAGGGACAACATGTCCGCCGGGATTCAGGCGCTCCTGGGAGTTGATCTATTGATTGGCTCAGGCAGTCCATTGGCGATTCTCCAACCCATGGCTAACGGCGCCGATCTTGCCGTTATCGGTTCTCATGTCAGACTGGACCAGTACGGGATGGGAGTCGCACCATCCATCGGTACAGTTAAAGATTTGAAAGGTAAGAAGGTCGCTGTTTCTGCGCTGGGCGCGAGATCCGACCTGATTGCACGAGTCATTCTGAGACGCGCCGGGCTTGACCCGGTAAGAGACGTTGAAATGGTCGCCGCCGGGCTCGCGCCTGCGCGAGCTTTGGCAATCTCCAAGAACCTCGTCCAAGGCGCGCCGTTGAGCGAAGAAGTCGCCGCCGAAGCGAGAAAGTTAGGCATCAAAACGCTTGAAGTGAAGGCGGTGCCGGTGGTGACGGATTTGCTGGTAACAACCCGTTCGTTCATTAAGAGAGACGAGGAAACGATCCGGCGCTTTATGAAGGGCTATGCCGCTGCGATCAATCACCTGGTGACCCGGCGTGAGGAGAGCCTGGCGATCATCAAGAAGTATTTTCCGGATACCCAGGCGGGATCGGTTCAGGCGATGTATGATAGTTTCTCTTCTCAGCTTCGGCCGCTACCGGAGCTCAATCCCGAGTCGCTTCAGGCGCTGGTTGATGTCGGCGCAGTCATCGATAAGCGCACTGGATCGATAAAGCCAAGCGACGTTATCGAACCGCGTTTCCTGGAAGAACTCAAAAATAGCAAGTTTTTGAAAGATCTTTACGTCGAGAAGGTCAGTCTTTGACCCGATCGCTCCGGTAGCTCTCTTTAAGCGACATCCTTCACAACACTTGGACCTTTAAACTGGGTTCTGCTATTCAGCAGAAAAACGATGATGGAGGCACGATGAGACTGCAGAATCAAATCGCGGTGGTTACCGGGGCTGGGCGCAACATTGGTGAAGATGTTTCCAAGCTTTTTGCTCGGGAGGGCGCCAAGGTGGCCGTTGTCGATCTCGATGCGGGGAGAGGCGGCCGTGTCGCGAGTGAGATCAATGCGACCAGGCCAGGCTCGGCTATCTCGGTTGTATGCGATGTTGCATCGGCGGCTTCGGTAGATCAAATGGTTCAGACGGTGGTGAAGCAATTTGGCGCGATCGACATCCTGGTCAACAACGCCGCTTGGACCGATCACAAGACATTATTCGATATTACCGAAGAAGAGTGGGATCGCGTCATGAACGTCTGTCTCAGGAGCGTTTGGTACTGTACGCGATCGGCGGCCAAAGTGATGATCGATCACAAGCGCAAGGGCAAGATCATCAACATTGCCTCGACCTCAGGCCATTGGGGACGTAAAGAAGCGACGGCCTACACCACGGCCAAGGCGGGTGTGCTTAACCTCACCCGATCGATCGCGGTCCAATTGGCGCCGGAAGGCATTCGCGTCAATTCGGTATCGCCAAATCGAATCGGCTCGCCTGTGGGTCAGGAAGAAGTTCCGGAAAATCGCTTCGTCAAAAACTTGGCTGGCCGGCGCGGAGTTCCGATGGATATCGCCAAAGCCGTAGTTTTCCTTGCCTCAGACGAATCCGATTTTATCTACGCAATCGACCTGCCTGTCGACGGCGGCGCGCTGGCAATTCGCGATTAGCCTCGCTGTCGCGTCAATGCATTTTCCTGAAACCCAGAATCCAGAAGAAACTTTTTGCCTCAGGAGTGATGTTTCGCGAGCAGTGAATTGAAGGTCGAGATTAGTTAGAGCGACAACTTCTCCCAGTCCGAGCTCGATGCATCCCTGGCGATGGCCAAGCCGCCGTCCGATCCCGCGAAAACAGGATCCTCAACCACTGTGGCGTGCCCGCCCCCGAGTTCGGCCAGGGCCTTTTCTAGCGCCTGACTGAGTCCAACGATGAGCGAAGTGCCGCCGGCTAGAATAACGTTATTGCGAACCTTCGATTGGTATTCGGGCTCGACTCTGGTGAGCAGATCCAACATGGTTTCACAGACGGGCGCTAAAATGCTTTCGCATGCGGCGCGCATCTCGGCGGTTATATTCAATTCGGTGGCTTTCCCTTTGACCGGAACAGAAACGACAACGGGTTGTTTCGCTTCACCGACAAAGCTCCATTTTTCCTTCCATTCACGAATCATATGAATCGAGGTTTGCGCTTCGGGATGGTGCTCGCGCACCAGCTTCAGCAGTTGTTCGTCAATTGAGTCGCCGGCATTGGGTAAAGTTCTTTGGTCTTCTTCGGTCGGATAACGCCCTTGCATCACGCAAAAGTCAGCGGTGCCCGCGCCGATATCGATGATAAGCGCGTGCAGCAACGCTTCCAAGCCATAGGCCACGGCGAAAGGTTCGGACACCAACATCACGCTGTCGGCCACTCCCTCCATCGCGCTGCGCAAGCGCTGTTTGCTATTTCTGAAAGCTTCCGCGGGTACGCCGACGACGGCGCGAACCTTTGAACGGGTCTTATTTTTCTGTTTCAAGCCTATCTGTGTGATTAGATGGTGGAGGATCTCCTGGACGGCTTCTTCGTCTCGTTTCGATCCATCCTTGATCAATCCGCGTTCCATCGGACGGCGGAGATCCAGCATGGAACGGCTGTCCAATGCTTCACGACCGACAAGAAGCGGTTTTTGGATCAGCTTGCGCGCGACCATATCGAGCGGCCAGCCGACATAGCTGTCGATCACGTGGCGCTCACCATTGGATGCGGAAATGGAGCTGCGCGAGGTGCCGAGGTCGATTCCGACACAGAGCGGTTCATTGGTTTCTTCCATTGACATTAGCTACCTTTCTCAGCTGATCTAGTAAGGGCGTTCGCATAGCTGTTGATCCCTTTGGATACTGCCAGCGCAATTTTTTCCCGGTAATCGGGGTCTATCAACAACTCTACTTCTTCTTCGTTCGAGAGCGTCGAAACTTCGACGAGGATAGCCGGCATTTCCGTGCCGACCAGAACCAAAAACGGCGCCGTTCTGACGCCCCGATTCTCCAGCACCGGATTGACGGCTTTGAGCGATTGATACAGCTCAGCATGGATGTTCTTGGCCAGACTGCGCGATTCATCGCGGCGCGCATCGATATAGATTTTTTCTAACACTCGTCGATACTCCGATAAGGAGTAGCCGGATTCCCGATTTTCCAAGCTTGCCAACTTCATCGTCGCCGGGTCCTCACTGGGGCCGACGAAGTAGGTTTCCAGCGGACGGATCTCGCGCGGTTCGGTCCAGTTGATATGGATTGAAATAAAAAGATCCGCTCCGTTCGAGTTGGCAAACGCCACTCTTTTATCCAGCGTTATGGTTCGGTCGTCATGCCGGGTCATCAACACTTCGAATGGCGCGGTCTCAAGGAGGCGGTGCAAGCGCAGCGCAATGTCCAGGGTAATGTCCTTCTCGAAGACACCGGATTCGGAAATCGCTCCTGGCTGCTTGCCGCCGTGACCGGCATCGATGACGATTCTGTTGATGCCAAGCGGAATAACCGAGCGATCGAGCGGATGCAGCGGCGTTGTCGGCGCTTGAACTTCCGCCGCAGCGGATTGCGTCATCGCTGGAGCCTCTTTGAGGTTGGGTTTCGTATCCTGTGGTTTAGCCGCGGACTTGGTCGAAATGACCGGCGAAGGCTGCCAAAAAAATGCGAGAACCGCTAGCAACAACGGGCTCCATATCCACGATCGTGTAATTTTCGACTGCCGGCGCCGAGTGTTGGTCCGGATTCCGCGCAGCAGGTCGACGTTGTCCTGGACCGCGCCCTTGAGGAGCCGGAGTTTGTCCTGCTCTATGTTGGCCATTCAGATGAGGTAGCTTGACTGATCATTCAAAGAAGGGATTAAGATGTGCAAGGTTAGCCGATGATGAAATGCCCTGTCAAATGCTAAGGAGGGTGACGGCTAATACTGGTCTACGAGACGGTGTCGTGAACGATTTTTTCGCAGCCGAATAATCGGGTCGGTGATAACGGATAGAGAAATACAGAGTAATTATTTTGCAAAATTAGGAAGGAAGTCGTCCAGGGTAATCTTTTCCAAAATGTCTTCCGGAACTCGGAGCTCCGGCGGGAAGCCGCTTAGCGGTTTGGTTGCGTCCAGACCCATCTTGGCGTTAACGCCTCCCGGGCCAGCCGAAGGATCAAGCTCGCTGCCTTGAGCATTGGCAATGACCACCAGCCCGCGGTCCGCTTGAAAGCGGTTGGAGATTGCCCAGAGCACCCGTTGCTCGTCGAACACGTCGATGTCGTCATCGACGACCACCACATGTTTAAGCAGCATATCGGCGGCAAAGGCGGCGCAGATGGCATTTTTGGCTTGGCCTGGAGTCCGTTTAGCGATCGAGATGTAAGCGTGGAAACGGCAGTTGCCCGACACGGGCATGCACACATTCCTGACTGTAGGAACGGACAGCCGAACCGCTTTCAACAGAGCAGCTTCGCGCGGCACTGCGCCCATCAGTTTGTGCTCGGTATAGCCGGCATGAATGTCCTGAAAAATGTAATTCTCGCGGTGGGTGATAGCGCTGATTTCAACGACTTGCCGCTGATCCTGCGGCACGGCATGACCGGTAAACTCGCCAAATGGCCCCTCGGTCCGGCGCAGGTTCGGCATGATTTGGCCTTCTATAATCATCTCAGCATCGGCGGGCACCAGAATGGGAACTGTTTTCGCTCGTACCAGACGAAGCGGCTCGTTCATCATGCCGCCAATGACGGCATACTCGTCTTCATCCGTAGGCGTGAGCGCTTGTGCTCCAAGAGAAAAAAGAGGGTGAACACCAATGACGATGGCGATGGGCAGCGGTTGGTTGCGTCCCTCAAGCTTGTTGTGCAATGTCCACAGATGTCTGCCGACAGCCATAAAGATTCTCAGCTCGCGGTTGCCCGCCATCATGAGCCGGTTATAACTTGCGTTGCGCACTCCGGTGTCCGGGTCGACCGCCACGACGATACCGGCGGTGATGTAAGGGGCGACATTGACGTCATAGTGGGTCAGCAGCGGCACCTGCTTGAGGTCGATCTCATCGCCCGTCCTGGAGATTTCGTGCACCGGCGCGTTGATCATTTCCACCGGCGCCAAAGGCTTTGATTGGCGCTCGCTAAAGGCGCGCGCTAAGTCCTCCGGTTTACATTCTAATGCGATGGACATGAGCCGGCGGCTAGCCTGAGCGTTGATCACAACCGGGGCCTGACTTTCTTTTGAATTTTGAAAAAACAGCAGTGGAAAGCGTTTGCGCCTTTCCAGATGGGTGAGGATTGCTGACATTTCGTAACGAGGAGAGACCGGTTCGGTTACGCGCGCTACATCTTCGGGTGAGCTAGCGTCCAGTTCAGCGATGAAGCTGCGTAGATCCTTGGGCATCGACGGTAGGTGGATAAGCGCGGTGGCCAGCGCGTAGGGGGGATCTACAACGTGTATAGCGCGCGTGGATTATCGTCGAGAATCTTTTTCTTGACCGTCTCCGTCACCGAACCATTTGCCCGGAAAATATCGATGGCGTCCACTTCGCTCGACGCATCGGTATGGCCGTAATCCGTGCCTATGACCAGGTTGTCTTCGCCGGCATAGCGCAGCACGAAATCGAAGTCATCGTTGGTTTCGGTGGTGACGTAGATCCGAAATTCCTTGAACGGTAGGTCGGGAAATCCTTTGGTGCCGGTCCGCCGCATCGCTTCCTTCACAACCCAAGGCACCCATTGAGCCGAAGCCTCGACGAAAGCCCAGCGCAATTTCGGAAACTGCTGCGGCACTTCGCTCATCATCAAAGACAGGCAGGTGATTACCGTGGGTATACGAAATTGCGCGAAGCCGCCCATTTTGTCGTACCGCGGTTTGAACTGATCGAGAAGCTGCGGGCTGGCATTAGCGATGTGAACCGCGACTGCGAAATCCAAACGAGTGGCTTCCTCGTAGATAGGATAGAAGTAAGGATCGACCAGATGCCTATCGTCTTCAAACGGGCGCAGGCTCACCGCAACCGCCCCGTTCTCTTTGGCAAAGCGCATCTGCTGGATCGCCTCATTGATGGTCATCGCCGGGACGACGCACGACCAGCGCAAGCGATTTTTGCCTTGCTCCCAGACATCCGCCATCCAATGATTCCAGGATTTGCAAAGCGCAATTTCTGCTTCAGCCTTGTCGGCAACCCGGGCAATCCACATGGTGTTGAAGAGGATCTGGACATCGATGCCCAGCTTGTCCATGTGCTTCAAGCGCAGCTCGACATCGCGGAGCTCACGCGCCTCTGGGGCGGTTTTGAGCTCTCGGCCGGTCGATTTGGAAAGCGCGATCAATTCTTGTTCGGTCAAGGTCGGGGGGCGAAAGCCGATCGATTTGCCGTCGACGAACCAATACTGCGCATTGGGATTGTCGGCCGATTGAAACAGTTGAGGCCGGAATTTCTTTTCCGAAGCATCGAGATAATCCCAGGTGTGTTCGGTCTCGACCACGTGGGCATCGGCATCGACAATCATGATTCGGCTCCTTCTGCTTTGATTCAAACGGGTAGAAACACGATCTCGATCCTTTCTTATTTCAGGATCTCTGTCAACTTAGGAATGAGCGCTTGATCCACTGCGAACAGCTCTTTGATGTTGTTTTCCAAGGTTGCGCCGTCGAGCGGATTCAGATCCAATTTTGCCTTTTTAAGCTCATCCCCAAACTCCGGATCTTTCATGGTATCCATGAAAGCCTTGCGCAGTACTTCCACGCGCGTTTTCGGCGTGCCCGGCGTCACCACATAAGGCCGCGCGGTTGCGCCGAAATTGTTGATCACGGCGCGCACCAGCTTTTTAGCCATATCCGTTTTTGCATGATCCATAACCAATGGAACGTTAGGTAAATCCGGATGCCGTTTTCCGGAGGCCTGCAGCAAAATGACTGCGGCGCCGCTCTCAATCTCTTGGGGCCAGGTCGAGACCATCGACTCCCAGGCGTTGGCGACACCATCGACCTCACCGCCGGTAAAGGCCAGCCGGATTACCGAGCTGCCTTTATAGCCGGAAACAACTTGCAGCGGCAGGTTTAGCGCTTCTTTGACAATCTTCGGAATCGATTCGTTGGCGGAGCCCGGACCGGTGCTGCCGAATTTCACCGGCGTTGCGTGCGATAGCCATTGCTCCACTGTTTTAATGCCCGTGCGCTTGTGTACGATCAGCAGCTGCGTGTCCTGCGCCGGCGCGCCGATATATTCAAACTTGCGGCCGTCGAATTCTATGCCCGGTTTGCCGATGAGTTGGTCGACGAACATGGTGCCGATCGGCGTGCCGAGGGTGAGGCCGTCCGGCTTGGCAGCTTTGTAGACGTGATTCATGCCGATGAGGCCACCGGCGCCGGTCATGTTTTCAACCACGAAGACCGGGTTGCCGGGAATGTGCTTACCCATGTGCCGGCCCATAATCCGCGAATAGATGTCGTACCCGCCCCCGGCCGCGAACGGCACCACGATCCGCACGGTCTTGCCTTTGAAAAACGACTCCTGGGCGAACGCGAACCCGGTGGAGCTCAGCATCAACGCAACAACTACGCTTAAGATCTTCATTCCATTTCCTCTGATCATCGATAGCTCGGCGGGGAAAGCTTGAAGTGGAACCTCTTTAAGTCATATTTTCCGATTTCTACTCCAGTTTGTCCTGAGTCTGACATACTCGCGGTAAGACAAATTACGGGAAGGGCGTCGCTGGCCTTCGGAATCCTCAGTGGTTACTCAGTCAGAGTCGCTTATCGACATAATGCGATCAATCCGATATTTGGCTGGAGATTAGCCGATTTTGTGTGGTTACATCAACAGCAATAGCGAAAGTAGAGCCAGTAAATTCCACACCGTCTAATGAGCTGGCTCATAGAGCTTTACTTTTTGAAGTTGCTTAGCCCAATTCATCAGAAAAATGCGTTCAGGAGGTTTTAGATGCCATACGCTCAAGCGGGCGAGGTTCGTTTGTACTATGAAAGCTTCGGCCGTGGAGTGCCGTTCCTTTTCGTCTCGGGCACGGGTTGGCCAGGGGAGCCGTGGAAGCTTAAACAAGTGCCGGCGTTTGCCGACCGTTATCAGGTGATCGTCTATGACCATCGTGGAGTGGGGAAGTCGGATGCGCCGGCGGGATACTACTCGACCCGACAGTTTGCTCAAGATGCAGCTAACTTGCTTGATGCGCTCGGTATCAATGAGCCGGCTCATATCATCGGTCACTCAATGGGAGGGCGAGTATGCCAGTGGCTTGCCATCGATTATCCGCGCAAGGTGCGCAGCATGATTCAAGCGGCGTCCGGTTCAGGTTCGATGGGCAATCCCGACTATCCGCGCTGGCTGACGGTCGATAGCCTGAAGAGCATGATCGAGAAGGGCTATAGGGAACACATGTTGAGTCACTTCAAGAGCCGTTTTTTCTTTCCGCCGGAGTTCGTGAAAGCGCACCCGGAAGTATTGGAAATGTTATTTAAAAGTTTCTGGGAAAACCGGCCGCAGCTCGATCCCTATTTACGCCATGTCGTCGCCCGCAACCAGCATGAGACCGGTGAATTACTGGAAAAGATTGCCACGCCGACTCTGGTTCTCGTCGGCGGCGAAGATAAAGCCGACGCCGATACCGGCAGCCATGTCATCACCTCGGAACATCTGCGCGATAACATTCACAACGCCGAATTCGCCGTGGTGGAGGGTTGTGGCCACGGTTTTTTCTGGCACAAGCCGGAGGAGACTAATAAGATTATCGGGGATTGGCTCGACCGGCACTAATCTGCTTCACTTTGCCGATTCGACGGAGGAACGAAAGAATGAGCGTTTCAGATCATGAAGTACTTTGGTGCTTCCTTCAGTGAGACAATACACGGTGAAATGATGGTATTTCTCACCGCCAGAGCCGTTCCATTGGGTACGACAACTATGTTAGATTGAGCGAGAATTCAAACCTTTGCAAGGAGCGACTATGTTCGACAGCTCAAAGATTCAGCCGCATATTGTATTTACGGATCTACGCGAATGGATGCGCGAAGCTGAAAAGCTAGGTGAGTTGAAAACGGTTCTTGGCGCATCGTGGCAGAAAGACATCGGTTTGGCCACGGATGTGGTTGTTCCACCGGATGATGGACCTGCCGTGGTTTTCGACGAGGTGCCCGGCTGCCCCCGAGGATTTCGCATCTTGATCAACGCTTTTGCCGGCAAACGTCGCGCCATGACCTTCGGCTTTCCCCAGGGATTGTCCAAACAGGAATTGAGCCAAGCGTATTTCGATCATTTTCAGAAAGCTCCCAATCATATGCCGCCGGTCTTTGTAAAGGATGGAGCAATTTTCGAAAACGTCCTCAAGGGCGGCGATGTCGATATCATGAAATTTCCTACGCCGGTGTGGCATGTGAACGACGGCGGCCGGTATATCGGCACAGGTTGCTATTCAGTAACCATGGACCCGGACGAGAAGTGGGTTAACGTCGGTTGCTACCGTGCGATGATCCAGGACGCAAAAACCGTCAGCCTGCTGATGGTGCCGGGCAAGCATGGTTACATGCATCGCGAGAAATATTTCAAGCGCGGTCAGAAGATGCCGTTGGCCTTGGTTCTTGGCGGTGATCCGTTGTTTTTCTTCATGGCGGGAACCGAACACCCCTACGGTCTCTGCGAGTACGACATCGTAGGTGGCATGAGAGGCAAACCGGTAGAGGTCGTGCGCGGGCCGCTCACGGGCTTACCGTTTCCCGCCAATGCCGAGATCGTCTTTGAAGGATTTTTGAATAACGACAATCGCAAAAATGAGGGGCCTTTCGGCGAGTGGACCGGTTATTATGCATCGGATGAAAGCGCTCAGCCGGTGCTCGAGATCGAAGCCGTTTATCATCGCAACGATCCGATCATACTGGGTGTGCCGCCGATAGGCGGCGGCTCGGACGAGATGGCCCGTTACCGCGCGATCATGCGCTCGGCCATGCTCAAACAGCAACTGCAGAGCGCCGGCGTTCCCGACGTAAGGCAGGTCTGGGCTCATGAAATCGGCGCGTCTCGAATGCTGATCGCCCTTGCGATTCAACAGCGATATCCGGGCCATGCCAAACAGGTCGGTGCCTTGGCGGCAAGTTGCGGCGCCAGCGTTTACGGCTGCAAGATGGTGATCGTGGTGGACGATGATATCGATGTCTCCAATCTGGACCAGCTGATGTGGGCGATGCTGTCGCGCTACGATCCGGCCACTTCGGTCGACATATTGCGCCGCATGCGCAGCACTCCCGCCGACCCTCGACTAACTCCCGAACAGCGCAAGAAAAGGGACTTCACCAACTCCCGCATGGTGATCGATGCGACCCGACCCTACGACTGGAAGGATAAATTTCCCATGGTCAACGCGCCGAGTCAGGAAGTCGTGAGAATGGCGCGAGAGAAATTCGGCTATTTGCTGAAATAGCGACTGTTGCGCATCTTGTCCGGCGTAAACTTTAACCGGCTCGGTTAATCCATTCGAGCTCACGATAGCCAGAACTGCGGCTCAGTGGGACCTCTCTTCCAATCTCGACAATAGTTTCGTGAGGCACAGAAATTAATCGAATTCGTCCCTTGTTGAGCCCACTTTTCGAAATTCCCGTTAGGTTATGAGGCTGCTTTGAATCCGTAAAAGTTCTGCGGGTTCTCCCATGCGATCTGCCGCTTATTGGCCTCGGAAATGTCTTCACGTTCTTGAAACATTCGCACGGTCTTGGGCCAGGAGCTATCCCAGTGAGGGTAGTCGGACGAATAAAGCAATTTGCCAGGGCCGATCCGGTCGATAACATAGGGAACCGTCGACTCTTCCAGTTCAAAGGCATAGAAAAATTGTTCGCCGCTCATGTATTCGCTGGGTTTTCTCTTCAGGAGCGGTGCTTCTTTCGCGCCCCGTTTCTCGAATTCTTCATCCAGCCGATCCATAAGGAACGGTACCCAGCCGCAACAAGCTTCGAGAGCAGCGATGCGCAGCTTGGGGAATTTCTCAGGGACGCCGGCAAAGATCAGCCCGGTTACAGCCGCCATGCATTCGAACGGGAACGACAAGCTATGAACGGCGATAAAGTTATCGAACCGGCCATGCATCCGCTCGGCGGCACGGATGCCGCCGTGCAAGGCCAAGCCGATGTCAAGGCGCTCGACTTCTTCATAGAACGGCCAGTACTCGCGCCGGCCGATGTCCTGATCCCGGACGTTGGTCGGCATCATCACGCCCACCAATCCGAGATCTTCAACCGCCCGGCGTACTTCCTTAATTGCAGCGTTGACGTCCTGTAAGGCAACCATCGCCACTCCCTTGAGCCGTTTCGGCTCAACCGAGCAAAAATGGGCCAGCCAATCGTTGTAGGCACGCGCAATATCGATGGCCAGAGCAGTCTCCTTTTCTGAATTAAGCGAAAGGTGAGTCGGGAAGACTATTTGAATATCGATGCCATCGAGATCCATGTCGGCAAGCTGAACTTTCGGATCCTCGTTGCGTTTTCCGAGGGCCCCGCCGAAGGATCGGTCCCAAGCTTCCGAAGTGAAGAGCGGCCGTGCTTGATGCTCCTTACGCAAGTGCTTTCTGAGGCTCTCCAATGATTCGGTCACATGTCCATCGGCATCTATGATTGGAAAATTTTTCATATCGATTCTCCTGATACTGTTTCACTGCGCCTGTTCGAACCCGGCACGTTGAAATTACTTTAATATCTCTTTTAACTTCTCGATAATCGGCTTCTCAAGCTTATAAGTGCGAGCGACCACTTTCTCCAACTCCTCGCCGCTAAGTGGACTCATGTCGAGCCGCGCCTTTTGCGCATCCGCGATAAATTCCGGATCTTTATAGGTATCAAGGAGACCCTTGCGAAGCATGAGCACGCGATCCTTGGGCGTGTTTGGCGGAAAGACGTAGGGACGAGCGATCGCGCTGTAGTCGTAAATTCCTGCTTGGATGATTTTTCGCGCCTCTTCGCTTTTAACGATATCGCTAATCATTGGAACATTGGGTAAATCCGGATGGCGCCGTTCGGGAATCATCTGTAAGACAATTATGACCGAGCCCGACTGAATCTCCTGAGCCCAACCGGATTTGAATGATTCCCAGGAATTGGCAACCCCCTGCAACTCGCCGCTGTCGATCGCCAATCGGATATCGGCGGTGCCTTTATAGCCGCTGACGAGCTGCATCGGCACACCCACCGTGGCGCGCACAACCTTGGCGATGTCATCGGTGGCCGAACCCGGGCCGACCCCGCCGAATTTTAACGTTGTCTTGGTTGCCAGCCAGTTGTCGATGCTGGTCACGCCACTGGCTTTGCTGATGCCGATGACTGTGTTGTCTTGGGCCGGGACACCGAGATACTCGAACTTCTGCCCGTCGAATTCGATGCCCGGCTTGCCCAGGACCTGCTGAAGAAGCAAACCGCCAATGAAATGGCCGATGGTCAGGCCGTCCGGTTTGGCAACTTTGTAGACGTGATTTGCCGAAATCAAAGTTCCGGCTCCGGTCATGTTTTCAACGACAAAGTTAGGATTGCCGGTAACGTGCTTGCCGAGATGGCGCGCGATCAAACGGGTGTAAGTGTCATAGCCGCCGCCGGCCGAACCGCCAACAATGAATCTGACCGTCTTGCCTTGATAAAATGACTCCTGTGCGATGGCTGACTTTGCCGGTGTAAAGAGGAGAAACCACATTGCCAATATCGAGGTCCAGAGAACGTGCCTATAAATCATGAGATCTCCTTTGTGGTTTTCGGTGGACGCAATCGCCTTCTATGGAAGTCGTAAACGTCCGCAGAGTCTCGGATTATTAGCAGAAATATTCTTGCCTGCAACTTGCATTGCGGCACCGGCAAGGACAATAGTTGCTCCAGGGAAAGGAGCATCGTCGCATGCAGTATCGGTATCTCGGCCAGCAACGATTGAAAGTATCCGCCATCGGCTATGGCTGTCCAACGTTCCAAGGAAAGCTCGGCGATTCCGATGAGAGGCGAGATATCGATGTGCTTCATCGGGCTATCGATCTCGGTATCAACTTCATCGATACGGCCGACCATAACAGTGGCAATAATGAAGAGCTCCTCGCCAAAGCGCTCAAGGGCAAGCGCGATCAAGTCGTGCTTGCATCAAAGTTCGGTAATTTGCGCGGCCAGCCCTGGGCAGACGGGCGCGACGTTAATGCCAGTCCCGAATATGTGGCCATCGCGTGTGAAGCCTCGTTGAGCCGGCTGCAGCTGGAAACCATCGATCTGTACTATTTGCATCGCGTCGATCCGCAGGTTCCGATCGAGGATACCATCGGCGCTATGGTTCGATTAATCGAGCAAGGAAAGATTCGCCACATTGGGCTGAGCGAAGCCGGACCGGACACCATCCGCCGAGCAAACGCGCTTCATCCGATTACCGCCTTGCAAAGCGAGTATTCGCTGTGGACTCGCGACTACGAGAATGACACGCTTCCAGTAGTTAAGGAGCTCGGCATCGGTTTTGTTTCGTACTACGCGCTTGGCCGCGGGTTTTTCGCCGGCGCGGTGAAAAGTCTGTCTGACTTAGACCCAAAAGATAGCCGGCGTAAAGCGCCACGGTTTTACGAGAAAAATCTCCAATACAATGCTCAGCTGCTCAGCCGTTTACAGCAAATTGCCGATGATAAGAGATGCACCCTGGCACAGCTATCGCTCGCATGGATTCTGCATCAGGGGAATAACTTTGTGCCTATTCCAGGAACACACCGGATCACGCATTTGGAAGAGAATGTTGCTGCGGCCGAGATCGTCTTAGAGTCCGACGAAATAGCTGAAATCGACAGGCTGTTTCCGCGACAAGGCGTGGCGAGCGGCGCCCGTCATGATTATGATCGCTCAAAAGAGCTGAACATCTAATTGAGGAGTTCAAGCCGTTCTAAACGTTCAAGCAGCTCAAATCATTCAGCTCAATCAGGCGCGGCTTGAACACGTTCCGTTAATCAGACCGATTCCGGCGCTGCCATGACCTCGCCACAGTTGCAAGTTCTAAATTCTTTGCTGCCAAAGAATCGAGCGTATGCTTTGGAGACCGGGTCCTCGGCATAGTCCTTTACGGTGAATACTTCTTCGTGCAGCAGAGCATCGCACTTCTGGCAGTACCAGTGAAAACGGTCGGTCTCCTTCTCGCGCCTTTTCCGTTCTGAAATCAACGCGAAGGCATCGGCGCCAAACCGGGGAGAATGCGGCGTGCCCGCCGGAGTATAGATCATTGCTCCTTCGCGAATCACGGCGACTTCTTCTTTGCCCTCGGGCGTACGGTAGTATAAGCACATCTCGCCTTTGATCATGTACATCGTCTCGTCACTCGGATTGATGTGAAACTCGCTGCGGTACTCCCGCCCGCGCGCGATAAAAACCAAGGTATCCGGATGCTGCCATAGGACTCGAACACGTTGACCGCTTTCCAATAG
The DNA here is from genome assembly GCA_036378835.1 of Binatia bacterium. Classification (GTDB taxonomy): domain Bacteria; phylum Desulfobacterota; class Binatia; order UBA9968; family UBA9968; genus WHTF01. The sequence goes on along the minus strand of DASUVS010000305.1, from coordinate 4,369 downwards.
GTGCCGGCTCTCCTCAAGTAAATTGACGATTGGCATTTGGAACATAATTGCCTTCCTTCATGAATCAATGGGATAATTGACTTTCATCGTTGACGTTAACTCCAAATTTCACCTGGCGACATGTTACAAACGATCCCGCATCAAAAATGCTTCGAACCGAGCTTAGCCGCAAAAAAATAGCGGACTCCTGCCAATTTCAAGTTTCACCTATTGCCCTGAGCCTTTGCAACGGCTTCGTGATCGCGTAAAACTGATTCATACTTCTTGACCCGAAACATCACCCGTGCAAAGCCTCTGGAAATACCGAACCCTCCGCTCCCTCCGCCATAGAAACTTTCGTCTTCTACTGGAAGGGGCTTTGATTTCCAGTTCGGGCGATTTTATGCAGAATGTCGCGCAAAGCTGGCTTGTTTGGGAGCTCACTAGGTCGCCCGTCGCTCTCGGTATCATCGCGTTTTTCGACACACTGCCGCGGTTGCTCGTGGGCGCTGTCGGTGGCGCGATTGCCGACCGTTTTGACCGTCGCCGGGTCCTGCAAGTTACCCAAGCGTTGGCGATGACGCAGGCGATTATCTACTGGCTCGCAGTGGAGTTTCAATTCATTGAGTTTTGGCACATCGCCGGTCTGGCGTTCTTTTTAGGAGTGGTCAATACGATCAACCAGACCGCGCGGCAGTCGTTGGTCAACAGCCTCGTGCCGAAGGAAGAATTGCTCAATGCCATCGGCCTGCAATCTTCGGTCTTCAATTTCTCTAAAATCTTAGGGCCCTCCATCGGAGGCGTGATCATCGCGTACATCGGCGTTGCCGGCTGTTTTCTGATCAATGCGCTCAGCTTTGTTGCGCTTTTGTTCAATCTCTATCTCATGGAGCTACCGCCGTGGGAAGCGCGGAGCAACGAACAGGGGATCTGGAGTGATGTCACAGAGGGTTTTCTGTATCTGCGGGGTAACCGGAGGATTTTGTACATCGTTGGTCTCTCCTATGTAGTGGCGATGTTCGGCGCGCCGTACAACCGGTTTGTTCCGATGTTTGCGACTAATATATTGCGCGTTGGACCGTCCGGGTTTGGTCTTTTAATGTCGGCGCCGGGGGTCGGGGCGACTTTCGCGGCATTATCGCTCGCCAGCGTCAGGAAATTGCGTGTCGGGACGCGGGCAGTCTGTTTATGCGCCTTAGGTTTTGCGGTTTCTCTGGCATTGTTCGCGTTTTCACATTCTTTTGTATTATCTTTCATTTTCCTGGCCATGGTAGGTTTCTTTCAGATAGCGAATCGCACTCTCTCGAATACCATGATTCAAATCGTCACACCGAGCAAATTATTGGGGAGAGTGCTCAGCCTATTTTTCATGGATCGAGGTTTATGGTCCCTGGGCAGCGTCATGATCGGTGCGGCAGCCGCGGTCATCGGGATCGATTGGACTTTTGCTGTATCCGGCGCGGTTTGCGCAATTGCCGCGCTGAGCCTGCTTCATTTTTCTCGCAGAGGCCGTGTGCCGCCTGGCGCCGCCGCGACTGTCGCTTCTCCGGTTTAGCGAAGAAATTCCGCCAACAGCCCGGGCGATCCCGGTCACGTCTTCACCGCCGGGCAATCGGAGATTATGCGATGATGGGTTCGCGCAGCGGGATATGGCTGGGAATTTTTGGCACGCGCGTGCGCGGTTGGCCGTTGACGCCGGCATTGCCTGCTCCCAGTAGAAGCATTCTGCCGGTCCCGCTGTTGCAGAGTTGATAAGATTCGCCCGATTTCAACAGCACCGTATCGAATTGTTTCAGAACAAACTCTTTACGCGGTGTGCGCACCGTGCATTCACCTTCGATCACCATGAAGATGTGATCGTCGTTTTCATGATAGTGCATGTCATCTTGAACTTTGGGTTCGCAGTTGATTACCCAGAAGTAAGCCAGATCGGTTCGCCATAGGCTCAGGTGATTGACGCCCGGGTTATCGTCGGCTTCCTTAACAAGATTTTTCATCTCGACCATATCGTCCCTCCTGTCGATATACTAAATCAATGAGAACGCGCCATCTATCTCATTGCTTCCGATTTCGCTCCAACGTAAGCCGCGCACGTCTCCGCCCATCCTCATCGATCGCACGCTCGTAGCTGGAACGTTTTAATCAGCCTGATTGAACATTATTTCTAATCGTGCTGCTTTTGTGGGCGTTCTTTGGGTTTCACCAGCCGGCCGTGTGTGCCGTCGCAATACGGATGATCCTTTGATCTCCAGCAGCGACAGATGGCAATAGTCGTTGGCTCCGCGAATTCCAAAATGTGCGGTGTTATGTTTGTTGCGGCATGAGAACCGTCGCAGAAGGGCGGGTTCTTGGTCCGGGTGCAGCGGCAATAGGCCACGGTCTTGGATACTTGCCTGACGATTGCCGGCTCGATGAGATCCTCGTAGGATAGGCCCATATTTTCTCCTTTCCAAATGCTGCAGGGAATGAACAATATTCTCTGCCGTGCAGTGTTGTCAAACTCCGGCGGGCGGATTTGCGGTTAGGAGCTTGAACGGTTCTACAGCGGTTTGACCAAAATATTCTTGCCCTTGCGCATAATCCTTCGATGTCGCGCTTACCTGATGACGCAGTAGCTTGGCAGATCCGTTCAGCTTTCCACCGAGCGAGTCCAATTTTAAACATCCTAAGCTCTGCTGTGCCGAGCTAGCGTGCCTTGATCCCAAGCTCGCTTTGCGCCGCACGCAAGAAAGTCAGGTCAGCGACCTCCACGGATGCGATTTCACGAGCGATTTTTGCGCTGCGTCGCGCTTGGTCGATGACCAGCTTGAGCCCGTCCTCCGGCACCGCGCCATCGGCATTGAAGAGATTACGCAAAGCATCATACGAGGCATAGGCGAAGTCACGCTCCACTTTGCCCCACCCGACCAGAGTTCGCACCGCTTCGTCGCGATTGTCCCTGATAAAGCGATTGGCGCGAATGGTTGCCTTGATAGTCCGCCGAATCTCATCGGGCTTCTCTTTGATCTTTCTGGTGTGCGTGCCGAGCCCCAAGTATGGAAAACTAAAAAGCTCGTAAGCTCGTGCCATAATGTTGTAGCCCTGTTTTTCCATTTGGGTGTCGGCAGGCGGGGAGATTACGATGAAATCCACCACCCGTTGCTTCAATGCGGTAAGTCTGGCTGCGTCCGATCCTAATGCGAGAATCTTGATTTCTTTTTCCGCATCGATGCCGAACTGCTTGAGCATCATGCGCGCCGCAAGATCCGGCGTTGCCCCGAAGCTGCTGATGCCGAGAGTCTTGCCCTTTAAATCTTTAAGGTTTTTGAACTCCGGCTGGGCAATCAGCGTCATTGGCCAATTGTCGAGGTAACCGGCAACGATTCTGATCGGCAAACCCGCCATGGCCCCGCTCACGACCCCTCCGAACAGCTGGCAATAGTCGACATCGCCGGTGGCAAGCGCCGTCACCGCGATATTGGGATTCATCCTGATAATTTCAGCCTCAATGTTTTCCTCCGTGAAGAAACCGTTGTGCTGCGCCATGGCGACCGTCAAGTTCGGCATGTTCGGGTTTGACACCGCGATACGCACTTTGTCCAGAGCTTCTGCATCTGAAATGCCGCCGCCCAAGGCGAGCAGAACAAAAAGACATATCTTGGCCGTGAAAGATCGAAAGGCACCCGGCACTTCAGCCGCGCTGGCTGACCAAAGCTTCATCCTTCCGCTTTCCGCTCTCATCGTTGCGGTTCACGTTCTTGAACGATGTTGAAGCCGCTATAGCCGCGGATCTTGTCGATGCGAACGAGCACGCCATAGCCTTTGCGCTCGGGATCCTTGTCGATCTCGCCTTTCACGACACGCTTCATGATCTGCTGTCGCAAATCACCATCCTTATATACTGTCGCGGTGCCATAAAAACGCCAGCCGGTGCGCGCGGCGGAGTCATAGTAGAGCATGCATACATGAGGATTGTTTTCGAGATTGGTGGTGCTGGTACCCAACGACCGGTCCCAGAATGCGATGTGCTCGTTATCGAATACATGAGTGCTGCCTCGGAAACTGATATCCGGATACCCATCGCTCGATGTGGTGGCCCAGACGCAGTATTTTTTTTCATCGAAGGCTTTGTTGATCCGGTCCTTCATTTCATCGGTTATCTTAATCATTGTGATTCCTCCTGGAAGGCTGGTGAAAAAGGCTCATCTCGTTCGTTGCACTTGCTAGACACGCTCCGACGTTAGAAGCGCGTATACCTCGGCCTCGACTTTTCCCGGGCCTTGCAGCTGAACCTTTTCAGCTAGTCTACCGTCAGGCAAACCGCATCTTTGTCTGTTTGCGTCCGGACAGCCTGCAATCAGATTTTTCAAAGTGCCGCCTTTAAGAGGGTTTGAATCCATATAACTTTGCC
>DASUVS010000304.1:0-7408 GCA_036378835.1 Binatia bacterium | reverse complement strand
GCCGGTGACTTTTGGCGCGTTTGCCGTGATCACCGCATTGACTGAAAAGGACCGGCCGAAAGAAGAGTACGGACACTTTGCGGGTCTAGGTTTCAAGCGACCGTTCTTAGCGATGGCGATGACATTGTTCATGCTCTCGCTCGCGGGCTTTCCGCCACTCGCTGGATTCACCGGAAAGTTTCACATTTTTCGTTCCGCCATTGCCGCGGGCTACACCGATCTCGCGATTATCGGAGTGCTCAATAGTTTGCTGTCGCTGATCTATTATTTGCGGGTTATCGTGATGATGTACATGAGCGAGGGCGGGGTACAGGGAAAATCTCTCGCCGAGTCTCCCTCCCTCTATGTCGCCGTGGGGCTGGCAACGGTAGCAACGATCTATCTCGGGATTTTACCGACCCGGGCTATGGAATGGAGCCGGGTTGCCTATTCCACGCTTTTCTAATTGCCGGTTTTGAAGAAACCGATCACCACCGGTACATCTGCCGTGCCGCTGATGAATTCTTCATGGCGATTGGTTTTAATGTAAAGCTGCGCTGAGCCGCCGCCGTCTAAATTCAACAACTCGGTCGTCTCCAGTTGCCATTCCGGCCGGGAAAACAGTTCTTGTAATTCGGCAAAACTCAAGCCGCCGAGAACCGTATCGGTTACTCCAACGATAAGCCGGTGCTGCTTGTCGATGCCGATTACCGCGCGCCGGCTGTATCGGCCCGCGCCGGCGATTGTTTGCACTGCGGCCCCCTCCTTCAACAGCAACGGCCCGCTCTGAATCGCTTCCTGAGCCTGCGTGAGTTGAAAATCATCACGATGCACAATGAACGGCGTCGAGTCCTGCACGCCAAAAACGCCGGTATAGAGAGCATGTTTAGAGACGCTGCGATTGATCTCCTGAGTTGCCGTTTTCAGGAAGGCCAGGGGCTTGCCTTTCTCATCGAAGTAGTTGGCGTTGATTGTGGCAACTGCACCGCTTCGCTGGGCCAGGGTTTTGGCATCGGCGCTCTTCAGTTGAAATTGGCCGCTGCTGATGATCCGGGGCAGAACCCGGTTAGGGCCAAAGCGCACAAGGTTGAGATCAAATGAATAGCTCGGTTCAGAACGCTCCAGCGTCATTTTGCGCTGTTCGATGCCGGAATCAAGAGGTTTCCAAGCACCGGGCGTGCGCACCGCCAGGGTGGAACTCACCTTCGGCTTGGCTGCCGGTGCCTGTGCCGAGGTGAAAGTCGCAGCCAGCATGAGTCCCGAGAGCAGGATCAGCAAGGAAAACGAGCGAAGCATGAGTCTCGCCGAGTTTAACAGAACGATTCCAGTGAATAAAGCAAAGAATATCGAGTTGGAGCGAGGCAAATTTTTCTGCTAAGTAACTCGACTACCCAATAAACGGAAGAAGGACCAACAATATGCGAACGGCTTTAATCATCGGAACGGTGCTCGCTCTTGCAATGGGATTATCGGCATGCGGCAAAAATGATAAGGGCAGCGCGGCGCGGGATGCGGAAATTCAAAAGACGCTTCAAGAAGGGTCGCAACGAGAGAGACAGATGTATGAAGGCATGCAGAAAGGGATCGAGAATCTGGAAAAGCAATCGTCGCAAAAGCCAGACAAGACCCAGTAACCCGGTTGGCTGCCTTCGATGGTGATCACGGACCTGCAAACCGGCATGGCCTATGCGCTGTTAGCCGGTACTCTCTGGGGCATGGGTCCGCTGGCACTGAAGCGCGCCTTGAAGCACACCAGCGTGGGAACCGCGACCTTGACCGAGCAATACCTGTCGGTGTTGCTGCTCGGCGTGCTGGCGGCCTACCACGGCGAACTCGCTCACCTGGATTTCACCAGCCGCGCTTTTTGGGCGTTCTTTCTTGCCGGCGCCATTGGCGCAAGCTTCGGCAAGATTTTCTATTACAAGGGCATCGATCGAGTCGGCGCATCCAAAGCAACTTCGGTAAAGAACAGTTCACCGATTCTGACCACCTTTCTTGCCGTCATCTTTCTTGGCGAAGAGATGTCTGGATGGATTTTGGCCGGGGTCCTTTTAATTGTCGCCGGCGTTGCCGCTCTCACTCGTACGGAGAAACCCTCAAGAGAAGGCGCCAATCGCCTGGAATATTTTTTGTTTCCGCTTCTCGCGGCGATTTGTTTCGGCATCAACCCGATATTCAAGAAGATCGGCATCAACGCGGTGAGCCTGCCGACTCTCGGCGCTTTCATTACCCAAGCCACGGCACTGCTGGTGATGCTCACCTTCGGCCGGTTTTTTTCGGTCAAAGCAAGATGGGAGCCCATGCCATTGAAGGCACTGGGATTGGTGACCCTGTCCAGCCTGACTGAAGCTCTCGGATCATTGTTCACGTTTTTCGCATTGATTCACGCGCCGGCAGTGCTGGTTTCGCCGATGTGGCGTATTTCACCTTTAGTCACTTTTGCTCTGGTGCGCTTTACCTTAAGAGGCATCGAAGTAGTGACGTTGCGCGACGGCCTGGCGGCCGGGCTCATCGTGGGCGGAGTGTTTGTATTAACTCGCGGATAACACTACGAGAGTTCAAGTCGTTCAAGTCGTTCAAGCAGTTCAACACGTTCAATGCGTTGGAGACGCTGAACGCGAGCTAAAGCATACCGGATTCGATCTTGTTTCTGCGAGGGTCCAAGCGACTTGAACGGCTGAACGACTTAAACTGCTTGAAGCAAAGTCAACGTTCGGGAGTAATTTCAAAAACCACTCGCTCCATGAGCGGCGGTGAGTCTCGCAGTGTAAGAATCTTCCGGCGCAGTTTGTCATCGGTGACTTGCCTTGCGATGCAGGCAAATTTGTTGCCCTTGATGGTTATTTCCACCGCCGGGTTTTCGATCATGTTCTGGCACCAGTGTTTGCCCTGTACTTTGCTTGACGACGCGTAATAGCTGCCGCTGTGATAAACCAAACGTAGCTCTACGGTTCTCGGCTGGCCGGTTTTTCGCCCGATCGTTGTCAGATTCGCAATCAAAGTCGATCTATCTTTGAACTCCATTATCAAAAATATAAGCGGCTGCCAGTGATCGCGCAAGCGCAGCGTGGCGGAGCTTGACGCTGTCACTACTGCATGGGAAGCTGCGGCATTTACTCGGCTTCAGTTTATTTTAATCGTATGGGAGGTATCCATGGCATCGCAACGAGCAACGGGAATTTCACCAATGACGATCCGCTTCGGCAAGAGTGTCAGCGCCGTGCGCGCGCTGCCGAAGGCCAAAGGTAAAGGGCCTGGAGTGATCATTCTCCATGAACGCTACGGCATCGATCAACACACCAAGGACCTGACGGTGAAACTGGCCCAGGCCGGTTTCGTCGGCTTGGCCCCCGATCTCTTCCATCGCTTTGAGGGAGACCGAGAGGCTCTCCTTCGCGGCGAGCAAAGGGTCGACCTCACCGACGATGGCGCTCTGGAGGATTTGAACGGCGCGGTGGAATATCTCAAGCGCTCGCCCAATGTGGATGGGACGCGCATCGGCATCATCGGCGTATGCCAGACCGGCCGGCAGCCGCTCCTGCTTGCAGCGAAGCGCGGTGACATCGCCGGTGCGGTGGTTCTCTACGGCGCAATCGGCGGTAAGGAATGGCTCCCCAACGATCTGAGACCCACAGCGGTGGACGATCTGGTGGCGCAGGTCAATTGCCCTGTTTTGGGAATCTTCGGCGAAGCCGATCACATTATCTCCGTCGAGGATGTGACGAGATTTCGCAATGCCCTGGAGAAAGCGACGAAGAATTATCATATCCGGATTTATCGAGACGCTCCGCACGGTTGGTTGAACGATACGATGCCCGGACGCTACCGCAAAGAACCGGCAAAAGACGCCTGGAACCTGATGATGTCTTTTTTGAAAAAATGCTTTGCCAACGGTTGGGACTCAGACCGAATTTCATGGACTTTTGAAAGCGACTTTTCAAAGCAGTACGATTTTAAGAAGAACGTCCGAATGGAGTGAAGCCAGAGATTGACCATGAAGCCGGCAGCAAAAAGAGTCATTAACTTAGCTCCGGCGCTGTGCGCGCTTGCTGCGCTATTGATGGCTGTCCCGGTGCTGGCTGTTCAAAGGGTCACGATTGGGACGCCGAGCCGCGGCCTCTTTGAGTTTCCGACTGTGGTCGCAATCCGCAAAGGATTTTATCAAGAGGAAGGCTTCGCTGTGGACAGGGTGCAGATGCAGCCGTTGATCGCGGTCAAAGCCCTGATGTCCGGCGATGTGGATTATCTACTCGCATGGGGATCGGCTGTGCGCGCCGCCATCACCGGAGTGCCGATCAAAGCGGTCGCGGGAATCGCTTCGCGCCCGCTGCATGTTCTGATTGCCCGGCCGGGCATCAGGGCGCCGGAAGATTTGAAAGGTAAAGTTATTGGTGTTGATTCGGTGGCCGGAACCGTGGACTATCTCTCACGGGTGGCGCTCAGGCATTACGGCATGGAGCCGGATAAAGATGTGAAAATCATCGTCACAGGCGAAAGCCCTACTCGGCTGGCGGCGCTGCGCGCCGGTTCTATCGATGCCACGGCCATCGACATCGCCTTCGCGGGTTAAAGCAGAGGACGAGGGATTCAGGCGGTTTTTGTACCTGGGCGATATTATCGAGCTGCCGCTTTCAGGGATTGCCGTAATGGAGAGCAAGCTGCAGAATCAGCGTGATCAGGTCAAACGCGTCGTGCGCGCCACGATCCGGGGCACACGCTTCATGAAACAGAACCGCGGCCAGACGATTCAGATGCTCTCCGATTATCTGAACATCACGTCATCACAATCAGCAAAAGCTTTTGATGCATCGATGAACTCATTCAGCGATGATGGACTCATATCCGACACAGCAGTGAACATGGACGTGCAACTCGCCAAGGAACGGCTGAAGATAACCAAAGAAATCCCGTTGAGCCAGTTGGTCGACTGGAGTTTGGTCAAGGAGATCAAGGCGGAAAAATAGGCAGCCTGCTGAAAAAGACCATAGACGTTGGAAAGATGAATTATGAAAGCCGAATATTGAATTCCGCTTTCATCCTTGTAATTCACGCGGTAATTGGCGCGCCTCGTTTGACCTCGTGCTCGTGCTACGTGTTCGTGTTCGTTCGGAAGTCTCGATCACGTTTCAGAACACGAGCACGAGTTTCGTCTATGCATTCTTTTAGCAGCATACAACCAGCATACTTCAGCGACCTGCGAGCCTCAGGTAGTTAACCGGCCGCGGCTTACGAGTGTTCCCATCAATCATTGGCTGCGTGTCTAACTATTCGTTGGATGAGAGTAGGATGATTCGAGAAGCACACATTGAGAAATCTTGCCGTGAGGGTGATCGGGAAGATGTTACAATCGCAAGTTCGGCAGGCAAACTGCCGCGCTCTTTCTATGAACAAGCGACGGTGGATGTAGCCAAGCAGTTGTTAGGCAAGTATCTCGTGCGTAACGATCCGCAGGGAGTGACGGTCGGCCGGATCGTTGAAACCGAAGCCTACATTGGACCCCACGATCTCGCGTGCCATGCGGCGAAAGGACGCACCGCACGAACCGAAGTTATGTTCGGATGCGCCGGGCACGCGTATGTTTATTTCGTTTACGGCGTTCACTATATGCTCAACTTGGTCACCGAAGCGTTCAATCATCCCGCGGCGGTTTTGATCCGGGCATTGGAACCGACTGATGGAATAGAGTTGATGGAGACTAGACGAGGGACCGAGAAGCGCCGCAATTTATGTAGCGGGCCGGGAAAGCTCTGCCAGGCATTTGCTATCGACCGATCACTAAACGCCGCCGATCTTTGCGGCGATATCATTTACACGGAAGATAGAGGGGAGCCGATTCCTAGATTTTTGGCAAGACCCCGGATCGGGGTCGATTATGCCGGCAAATGGAAAGATAAGCCATTTCGCTTCTTGGTTCGCGGCAGTGAATTCATTTCCCGACCGTGATCTTAAGGAGAAAATCACGTTCGAGTTTTTGACGCGTTGGCCAGTGAATGGGCTAATCTCAACTGTGATGGCAGGCCGGCAGTACACGATTGCAATCAACTTGGCGCCAGAGCGTTTGCTGTACGCCGGTCCGGTGATCCCGGGCGCCTGGAACCATTTGCGAGACGAAGAAGAGGCCGGAATGTTAGGCGGAGAAATATTGATCGACACCGGCGCATTTGGCGCGATGATCGATGTCGAGGTGGCGGAACGTTTGCGCCTGCCTATACGCGGCACAAAAGAGATTCATGGAATTCACGGCTACGGTACGGTTTCATGCTATCAGGCGAAGCTTATTCTTCCGGCAAAGGATTCGACCGGAAAAGACTTGCCGTTCATAAAAACTATTGAATGCATCGGAGTGCCTTCGCTCACAGAGAAGAACCGAGAGCACGGCGTCGACGTTATTGGAATCATCGGCCGCGAGTTTTTACAAAATGTGCGCCTGGAGATCGACGGCGCGACCGGCCAACTCAAGCTGCTCGTGAATGATCGATAGATAATCCACATGGCGGAACGACCACAAGACGAAATTGAAAAGCTGATTGCCGATAAGCTTAGCGATGCCGGGATTAAATTTGTCACCCAGCAGGCGATCGCGGGATTGGCTGCCGATTTCATTGTTTATGCTCCCGATGGCCGGCAGTTTATCGTCGAAGCGAAAAATTGGGATTTCCCCGGACTTAAAGCCGAAGCGAGCCGGCAAGCGCAGCATTACCAGGATGCAGCGAAAGCTGACGGCGCCTTCATCGTGATTCCGTCTCTCAAAAGAGGCTCACCCGACAAGGGAGTCGTCACCGTTGACGGTCTGGTGCCGGCGCTCAAAGTGGAGTTCGAAAACAGCAAGACACGCGCGCAGCCTTCCGAATCAACCAAAGTCAGCCGGATCGTTTTTGCAGCGATGCCGTTTGCGCCGCAGTATGAGGATGTATTTTTCATCGCCATGCGTCAGGCCGCCGAGCAGGTGCGAGCCGTGTGCGAACGGGTCGACCGCCGAGAATTCCAAGGCAGCGTCGTCGATGAAATTCAACGGCTGATTCGTCAATCGGTTGCCGTCATCGTCGATCTTTCCGAGGCCAAGCCCAATGTCCTCTATGAAGCCGGCTATGCCCATGCCTTGAACAAGCCGTGCATCCATATCTGTTCAACCTCGACCGAAAAACTCCCTTTCGATGTCAGCCATTGGAAGACGACGATGTATCATCCGGGCCAGACGCATAAATTAGCCAAAGAGCTGGCGCAGCGGCTCAAGGCGGTGCTCGATTAAATTAGACCACCGGCGAGTAACTCGAAGTGCGGTCCTTTCCAGCGCGCAGCATCGGCTCCAACTTACTCGCTAGGAAAACCTGGTGCCGAAGTTCAGGCGGCTGCGACTGGGGTCGCTTTTCTATTCTCGCGCGAAGGCTGTATATTGTATATACATAATTGATGTTCGACTGGGATGCAC
>DASUVS010000303.1:0-12493 GCA_036378835.1 Binatia bacterium | reverse complement strand
CGTCCAGCTTCTCCGAATAAAACTTCAAACATCCCACCAAAAGTAGGAGGTGCCGTATGATCCGCCGCTTTTTCCTCCTTGCTTTCTTTCTCGTCCCGATCGCCACGGTCTCCCGCGCCCCGGCGCCCGCCGCAGCCGCGCCCGCGGCCTGCACCATCGAAACCTTCGCGGCCCTCAACCTGCCCGAGACAACCATCACGCTGGTGGAGTCGCTGCCAGCCGGCACGAACTCAGCGCCGGTCGGTAACATCGCCTTGCCGATCTGTCGGGTGAGGGGAGTTATAGCGCCGGCGAATCTATTCGAGGTCTGGATGCCGACGGCAGACTGGAACGGGAAATTCCAGGCCCTCGGCAACGGCGGCCTTGCCGGGTCCATCAGCTTCGGGGACATGCGCACCGCAGTCAGTCGCAACTACGCCGCCGCTTCGACGGACACAGGTCATAGCTCCAACGCTGCTGGCGATCCGTGGTGGACCAATGCCCAGCAGATCAAAGACTATGGCTATCGGTCGATTCACGAGCTCACGTTGAAATCCAAAGCGATCATCAATGCGTTGTACGGAGCCGATCCCGATCGTTCCTACTTTGTCGGATGTTCGACTGGCGGCCGGCAGGCGTTCATGGAGGCGCAGCGCTACCCTGGTGATTACGATGGCATTATCGCCGGGGCGCCTGTCTACCGGGTGATCGAACTGCGCGCGAGGCACGTCTGGACTTGGCAGTGCAATCAAGCGGATCCAACTGGCGCGCACGCCATCCCGGTTAGCAAGCTGAGTGCGATTTTCAACGCGGTAGTGGCCGCGTGCGATCGACGGGACGGTCTCGAGGATGGCCAGGTCGACGACCCGCGCCGTTGCCGGTTCAATCCCGAAACCTTGCTTTGCACCGATGCCGACAATGATTCGTGCCTCACCGCCCCGCAAATCGAAACGCTCAAATGTATGTATGCCGGACCGGTGAACCCAAGGACGCGGAAACAGGTCTATCCCGGAGTGCCGGCTACGAGCGAGCTTGATCAGGGACCATCGATCGGAGCAGTGCCAAATCCGCAGTACACCACGTTCTTTCAGAATACGGTATTTGAAGATACCAACTATGATTTTTTAACGTTCAATTTTGACACCGACCTTAAGTTTGCGCTCAACAAAAAGTTCGATGGCGAGACACTCGAGTTCATCCATCAGGCGGAAGACCCTGATTTAACCGCCTTCAAGAAGCGTGGCGGCAAGATGATTATCTGGCATGGCTTCTCCGATCCATTGCCAAGCCCGGTGGACACCATCGATTACTACAACAGTATTCGCGCGCGCTCGAATCATAGCCGACGCGACGCGGAAAAGACCGAGGAATTCGTCCGACTGTTTCTCTTGCCCAATGTCGGACATTGCGGAGGACCTGCCGCGGGAGGACCCAATCAGTTTGATCCGCTGACCGCGCTTGAGCAATGGATCGAGGAGGGCATCGCGCCCGAGGAAATCATCGCTTCCAGGGTGACCGATGGCGTGGTCACCCGCACGCGTCCGATCTGTGCCTATCCGCAAACGGCGCAATATGTCGGGTCTGGCAGCATCGACGATGCGGCGAACTTCGTCTGCCGGCAGCCGCACGATCGCGACCGTCCACACGATCACGGACGCTGATCACCGGACGCGGAGCGGTGGCGCTAGTGATGAAGGCGCGTCCATAAGGGACTTGCTCGGGAAAAGTAGTCAATGGCAGGAGACACCCGCGGTATAATCCGAACTTCGAATCTCCAAGCGAGATAAACTTGCCGAATAGCCCGATGCGCTGAACCGATTCATGCTCATCCTAACGCCCCAGCGCGTGAACCCAGTTTAGCTGGTCCTGACGGCATTGTAGAGGCGTCTGTCTCGGGTCCAAAAGAGGGAACTCTCTTCTTGCGCAAAGAGCAAGGTAAAACGTGTCATGAGAGATACCCGATTGAGGCGACCTGCCAGGTCCCAACCCGAATCTCTAAGTTGGGTGAAAAACACGAGGACATGCCGCAATGAACGCTCCATCACCGTCCACTCACGGGTGATTGCGTACCCACTGTTGTAAAATCCATTGATTGGTTTCTTCCGTCGTCTGCCAGAAGGACCCATGCCATGGCCCTTTGAGGATCTTGTACTCGGCCTAGGGAATTCGTTTGGCGAGTACTTGCGCGTGCCCGATGTGATTGCTTCCGACCATGTCATGTCACTGACCACGACCAACGTCGGCACCATGACATCGTCGAGACGGGTGGGTCGCCTCTCAGTTACGCCGGCCGATCCAAAGCTGAAGATACTCAGACAGGTTAGCGGTTAGGTCCATGCCATTTGGTAAAACGCCTGCACCTTTTCACGCTGTTCTTTTCGATAGGCGGGCGTGAAATAGGTATCCGTGTCGCAGATCTCGTGCGTCAAATATTTTTCAAACTCCTTTCTATGAAGATCGAAGGCGGTTTTCGTAGGCGGCGCGACCGGAACCGGCGGCACCGAGGATCAGGCTTCTCACTTTGCCCGGAAAGTTGAGAGCGAGCGACAGTCCGATACACCAACCCAGGGAATGCCCGATGATATGCGCCGAGCGCACATTCAGACGCTCGAGAAGCGCGGCAGGTCATTGGCCATCTGACGGATGGTACGGGCACTCTTGAAGTGAGTGGAGCGCCCGCAGTCCCTCGGGTCATGCACGATGACTTGGAAAGAGCGCGACAGCGGTGTGATTTGATTTAGAATTGTGACTTGCGGTATGTAGCAAGTGGCGGGGTATTCGACAAGGCAGCGCAATCGGCAAGCACCTGCTTCGTGCGACATGGCTGCGCGTGACCCGGTTGCCCAAATTATGTCACTTGGAGTGGGATAAGAAAACGCCGACTGCACCAGAAAGGAAAACCTATGTGCCGCAAACCGAAATACCTCCTGGCCAGCTTGATTGTCGGTTACGTCATCACGGGAGTTGTTTTTGCGGCTGGCGACGAAGGATTCTATAAAGGAAAAGCGCTTCGCTTGATCGTAGCTTTCGCCCCCGGCGGAGGTTTTGACACATACAGCCGGGCCATTGGCCGGCACATGAGCAAACACATTCCGGGCAATCCTTCGATTGTCGTTGAGAACATGACCGGGGCGGGTGGCTTCATTCATGCCAATTATATGTACCGGCAGGCCAAGCCCGACGGTCTTACCGTCGGCAATAACATCGGCGGCTTGATTCTGCAGCAGATTATGGGAGCAAAGGGAGCCAACTTCGACGGCAAAGAATTCGAGTTCATTGGGGCGCCGTCCATCGACAATCCGGTTTGCGTGTTGACCAAGGCCAGCGGCATCACCAGCATGGATCAATGGTTCGCGGCGAAGCAGCCGGCGAAGATGGGCGGAGTTGGCGCGGGCGGCACGGCTTCCGATGTGCCCAGGGCCGTCCAGGCGGCATTGAAGCTGCCGATACGAGTCGTCGAACCGTATAAAGGCACGGCTGAAATCAAATTGTCTGCCGAAAGCGGCGAGCTCGATGGAGGTTGTTGGGCTTGGGAATCAATGAAGACCATGTGGCCGGGAGCGCTGAAACAAGGGGACGTAAAGGTTATTCTCTTGGTAATGCCAAAAAAACATCCCGAGCTTCCCGATGTTCCGCTGGCTATCGATTACGCCAAAACTGATGATGCGCGCCGCATTTTGAAGTACGCCGTTCATGATATCGCCACGCTCACGCGCATCTATTTCGTGCCGCCCGCAACGCCGAAGGACCGCGTAGAATTATTGCGCAAAGCTTTCGCCGACACCCTCAACGATCCAGAGTTTCTTGCCGATGCGAAGAAGTCGAAACTGGACATCGAACCAGTGGCCGGCGAAGAATTGCAAAAGCTTGTGCAGGATCTCTACAAAATCGATCCGACAACGCTAGCGAGGCTAAAAGAGGTGCTGTTGCCGAAGTGAAGACGGGAACAGGTATGAACTTGTCTGCAGCAATCATTGCGCGAACGCCGATTCCTCCGCTGAACGGTTCGTCGACCTCCAGTATCTGAGTGCTGCGAAGGCGATGAAATAATATAGGAACCGAGGGCATCGCCGATTTGTATTACGCGAATGAGATCGATAGTGATTTTAAAGCACTTCAAAGGAAACATCATGGGTGCTGTACTGAAAATCGGTCTGCGTATCGTCGGCACCCGGGTGAATCGGCCATCGAACGAATTTATTTGGGTCAGACCTACAAAGACAAGCCGGAGCTAAAAACGTCAAGGATCCGCTGAACAGTTGGAATGGAGCGACAGAACGAGTGGAATGATTGAAACGGCTCGCTAGTTAAACATTTGAACTCTTAATCTATGGACGCGGTAACATGTGATTCTCGGACACCTGCGTTTGCCGATTAACATCTTAAGACCAACAAGAATATGGCCGTGATCGACGCCATTGTTCGCCTGCAGGACGAAATGACCCGCTGGCGGCGCGACATCCACGCCCACCCCGAACTCGGTTTCGAGGAAAATCGCACCTCGGACTTCGTCGCTGAAAAACTGCGCGATTTAGGGTTGGAGGTGCACCGCGGCATCGGAAAGACCGGAGTCGTGGGCGTGCTGCGTGCCGGCAGCGCCAGGCGCTCGGTCGGTCTGCGCGCCGACATGGACGCGCTGCCGATTCACGAGACGAATACTTTCGCTCACCGTTCGACGAACGACGGGCGCATGCACGCCTGCGGGCATGACGGCCATACCGCTATGCTGCTCGGCGCGGCGAAATATCTCGCGGACACGCGCAATTTCGACGGCGTAGTGAACTTTATCTTCCAACCAGCCGAGGAAGGTATCGGCGGGGCTCGCGCGATGATCGCAGACGGACTGTTCGAGAAATTCCCCTGCGACGTGGTGTTCGGCATGCACAACCGGCCGGGGCTGGCGCTCGGCAAATTCGCGGTGCGCGGCGGCCCAATGATGGCGGGCGGCGGGTTCTTCGACGTCCGTATTACCGGCAAGGGCTCGCACGGCGCGCGGCCCGAGACTGGGGTCGATCCGGTGCTGGTGGCTGCGCACATCGTCATCGCGCTGCAGAGCATCGTCTCGCGCAACGTCCGACCGATCGATGCGGCGGTGTTGTCCGTGACCAAGATCAATGCCGGCGACGCCTACAACGTGATTCCGCAGACCGCACAGCTCTCCGGAACCGTGCGCGCGTTCACCCGCGAGGTCATGTCGCTGATCGAAACCGGCATGCGCCGGGTGGTGAACGGAACCGCGGAGGCGTTTGGCGCCGCGGCGGAGGTCGACTTCCGCGTGATTTTCGCGCCCACCGTCAACGATGCGGCGCAGGCGGATTTCATGGCGGCTGTCTGTGCCGAGATCGTGGGGGAAGCCAACGTGAACCGCAATCCCTCGCTGATCGTGGCTTCAGAGGATTTTTCTTTCATGCTGGAAAAGGTCCCGGGCTGTTATATCAACATCGGCAATGGCGCGGGCGAGGATGCCTGCGAAGTGCACAACCCGGCTTATGATTTCAACGACCAGGCGCTCGCGCTCGGCGCGAGCGTGTTCGCTAGGATTGTTGAGAAAAAGTTACCGAAGGGCGGCTAGCGGCTTTTCTGGTGCCAGGGCAAAAACGACGCGAACGAATCGAACGCTGAATTTCGTTTCCTCGCTCGTCAAGGAATCCCACCCCGGCGAGGCACGGAGGCTAACGGATCAAAAAAGATTTTAGTTCGATCTTTGGAAATGCCTTGGAGGGTAAAGTGTGATTGAGTTGTCCTCTAAGTAAATGTGAACGTGACAATAGAATCGATCTTCCAGATGCGTTTTGTTCATACCTCCGAGCCAAGGAAGGAATGTATATCGAGGAACGAGCACTGACAGCTTCTCCGAGCCGCACCCTACGGGCCATGCCCATCGCGCCTCGGACGAGCACCGGATTTCACGAAGACGGAACGCCCTTCGACCGTTTGGGCCGGGGTACGATCGTCCTCGCACGGCAGCCGGACGAGTGCTGGCTCGGTGTTCATTCGCAGATGTTGCCGCCTCGCGGTATGCCGCAGGATAGCCACGCTAGACGTGCGGTTAAGGCGCAGAGATCAGACTACATCCTGGCCTAACAACCGCCGAAGCATCGCTCTGTGATCATTGAGAAAAGCACGCGTCAGGCTGAAGTGCTCCGTGGCTGTATAGTCGACTTCTTCGAGCGCATTCTCCGTCAGGAGATAAATCTTCGCTTTGGGATATGCCATGAGGATCGGAGAATGAGTGGCGATTATGAATTGCGATCCTCTCAGCACTAACTCGTGAATCATCGATAACAGGCTGAGCTGTCGGGTTGGCGACAAAGCCGCTTCCGGCTCGTCCACGATGTACAAACCCTCACCGCCCAGGCGATTTGCAAATAGAGCCAGAAACGATTCGCCGTGCGACTGCTCGTGTAAAGAGCGGCCGCCGTACGAATCCTTGATCGGCGGTCCGAAACTCGGCTGTTCATCGAGTTCATCGATCTCCGTCGCCACGTTGTAGTAGCTTTCAGCGCGGAAGAAGTAGCCGTCCCTTTGTCGTCGGGCTGATCGGCTCAGGCGCATCGCCCCATGCAGCGGCGAATGCGTCATACGGGTGGCAAATCGAAAGTTTCGCGAGCCGCCCTCGGGATTGAAGCCCATGCCTGTAGCGATCGCTTCGAGCAGCGTGGACTTTCCCGTCCCATTCTCCCCGACGAAAAACGTCACAGAGGGATGAAACCGGACCGACTCGATGTGCCGGACAGCAGGCAGATTGAACGGGTACTCCTCCCAGGATGGGATCTTGGCCGGATTCAGACGGACTTCGACAAGGAATGGCTGGCTCTTCAGATTCTGGCGCTTCATCGTACCACTCTGCGGATGCTGCCGAAGCAGCTCATCGGATAAGCCTGAGACCGGGTGCTCGATGACTCCAGCGCCGTTCTATCGGCGGTTCCGGCGGTTTGCTCAAATACTTGTTATACAGCGCTCGGCCGGGCGCATCGCCAGCACTTAACCCTGACATCGTGTCACATTACCGCACAGCAACAGAGTCGGACCTGCGCATACGTCGATCGATGAACGGACGTCAGTCGTCTAACGGCCGCGTCCCATGAGATAAAACTAAACCTAAAAATACGGCAGATCTCAGAATCAGTTTTCTCCCTTGGGCGGACCCGCTCCGGCCGCTCGCTGTTCAAGTTTCAACTGCGCTGCCCGTGCACAGCCTTGCATGACCTGAAAATATCTCTGCACCCAATCGGCGCCGATCTCATAGGGATGCGGCCCATTTCCACGGCCGGCGAGCATCCGGTTCTTATTGACGGCGTTGTCAAACTCGGAGTGGTTGGAGAGCAGCACGCTGGCTTTCATTTCAGCCGCTTTTGCGCCCATATGTTTTTGCGAGTCGATGTAGGTTTGAAAATTTTTAATGCCAGGGTCGGGTGTGTTGTTTACGAAATTAAAGGCTGTGCCGCCGGAGTATGCAACGTTGACCGGCTTGCTTTGGTCGAGAACAGTGAAGGTGTAGGACATCGTGCCGGGCGTGTGTCCGGGCGTGAGCCAAATGGTAACCGCCGTTTCGCCGAGCGTGATCTTCATACCGTCAGTTGCGACGATGTCGCGTTTGGGTGCCATCGTTTTGTAGCGGTTCGGATATTTTTCCACCCAGTCCCAATCCGGACCAGCCATGACGATGCGGGCGCCGTAGCGCTGCTGCAACATTTCGGCGCCGCCGATGTGATCGCCGTGGGCGTGCGAGATGAGCACATATTTGATCTGCGCCGGGTCGAGTCCGACTTTCTTCATGCCGCCGATGATCAATTCCTCCGAATTGTACGGATAGATCGTGTCGATCAAAATAATGCCGTCCTTAGTTGTCAGCGCCCATGAGGAGTGCAGCTTACCGCCGACGAAATATAGATTATCGAAAACCTTGGCCGGCTCGGCAAGCCAGGTCTCGCGTGGTGGGGCCTTGCTGGGATCAGTAACATACGCCGGCGCAACGTCGATCAAATTTTCGCCGCCACTCTGCGGCAGCAAGCAGGTCCTGACCAGAGTACCGAGAAATTCAAAGCCGGCGGCGGTCTTCGCGGCTTGCAATGCCGCGTTGATTTCGGCTTCGAAATTTCTTTTGGTAGGAGTTTGTTGCGCAAATGATTCGCCGGTCCCGAAGGCGAGTAAAATGATCAGAGCGATAGCCGGTCTTCGGTTAAGTGGCTTCATCGATCCCTCCGCATTACAAGATTCGCAATGGAGCTAATATCAGACAAGGCCAGCCATTTGTCTATCGAATTATTCTGCAGAGGAATTTAGGGCAGGTCTAGCCGTAAGACATTCCTGAAACGGGTTTTCCTATGGTCAATCTCTTGTCTGACAAACAGCTGCTGCATCAAGTTGTCCCTCTCGGCGTTTTTTCAAAGTGCACGGCTCAATGTTGAAAGTTCAACGTGCCAACACGCCGCCGAACACTTGCGCAGGAGCTACACGCCGCAATATGGTGGATCACAGATCGATCATCGACGGAAGAAACGCATCCACTAGTGTCAGAAGGGACGCCATGAGAGATATCTATGACGCCATCTATAACCGCTGGCTGAACGATCCTGAGGATTTCTGGGCAGAGGCGGCCGAAGCGGTGCATTGGGATAAAAAGTGGGACAGGGTGCTCGATGACTCGCGGCCGCCGTTCTATCGATGGTTCCCCGGCGGATCGATCAATACTTGCTACAACGCGCTCGATCGCCACGTCGAAAGCGGCCGGGCGGATCAGCCGGCGCTCATCTACGACAGCCCTGTTACGGCAACTGTTCAGACGTTCACCTATCGCGAGTTGCTCGACCACGTGGCGCGCTTTGCCGGCGTGCTTAGCGCGCAAGGAGTTCAGAAAGGCGATCGGGTCATTATTTACATGCCGATGGTGCCGGAGGCGATCGTCGCGATGCTGGCGTGCGCTCGCATCGGCGCGATTCACTCCGTAGTCTTCGGCGGCTTTGCTTCCCACGAGCTCGCCAATCGCATTACGGATGCGCGACCGAAGGTGATCGTTTCGGCTTCGTGTGGTATCGAAGTCGGCCGGATCATTCCGTACAAACCTTTGCTCGACAAGGCGATCGAACTTGCGGCAGCGAAGCCGGAGCACTGCATCATTGTCCAACGCCCGCAACAAAAAGCGGCGATGATCGGCGGACGCGATCGCGATTGGGCAGAAGAGATGGCGCAAACAAAACCAGTGGGCTGCGTTTCCGTCGATGCCACCGATCCGCTTTACATTCTTTACACCTCGGGCACGACCGGCATGCCCAAAGGAATCGTGCGCGACAATGGCGGGCATTTGGTCGCGCTCCAATGGAGCATGCAGCACATCTATGGTGTGGAACCGGGTGAAGTCTATTGGGCGGCGTCGGACGTGGGCTGGGTAGTCGGTCACTCGTACATCGTTTACGCGCCGCTATTCAACGGCAATACCACGGTGCTCTTCGAGGGCAAACCGGTCGGCACTCCCGATGCCGGCGCGTTCTGGCGGGTGGTCTCACAACACGGCGTGAAGGTTTTGTTCACGGCGCCCACGGCGTTTCGCGCGATCAAGCGCGAAGATCCCAACGGCGAATGCATGCGCAAGTACGACTTGAGCGGTTTTCGCACGCTCTTTCTCGCCGGCGAGCGCTGCGATCCGGATACGCTCCTGTGGGCGCAAAAGCAGCTTGGCGTGCCGGTGATCGATCACTGGTGGCAGACCGAAACCGGCTGGCCGATCGGCGCCAATTGTATCGGATTGGGGATGCTGCCGGTAAAACCGGGTTCGTGCACGAAAGCGGTGCCCGGTTACGATGTCCGGGTATTGGGCGATGACGGCGGGGAATTAACGCCGGGTCAGATCGGCAGCATCGCAATCAAGCTGCCGCTGCCGCCCGGTTCTTTGCCGACACTGTGGAACAACGACGAAGGTTACCGCAAGGCTTACCTCGCCAGGTTTCCCGGCTACTATCTCACTGCCGACGCCGGATACAAAGATGAGGACGATTATCTTTGGGTGATGACCCGCACCGACGATATCATCAACGTCGCCGGTCATCGGCTCTCTACCGGTGCACTGGAAGAGGTGCTGGCGTCTCATCCCGACGTCGCCGAGTGCGCGGTCTTGGGAGTCGCTGATCAGATCAAAGGAGAAATTCCGGTGGGGCTAATCGTGCTCAAGGCCGGCGTGCGACGCTCAGACGGCGACATCGTCAGAGAGGCGGTCCAGATGGTGCGCGAAAGGATCGGCGCCGTGGCTTCGTTCAGGGTCGCTACGATCGTCAAGCGGCTACCGAAGACGCGCTCGGGCAAGATTCTGCGAGGTACCATCAAAAAGATTGCCGACGGTGTCGATTACCAAGTCCCACCCACCATCGATGATCCGTTGATCCTCGATGAAATTACCGCCAATTTAAACGCGCTGGGCTATCCTGCCGGTTCGGCAAGGAACTTGGTCTGATCGTCTTGTTGGCGTGAAGTTGCATGAAAAGAATTGCCGCGGTCAGTCGTTATTGATGGAGCTTCCTCCAATCTTCTGCTTTCACCGGGAATGTTTGCGCCATTCTGCGTGAATTCCATGTCGATCTAGCATACCTTGTGAAGATCGCGCCGGTGGCTCTCGCATATGTTTAGTGTTTGCTGCGTTGTTGTTGGTAATTTCCACACCGGTTCGTCCTTGTGCCGAACGAGACGGCGGCGACTCGCGCTCCCCGCCTTCCCCCTTTCGCCGATCCAACTCTTGACCACAGTGTACGCTCCTAATAGAAGATCGTTGTAGAGCTATGAAAGGGCCTTCCATAATATGGACCAAAGTCGCTTGAAGCGCGAGTTCTAGAAAAATCCATCGATCTGCTCTATTCGTTTGAAGCCCACGGTCCTGAGCAGTCGCTGTTTCAGATCAGTCGCAGCTTAGGATTCCCCCCGAGCACGCTGCGTCGCCTTTTGAAGGTGATGATATCGCGGCGTTGATCCAGGATGCCGCCACTAAGCTCTATCGACTTGGGCTCGGCTTTTTTATCTTGCCGCGGTGGCTGTGAAGGATTAGAGATCAGGAAGACGCGTTGCCGTTGATGAAGCGCCTGCGGGATCTCACCGGAGAAAATGTGATATTGCACGAGTTGCGTGACTGCAAGCGTGTGTGTATGGAGAAAGTCGCGCGCAAGGAAGTGCTGCGAGATTCTCTGCGGGTCGGCGATCAATTTCCGGCTCATGCGCTGACCCCGCGCACGATCACCGATCCGAAAAATTAGCGGGGATCTGGCCGGACAAAGAGAAAGGGATATTCCTATAGCTGCGGCGCGCGCGTCATGGACGGACTCTGCGTCATCAGCGCGCCGATCTTCGATAGCGAAGGCCGGGCTCCCTACTCCCTGACGACTACCTTGACGCCGTTCAGACTGCAGGCGAAAGGAAGAAGCAAGCTGCTGGAGGCCGTAAAGCGAGTCGCCGCCGAGATCTCACATAAACTCGGCAGCGGCAGCGCGAGGTCCGTACCGGCGGCGCGGTAGCCGGTGGCAGACGAGTTGCGACAATGACATATTCTAGAAATACGCGAGCGACAGCGGCACAAAGCCTTGCCCGGTTCATCTGTGATCTAAGCTATGCGCAGATTCCGCCCGACGCTGTCTGGCGCTGCCGGGAGCTATTGTTGGATCAATTGGGTTGCCAGTTGATCGGCGCGAGCATGCCGTGGAATCAGCCGGTCTATCAATTTGTCAACAGAACGAAGAGCGGCGGCCCGGCCCGGGTCGTTAAATATGGCAACGAAGTTCCGCTCGACGATGCGGTGCTTGTCAATGGAACCTTCGCTCAGGGTTGCGAGCTCGACGATTACTACGATCAGGGCGGCGGCCATCCCGGCGCGGCAACAGTGCCCGTGATTCTCGCGCTCGCGCAGCAGCAGACGGTCAGCGGGCAGGAGCTCATCACAGCTATGGTCGCCGGTTATGAAGTCGGCTGGCGCATCGGCCGAGCGCTCTTGCCGGAATTGATGAACCGCGGCTATCACGCGCAAAGCACGGTGGGGGTTTTTATCGCCGCTACAGCCGCGGGCAAAATTCTTCGCCTCGATCCGGAGCAGATGGCTCACGCGCTGGCGATCGCCGGCAGTCATTCCGGGGGTACCATGGAGTACGACCAGAGCGGGGGCGAAGTGAAACGGTTACACAACGGTATGGCCTGCTGCGGCGGGCTCCGCTCCGCGTTGCTGGCGCAGGTCGGCCTCACTGGACCGCCGACGATCTTCGAAGGCGAACGCGGCATTCTGAAAGTCATGTCGGGGACCAGCAATGTCGAGCCGATCGTCAAGAACCTCGACGCCGGCAATAAAGATCTCGCGCTCTATCATGCGGCGATGAAGCGTTTCCCGGTGAATGCCAGCCAGCACTCGCCGATCGAGTTGCTCGACAGTCTTGTCCGCAAGCACAGCATCGACCCGCGCCAGGTTACGAAGATCACTGTCGAGCTCAATGAAGGAATCCTGCTGCACGGCGGCACCATTTATCAGCCCAGGGAAGTCATCGAAGCC
>DASUVS010000302.1:0-14038 GCA_036378835.1 Binatia bacterium | reverse complement strand
AGGTGACGGCGTGTGCTTTCAATTATGCCCGTAGTATGGAGCTGCAATGGTCGCCGGATTTACAAAGAGCGCGCGGCGGCGTTTAATTCTGTCGTTCTCTTCTGCTTCCACTCTTCGCTTTGGCCGTCTGGCTAAAGGAATCAGGTTCGGTTTACGAGCATGCCGCAATTGCGATAGATAACACGCGGAGACCACCATTGTTAACTCAGGAACAAACCAGTGAAACAAACTTAAAAAGTTATCGCGCGAGAAAGAGATTCAAGACACGGTAGATTTGCGGGCACAGAACTTTCATGAGTCCACAAGATTGAGCAATAGCAGTCACAAGTTGCGTCTTCAGTGGACCATAAAGAGACATTCACTGCGGCTACTGCGCGATGACACTACAACGAGCCCGTAGCATCGACACATGATATGAAAATTGGCGCAATATCATCTGAGATCTCTCCATTCGCTAAGACCGGAGGTTTGGCCGATGTGGTTGGAAGTTTATCAACCGCACTGGAGCAACTCGGACACGAGCTTTGCTTGATCATGCCGGCTTATCGTTCGACTCTCCAGGGCGGCTTCGCTTTGAGGAATGTATCGTTGGACGTTTCGGTTCCGCTTTCAGATCGACAGGAAACGGCTACCATCCTGAAAACCAAGTTGGGACGTGACGTGATTGTTTACTTGGTTCGCGCCGACCGTTATTTCAATCGCGAATTTCTGTACGGCACAAAGCAAGGCAATTATGCCGATAATCTTGCCAGATTTGTTTTTTTAACCCGTAACGCATTGGAGATCTTGCGCCATGAGCGTGTGGATATCATTCACTGCCATGACTGGCAGACGGCGCTGGCGCCGGTATTCTTAAGGACGCAACCATTGCGGTACCCGGAACTCGCCTCGGCGAAAACAGTTTTAACCGTGCACAACATCGCGTTCCAGGGAAATTTCTGGCGCGCGGACTGGCATTATTTGAATCTTGACGAGTATCTGTTCAGCCCCGCCTACCTCGAGTTTTACCAGAATTTTAGTCTTTTGAAGGGAGGTCTCATTTTTGCCGATAAGATAACCACCGTGAGTCCGACTCACGCTGCCGAGATCAGGACGAAGGAGCAGGGATTCGGGCTTGAAGGTGTGCTCCAGCAGCGAGCGAACGATCTCATCGGCATCTTAAACGGCATTGATTACAATCAATGGAATCCCGCCGTCGATCCAGTAATCGCCAAGCAGTATAGCGTAAACGATCTCGACGGTAAGCGATTCTGCAAGGATAGTCTGCAGCGAGCGATGGGCCTGGCGATCAAACCCGACGTGCCCTTGTTCGGCATTATTTCGCGGTTGACCTCGCAAAAGGGCATCGATCTAATCGAACAGATTTTTTCCGCGCTGATCGAACGAGATGTTCAATTCGTACTCTTGGGAACTGGTGATAGTCGCTATGAAGACTTCTTTACTAATGCAGCGGCGCAATTCCCGGGCAAGGTAGGAGTACGCATCGGATTCGATGAATCGCTGGCGCATCAGATCGAAGCCGGCGCTGACATCTTTTTGATGCCCTCGCTCTTTGAGCCGTGCGGATTGAATCAGATGTTTAGTTTGAAATATGGTACAATTCCACTCGTGCGCGCTGTGGGCGGCTTAAAGGACACGGTACAGAATTACAACGCCGAGAGGTCAGAGGGCACCGGTTTTGTGTTTGAAGCCTATGAGGCGCAGGAGCTGTTGGAAACGATTGATCGAGCTTTGAAGCTGTTTCCCGATAAGAAATCCTGGACTGCGTTACAGCGCCGAGCGATGAGCATGGATTTTTCGTGGGATCGTTCCGCGAAAGCATATAGCAGGATCTATCACGAGTTGCTGGCTTAAGCCGGATACGAGGGCGATCAGTGTACGTCTTAGGAGTTGTGCTAGCCGGTGGTAGAGGTGAACGGCTTTTTCCTTTAACTCAAGATCGGGCCAAGCCTGCCGTGCCTTTCGGTGGAAGATATCGGATCATCGACTTCGTTCTCTCCAACTTCGTCAATTCGGGCATTCTATCGATTTACGTTTTGACCCAGTTCAAAGCCCAATCACTGCTTGAGCACCTCGATCGTGGTTGGCGCAGCACTGACTTCTTGGGGGAACATTTCGTTACAGCCGTACCGGCCCAGATGCGTATGGGATTTGAGTGGTACCAGGGCACTGCAGACTCCGTCTACCAAAATCTATATCTGATCGAACGGCACAACCCGAGGGTTGTGGCCATCTTTGGCGCTGATCATATTTATCGAATGAACATCCGGCAGATGATCGACGAGCACCAGCGGAAGAATGCCGATACTACCGTTGCCGCGCTCCCGGTGAGAATCAACGAGGCCAGTGCTTTCGGCGTCATTGAAGTGGATCCGGATTGGCGCATTATCGGCTTCGATGAAAAGCCGAGCCGGCCGAAATCCATCCCAGGCGAACCGGATTATGCGCTAGTTTCGATGGGCAACTATTTGTTCAATACCGACGTGCTGGTTCCCGCTCTCGTATCCGATGCCAAGAACAATCGCAGCGTTCACGATTTTGGGCGGAACTTGCTTCCGGATCTCATCCTGGATCAAAGAGTTTTTGCGTACGACTTTCGCAAGAATCGCGTACCCGTTCCGTTCAAGGGAGAGGAAGCCAGTTACTGGCGTGATCTCGGAACCATTGAAGCTTATTATGAGGCAAATATGGATTTATGCTCTGTGGACCCATCGTTCAATCTTTACAATCGGAGCTGGCCATTGCGTACCGTCGGGTCCGGCGATCCGCCGGCCAAGTTTGTGTTCGACTGGTACGATCGTAAAGGAATGGCGTTAGACTCTATTGTTTCGGAAGGAACCATCGTCAGTGGCAGCTTGGTACGAAATTGTGTCGTCGGTAGAAACGTCAGGATCCACAGCTACAGCGAAATCGAAGACTCGGTGATTATGGATTGGGTGGAGATTGGCCGCCACTGCAAGATACGCAACGCTATTATTGACAAATCCAATGTCATCCCTTCAGGAACGCAAATTGGCTACGACGCCACGCATGACAAGGAGCATTATTTTGTCTCGGAGACCGGTATTGTCGTAGTTGCCCGAGGTGAACGCAAGAGCAGCTGGATTATGACCAACCCTTGATTGCCCGTGCCTCGTCCCGAAAATCCCACTTCGTTCACGTTTTCTTTCACGGATCATTCCTTCAAGGGCCAACTGTTTCGCTGATGTTCTCCCGTATTCATCGATTAATCGGATCAATCTAGATGGACCGTTACATTTGCATTCACGGGCACTTCTATCAGCCACCGCGAGAAAATGCCTGGCTTGAAACAGTCGAGTTACAGGATTCGGCGTATCCCTATCACGATTGGAATGAGCGCATCACAGCTGAATGTTATGCGCCCAATTCAGTAGCGCGGATCCTAGACGATCAGGGTCAAATTGTTCAGCTGGTCAACAACTACTCCAGGATCAGCTTCAATTTTGGCCCGACCCTGCTTCAGTGGTTAGAGAATAACGAAGCGGAAGTTTACGCAGCAATTTTATCCGCGGATCGTCTGAGCATGCAGAGGTTTGCGGGGCATGGGTCGGCGATTGTGCAACCGTACAACCACATGATATTGCCGCTGGCCAGCCGGCGAGATCGACGGACACAAGTTCTCTGGGGCATTGCTGATTTCGAGTGCCGTTTCAAGCGCCGACCCGAAGGGCTATGGTTGCCGGAGACGGCCGTTGATTTGGAAACGCTGGAGATTTTGGCGGAAGAAGGAATTCGATTTACGATCCTTGCGCCACACCAGGCGTCGCGGATGCTGCGCGCGGACGCGCCGCAATGGCAGGATGTGACTGGAGGAAAAATTGATCCCACGCGGGCTTACTCACAACAGCTAGCTTCCGGTAAAAGCATTTCGCTATTCTTTTACGACGGACCGATCGCGCGGGCCGTCGCTTTTGAAGGGTTACTGACGCGCGGGGATCATTTTGCGGATCGGCTCCTCGGCGCATTTTCGGGTCAACCGAGTTGGCCACAGCTGGTACATATCGCAACCGACGGCGAGAGCTACGGGCACCATCATCGTTTCGGTGACATGGCCTTGGCTTACGCCCTGAACCAAATCGAATCCAAAAACTTGGCCCAGCTGACAAACTACGGGGAATATTTGGAGCGCCACCCGCCAACGCAACAAGTTGAAATCGTCGAAAAAAGCTCCTGGAGTTGTTTTCATGGCATTGACCGGTGGTGGAGCAACTGTGGCTGCAGTACCGGAGGACAACCGAACTGGAATCAGGAGTGGCGAACACCACTGCGTAATGCGCTGGATTGGTTGCGGGATTCGCTTTCAGGACCTTTCGAAACTCAAGCGCGCAAGTTTTTAAAAGATCCTTGGGCAGCGCGCGACGATTATATAGATGTCGTTCACAACCGGGCGCCGGAGATTGTTGAGCGCTTCTTTTCACGTCATGCTGTCGGTCCACTCGACGCCAACTCCACAGTAATAGCACTAAAACTGCTTGAGCTTCAGCGCCATACCATGCTGATGTATACCAGCTGTGGTTGGTTCTTCGATGACTTGTCGGGGATTGAAACCGTGCAAATCATTCAGTTTGCCGCGCGGGTAGTACAGTTGAGCCAGGAGTTGTTTGGTGAATCACCGGAGTCTCAGTTTGTCGAGAAATTATCCGCGGCCAAGAGCAATCTATCGGACCGCGGTGGTGGAAGGGACATCTACGACCGGCTCGTACGCACGGCAATCGTCGATTGGGAGAGAATCGGCGCTCATTACGCGGTGCGCTCACTGTTTGAAAGCTATCCGGACAAAACCTCAATCTACTGTTTTCGCGCAGAACGTGACGATTATCAGGTATTCAACGCCGGCACCGCCAGGCTAGCCGTAGGCCGTGTAAAGTTAACCAGCGCAATCACTCGGGAATCATCGATCCTGAGCTTTGGCGTGCTGCACATGGGCGACCATAACGTCAATGGTGGGGTTTTAGAGTTCATGCCGGATGGAGTCTATCAGGGTCTAATCGGTGAACTGGTATCCCCGTTCACTCGCGCGGACTTCGGCGAAGTGATCCGGGTCATGGATCGTTGCTTTGGTGAATCAAATTATTCTTTGCGGTCGCTTTTTCGTGAGGAACAGAGAACCGTAATCGATAACATTTTGGCTTCGGCCTTGGGCCAGAGCGAGACATTATACCGGCAAATTTACGAGCAACGCGCGCCGGTAATGCGCTACCTGACGGACCTGCATGTTCCGCTACCAAAAGCGTTTACAGCGGCCGCAGAACTGGTTCTTAATGGCGATTTGCGCCGGGCGCTTCTAGGCCAGGAAATCAATGACGAACGTGTCAGTGCCTTATTGGAGTCGGCGAAAATCGCCGGAGTTACGCTGGATGCACCTACTCTAGAATTTGCTTACCGGCAAAATTTGGAACGGCTCGCCAATGGTGTGGCACGGACTCCAACCCTGATCGTCCTGCGGCAACTTCGGGACGCAACTAGCTTACTGGTAAAGCTGCCGTTTCCCGTCGATTTATGGCGAGTGCAGAACATTGTTTATGCCTTGACGCAATCAATTTATCCGAGGATGCAAAAGCGCCGGATGGAAGGCGATGACACAGCAGAAGAATGGCTAACGATCTTTGAAGATCTTTCGCAAAAGCTGGCTATCAAATTACCGGCTCAGCCGGCATAAATTAGCTTTCGAGTATCTAAGCGAGACACGCGAAGAACTGACGCTTGCGGCTTAAATGACAAGCTGCGATCACTGCCAACTTACGCTGCGGTCGGTTATCTCGATCTCCTCCGATGATACTAAGCAAGTCGTACCGGTGTCCCATTGGACACTGACGAGCTGTCCACCTTCACCTTCGAGTTCATAAATGATAGTTCCCTCAGTGAGGACATCGACGGTGCCATCGCTATCAAGAATTTCCTGCGCTGCCCGGCATCTAACTCCTCGCAAACTAACATCGATCATTTTTCAACTCCCGGCAAATTTTTTAAGTCGCCGTCCTCGTCCGAAAAACCGGATCACCAAGGAAGCGGGCACTTTAATCATGAACAGAATTGAAATCAACTCATTTTGCAAACTTGTTTCTCGCTTGGATCCATTAAGGCTGGCTATAGCAAGTCTGACTCTCGGCTGGTGAAACACCGCCACGACGGTGAACCGCGTGATTTTAATCAGGCCAGATCGGTATCTATGATAAACAGCCGGAGATCCATGACATTCGTAAAGGTGGGTCCGGTAATTAACAAATCATCCGTTGCCTGCAGATAATGGTAGGAGTCATTTCTGTTGAGGTAGTCTCGCGCATCGAGACCCTTAATTTTGCCCCGGCGAACCGTGCCGCCATCGACGATCCCTCCTGCCGCATCGGTGGGGCCATCACCGCCGTCGGTTGCTCCGATCAGTGCAACGATGCCCTCAGAACCGGCGAGCTCCAGCGCCGTTGCCACCGCAAATTCCTGGTTGCGACCGCCCAAGCCATCGCCACGGACGGTAACTGTTGCCTCACCCCCGGAGATGACGCAAGCGGGTCGCCGGGCGGTCCCTGAATGATAGATTTCTTTGGCTATCGCGGCATGAGCCGTAGCGAGTTCAGTCGCTTCACCTTCAGCAAGATGTTCGATCACCTTGACATCGTACCCCAGAATTTCGGCATGCTCCTTCGCGGCGCTTACCGCCAGGCGATTACTGCCGATGACTACATTTAGAACCTTTTCGAATATCGGATCGCCCGGCTTTGGAGTTTCTTCGACCTCTCCTGCGCTGCCCCTATCGATCAATCTCGCGATGGAACCGAATTTCTCGGTCCGGAGTCTGTAGCTATCAAGAATGATCTGGCACTTAGAGAACGTGCTTGGATCCGGTGCTGTGGGACCCGAAGCGATGGCTGAAATCGAGTCTCCCACAACATCCGACAAGATCAACGAAATCAGCGTTGACGGATAAGCAAGTCTGGCGAGGCGACCGCCTTTTACCTTTGAGATATGCTTCCTGATCGCATTAACTTCGCGGATCGGGGCGCCGCAGTTCAACAAGACTCGTGTCATCTCCTGCTTCTCGCGAAAAGAGACACCGTCCGCCGGACTCCATAACAAGGCCGATCCGCCGCCGGAGATCAGATTTATCACTAAATCTTCGGTCGTAGTCTCACGCAATAAGCTAACTACTTGTTGTGTGGCTATTAATCCATTCTCGTCGGGAATAGGGTGGCCCGCTTCGATGATCCCGATCTTCTTCATCGGAACCGCATAGCCGTATTTAACTATGATGATTCCGCCATACAGCCACTCTCCGATCAATTCCTCGACAGCGCGACACATCAGAGCCGAGCCTTTACCCGCGCCAACAACTATTATTCTTCGATAATCCTTCAAGCCATAATGCCGACGGCCAATAACAACAGACTCGCCGTCGAATATGAGATGACGTAAAACGGCTTTAGCGGAATCTGCAGCCGTTAGCGCCGCATTGAATATTTCTCGGGCATCCTGCCTCAAGGCGAATACGGATTTCATGACGCTGTACTTATAGAAAGGTACGAGCGAATGAAAGGCTTGATATGCGGGCTTTGGGTAACGAGAGCTATAGAAGCAAAGTGCTATTTTTGCGGTAGCGATGAAACGTCGAGACTAAAAAGCTTAAAACCGCCAAAACCATACTCACCGATGGGTTTACCACTGGTGGCATCGTAAATGTCGATCAGCATGTTCTTCTCAGGATGGCCGGCGAGAAAGCGCGAGAAGATCTCGACAAAATTTTCTTTTTCGTCGGGACCTGCCCGCATGAAACCTTCGCCCACGTAAAGCTTATGGGGTCTTTTGCTGCTGTCTAATCGGACCCAAAAGCGTGAACCGTTGGATCCGACTTGGTCCAACCAATTCCGGTATTCCAGAACTCGAGCTTCAATTTCTTTGAATGTAAAGTTCTCTGCAGGAGCAAGCGTCGGAAAAAACAATGCGGATGCGAGGAAAAAAACCATCATCTTTCCTGGCATCCGCATTGAGAATTCCATCCGAGTTGTTGATTCTAGTTGACTTTGATTTCGACCCGGCGATTCTTTGACCGGCCCTCTCGGGTTTTGTTGTCGGCGATTGGTTTGCTCTCACCAAACCCTTGTCCCGAAATACGTCCTGCGTCGACACCCTTCTTTACAGCGTATTCCCTGACTGCGGCAACCCGGCGCTCTGATAACTTCTGATTGTAGGCATCTGAACCAACGTTATCGGTGTGCCCCGACAATGTCACCTTAGAATTTTTATTCTCCTGCATGAACGCCACCAGACGATCAAGAATCTTCGCCGCTTCGGGCTTGACATTGCTCCGATCGAAGTCAAAAAGAACGTCGTCCAAAATGATGGTTCGCTCAACCTTCGGCGCCGGTGGAGGAGGCGGAGGAGGCGGCGGTGGTGGAGGCGGTGGCGGCGGCGCTGGCTTTGGTGCCGGTGGTGGCGGCGGCGGTGGCGGTGGTGGAGGCGGTGGCGGTTTCGGCGCTGGTTTGGGATCCTCGGCGATCAAATAGGCCAGACCGCCGCAAAGCAGTGCGCCGCTAACCGCGCCAATTGCGGCACCGGCTGCCTCATTTTTATGTTTACCGTTAATGCCTTGATGCGCCGCATACACGCCGGCGCCAGCGCCCGCGACGCCGCATGTCAATGCGCCGACCGTGGCAGCCTGATTACGCGTCATCCCCGTGCAACCAGCCAAGAAAAAGCCGGCTGCAGTCAACGCTAGATATTTATTTTTTTGCATCTCTGCCTCCCCAAAAAGTAGTCAAAATTTCGGCTAACGTAGTATAGGAATTTGTGCTTGTCAAGAAAATTTAACCATTTACGAACTTCATGTAATCTTTAAGGTTATCACGGAACTACGAATTTCGAGGTAACTAGATCTAGAGGGAGGAAGCTTGCCTCCCTACAACCCATAGTAAGAACGTATTTATGAAACGCGGTCGGGAATTCCATCCATGGGTTCTGTCGGGGCTAAAATTCGCCGTTTGCTATCTGCCGCCATAGTTTCGATACTCCAGCGGTGATTCCGAGCGACACCTAGTTGCCCGTCTTATTACCAGCGTGTATCTTCTGGCTGTTTTGAAACGTTACTTTGTTACGTCAACTCTGGTCTGTCTCACTCTCATAACACTCGCCTACGCAACGCTCTTTGCAGTCTTCTACTCTTCACGATTTCAGCTGTGGTTGGAACGTGAGCTTTCGATTGGAACCGGCTATGAAATTGCTTTTAACGACATCAGTTTTGGCTTCCCGTTTAGAATAATCGGTACCGCGCTCACCATCGGGCAATCGGATCATGTCGTAGCTACCGCTGCCGGTATCGCGATAAGTGTCAATCCTCTTGATCTCCTCCACAAGAAAATTCAGCGAGTGACGATAGACCGCCCGATGATTCATCTAGAGTTAGACGAAATACTGAAACCCCCAGCTCAAGCATTTTCACCGCTGCGAATACGTCACCTGGAAATCCATGATGGCGCCGTTATTTTAAATGCAGCGGACCATAAGGGCGTTGAATTTTCTTCGATCAACTTGCGGGCCGAAAACCTGACTCTCGGACAATTAAGCAGTATTAGCGTGAATGCTGACGTGCCGTGGCTAAAGGCCAAAGCGGAGCTGTTTTTCACCAGGGAGAAAGATGAAACCAGCGTCAATCTGGTCCTTCGCGAACACTCATTTGATCGTCTGCTTCCTCTACCCGATCCAGAAAAAACAGCGAAAGAACTGTTGCGTCTGCAGGCAAAGCTGACGACGACTCCGAACGAGAAAACGAATCTGACGGTAAGCGCAAAATTCGATGATTTTAAAATCGGTTTCAAACCGTTGACCGGCCTCCTTGATGCTCGGGTGACTTCGAATACGAACTTCAGTCAGGCGACAGTGACCGCAAAGTTAGAGGTCGCCAATTTTCATAACCTCGTCACTGAAGCAAGCGAAGGTAATGAGGGCGCAGCTGTGGCAACCCTCATAGGCAGTTATTCAGCGGCCGATCAGCGCTTCTCAGTTACTGCTCTAAAAATAAGTACCCCGCTGGGCACGGCTCACGCGCAAGGTACCGTCAGCACGGACAGCGACGTCTTTCTCAACGCTACTCGGTTGTCAGTGCTCAACGTGCCGTGGCAGGCTCTCAAGACGTTTTTGCCGGAGCCTTTCAATCAGTGGAGCTATGATGGAATGGCCGCAGCGGAATTAACGCTCAACGGATCCTGGAGATCGCTGCACGTAACCGGCACAGTGACTAGCAGTAAATTGAATATCCAAGGAAGCAACTTTTCCTTGGCCGATGTCGCCTTACATGCACCGATTGATTGGAAGGCTTCAACGCTGGAGTTAAATAAGGTTTCGATCAAAGGACAATCGCTCGTAGCCGGTTCAAAAGGCCGCACTGGAGGCGGCGCCGAGCAGGTGCAGATCCATGGGTCGGTCGGCTACACAACGGAAGCGCCGCTAGTCGTCAACGGGCGAGTTGAAATAAGCGGCGGCCGCTTCGCGTCAGCCGATGGCACTACCGTCGGTGAAAATTTGCTCTTGTCGGGCAGCATCGAGGTTATTTCAGAAACTCCCGGGCACTCGATGCGGTTCGCCGGCAAGTTATCGTTACAACGCGGTGAAATGTTATGGGGCAAGTTTTTCACCGATCTGGGTGGACAACGGCCGGTGTTGGACTTTGACCTCGACTATTTACCGGGTGGCGACAGCGTTCGACTACGTCAGGCCCGGTTAGCTCTTGCCTCCATCGGTGACATCGGGGTTAGCGGCACGATCAATCAACTGGCGCGGGCACCATTGGCCGACATTCAGGCGCATGCCGAAAATTTCAATGCCGGCGGCTTCTTCAATTTCTTTGTTCAGGAAAATTTCAAACGTCAGTATCCCATACTCGACAACTTAAGCGTTGGCGGACAAATCGCTTTTCAGCTTCACGCGCAAGGCAATTTAGACCACCTGGTTGCCGCAGGCCGCATGACTTTGGAAAACGGCGAACTGCGCGGCAAACCGAATGACTGGGAAATTGCTCCGGTAGCCCTTACCTTACCGTTCCAGATCAGTTATCCAGAAAAATCAAACAGCGCGAACCGCGCTACCCCCGGAATTCTCTCGATCCGGGGCGGCCGTTTCGGATCGCGCTCGCTTGAGCCAATAACCACCGCAGTTTCGTTGTCGCATAATACACTGCTTTTACACCAGCCGGTTCGCCTCGCACTTTTCGGCGGCAGTGTGGAGATCGCGAATTTAGCCTGGCCCGATATTATCAACGACCCCAAAGCGATGTCTTTTTCTCTCGAGCTAAAACTTTTGCAACTTCAGGAATTGACCGATGCTTTGGGCTGGCCCCGCTTTAGCGGAACATTGAGTGGAGCCATCCCGCAGATTCGTTCGACGCGAGAGACACTGCGCAGCGAGGGTCAGGTGCACGCGGACTTGTTCGGCGGGCAACTGCAAATTGATCGGATGGAGATCGAGAATCCGTTCGCCGCCATACCATCGCTCAAGCTCACCGCACGTTTTCAAAACATCCGGTTGGAGCAAGTTTCCGATACCTTTTCATTTGGCAAGATCTCGGGCATTTTAGATGGAGTTGTTAACGATCTCGTGATCACTGACGGACAACCGGCGCGCTTTCAAGCGCAGGCTGAAACCGTCGAGCGGCCGGGAAGTAGTCAATGGATTAGCGTCGAAGCTTTGAACAAAATCACTATTCTGAGTTCCGGACAGGATTCGAATGTCCTTTATAGCGGTTTAGCCGGATTTTTCGAGAATTTCCGGTACAGCAAAATGGGCTTCAGAGCGAGCCTGAGCAACGACAAATTGATTTTGCGAGGGGTCGAAAGTCGAGACGGGAAAGAATTTCTGGTGGTCGGCACCCTGCTGCCGCCGACGGTCAATATCATCAGCCACACACAAGAGATCGGCTTCTCTGAGCTGTTGCGAAGATTAGAGCGGATTACGACCGAGAGTCCGCAAGTGAAGTAGGAGGACTGATGCGGCGACGATTTACTGTGTTTTTATTACTTCTTCTCAGTGCCTGTGTTACCGTGAACATCTATTTTCCCGCTGCCGCGGTCCAGCGCGCCGCCGATGAAATAGTCAAAGAGACATGGGGCGGCCCGAACGGGAAATCGGAGCAAGTTCAGCCTCAGAGTTTGCTGCGATTCGCTCCCTCCAGGATCGTCTCCCTCGCCCTCACCCGTGAGGCTTTTGCCCAAGAAGCCGATATCAACGTATCGAACCCGGCAATACGTGGTCTGAGAGAGTCGATAAAGCGCCGCAGCGGAGCCATCAAACCCTATTTGGACAAAGGCAACGCCGGCATCAATCAAGACGGCCTGCTGGTGGTTCGCAGCAGCGACGGATTAAGTCTCAAAGAGCGGGCTGAAGCGCAACAGCTAATCGAAGCCGAGAACCGCGACCGCGAAGCGCTGTATGCTGAGATTGCGAAAGCCAACAATATACCTGCAGAGGCGGTGCCGAAGATCAAGGGAATATTTGCCAAGAGCTGGATCGACCAGGCGCAGTCTGGCTGGTGGATCCAGGACTCGCAAGGAAGTTGGAAAAGGAAGTAACCGCGGATTTACTCTGCTGCCGTATTAACCGATGTGATTTGAGTTCTTATCATCCCCCGAGTTCCTGCGAGCGTTTGGCTGCACTGACAACCGCATCCATCACGATTCCTTTAAGGGATTTCTGTTCAAGGGCATACAAACCCGCAATAGTAGTGCCGCCCGGCGAAGTCACCTCGTCTTTCAGCTCGCTCAGGTGTTTGGCGCTGTCGAGCGCCATGCGCGCCGCGCCATAGACGGTATGAAGCGCGAGCTTAAGCGCCACCTCCCGCGTTAGGCCAACTTTCACCCCGCCGTCGGCCAGTGCCTCAATGAAAAGGAAAACATAGGCGGGCCCGCTGCCGCTCAACCCGGTGACGGCATCCAAATCCTTTTCCTCGACGGGCAAGCCAACCCCAAAACTGTTGAGAATCGCACCAACGATCTCCAAATCCCGCGGCGTCGCGTACGTTCCCCCTGCATAAGCCGCCGCACCGGCGCCAACGACGCAGCAAATGTTCGGCATCACTCGAACAACGCGAGCGCC
The DNA here is from genome assembly GCA_036378835.1 of Binatia bacterium. Classification (GTDB taxonomy): domain Bacteria; phylum Desulfobacterota; class Binatia; order UBA9968; family UBA9968; genus WHTF01. The sequence continues at coordinate 946 of DASUVS010000302.1, read as the reverse complement.
AGGCGCCAAGCCGGCTTCAATCCGGGAAAGCGGCACACCCGCTGCTACGGAAACCAACAGCTTGCCCGCACCCAAACTTGTTGCCATCTGCTTTACCACGGAGTCTAGAATCTGTGGCTTAACCGCAAGAATGACGACATCGGCAAAGTCACACAGCTGCTGATTGTCCGGAGATACTCGGATCCCCAACTCGGTGGCGATGGCCTGCCGCAAAGCATCGCTGACATCGCTGGCCATGATCTGATCGGCAGTTACGAGACCCGCACGGATGATCCCTCGCGCGATCGCCGAACCGATTTTTCCGGCCCCGACAATGCCGATTGTTTCTTTTACCATTGGATTTCTCCTTCAGGGGCTTTCGATCATCGCCAAAATAGAGCGCTGCGATAGGAACTGCAAAGTCGACCGGAAAGGAAAACACGAAGGCCCATGGCGATTTGCCGTGGGCCTTCGTGTGAACCAGCCTGCAAACCTGAATCTAATACTTCTTGCCGATTGATTGCAGGCCTCTCCATGCTTCCACGTCGTCCGGGCTGAACGCCAAGACTTCCCGGAATTTCCGTTCTGCCGCTCTGATCCGACCAAGCTGCGCATAAGCCTGGCCCAATATTCGCCGCCAGTCATTTCTTCTCCGCCGCAGCCGCAATGCTTCCTCGTAGGCTGCGGCGGCTTTATCCCACATCGACAGCCTAAAATAAATATCACCCAACTCGGAATGGATCGTCGCCGAGTCCTCGCCTTTGATTTTCGATTTCTCCAAAAATTCGCGCGCCTGTTGAAGTTGCGCTTTGGAACGGTTTTCATCCGTCTCCGCCTTGCCTTGCGCCGCGAGCAAGCGTCCCCAGGCTAGTAGAACCGCAGGATGCTCTGCATCGATTTCTCGAGCCTCGGAAAACCATTTCTCAGCTTCGGGCATATCCCCCGAGTGAAGGGCGATATTACCCAG
>DASUVS010000301.1:0-7465 GCA_036378835.1 Binatia bacterium | reverse complement strand
AAAGACGCGCCGCGGACGCCGGTGCCGAGCAATTTTTTCGATCCGATAAAAGGCGCCGCCAACTATGCCGAACACTTGGACGAGATGGCCTATTGTGAAGAGCTTGGCCTGGACGGCGTTGTTTTCAATGAGCATCACTATAGTTCCTACGGCACCATGCCGTCGCCAAATCTTATCGCCGCTGCTTTGAGCCAGAGAACCAAGCGAATCAAGATCGGCGTGCTCGGAAATATTCTTCCGCTGCGCGATCACCCGGTGCGCGTTGCCGAAGAATACGCGATGGTGGACTGCCTTTCGAATGGCCGGTTGATCGCCGGGTTCGTGCGCGGCATTCCCGCCGAGTATGTATGGTACGGCGTGAATCCGGAAGAATCGCGCGGGCGATTTCAAGAAGCCTATGATCTGATCATGACCGCGTGGACCAATTCGGTCTGGAGCTTCGAGGGAGAATTTTACAAGCTCAAAGATTGCGCCATTTGGCCGCGCCCTGTCCAGCAACCCCATCCGCCTATTTGGATCGCGGCGCGCAGCGCCGAATCGATCGAGTGGTGCGTTAAGCGGCACCTGCCATGCGCGCAGGTGTACCAGACCAACGGGCAGATCGAAGATACCTTCAACTACTATCGTATCAAGGCCAAGGAGGATGGGTGGAACGCCAAGCCCGACGATTTCATCCTATGCCGTCACATCTATATCGATGACTCGAACAAGAAAGCTCAAGAGATCGCCGAGCCGGCTATGCGGTATTTTTTTTCGGTCTACAATCGAGGCTTCAATGACGCCATCAATCAAAAGGCGGCCGATCAACAGAAACTCCTGGCCAAACTCACCAGCGAACGCTCTTTCAACTATTTCCGTGAAGGCAATCGTTCGCGCATCGATTTCTCAACGCTCGGCTGGGACGAGTTGATAAAGAGCGGTTATATGATCGCGGGCGATCCCGACAGCGTTACGCGGCAAATTCAGGATCAAATGAAGCAGATCGGCGCGAATCACTTCATGGGTATGTTCCACATTGGCAACCTCGCTCATCAGAAAGTCATTTCTTCTCTCGATCTCTTCAAAAAAGAGATCATGCCGAGACTTAACTGACGGCTAAGGATTGGACATTTGCAAAAGAATCGACGTCTCCCACCGTCATGCGCGCGAAAGCGGGCATCTGTAGGGGCGGGTTTCAAACCCGCCCTTACAAGCGGATTCCGGGTCGCGCTAGCTATCCCCAGCTTGCCCGGAATGACGACTCAGGAGTTAACATGAAGCTCATCTCCGCTGCGTTTTCGGCATTGTCGTTACTATGGCTGTTGATCACCAGGCCAGAAGCAGCGGACAAGCTCGTCGCCGACTATGGCGGGCTCTCCGGTTTTCAAAGCACTGTGTGGGTCGGGAAGGATCTAAAAATATTTGATAAGCACGGCCTGGATGTCGATGTGATCATGATCAACGGCAGTGCTCGCTCGGTGGCGGCGTTGCTGGGCGGCAGCACCCAGTTTGCCACAGGCTCGGCAACCGGCCCTATCGTCGCCGCTGCTCGCGGCGCCGACCTAAAAGTCATCGCCGCTTCGTACAACAAATTCCCTTACGCCTTTATCGTCAAGCCCGAGATTCGCACACCCAAGGATTTACCCGGTAAGAAAGTCAACATTCTCAATTTCGGCGGCTCCAATGATCTCGCCCTTCAGCTGGCGTTAAGGGAATGGGGTCTGAAGCTGCCTGATATTCAGGTGATCATCGGCGGCGATGCGCCGACTCGCCTCGCATCGCTGATGACCGGCCGAACGGACGCCACGATACTTTCACCGCCGCATCTAACCAAGGCGGTTCAGGCGGGCTATCGGGTATTAGCCGATATGGGAGAGATGAGCGCTAACTTCACGCAATCCTCTCTCTACATCAAAGGCAGTTTTCTCCGGGAAGACCGCGATCGGGTCAAGCGTTTCGTCCGGGCCTACTCCGAAGCGGTTCACGCGATCAAAAATGACCGCGCGAGAACTATGAAGGTGTTTGCCAGACGCATGCGCATCGACGACGCGGAAACGCTCCAATCAACCTATAACTATTTCGCGCCGCGTTTTTCACTGCCGCCGCGGGTCGATTTATCCGGTGTGCGGGACACGATCAAATTCTATGCCGAGCATAATCCCGAATTGAAAAATCGCACCGCGGAGGAGTTCATCGATCATTCGCTGCTCGATGATATCGAAAAAGAGGGATTCTTCAAGAAGCTAGGTTCGTAGAACGAGCCGATGGTTCAAAACGCTGGAACCGTTCAAGCAGTTCAAACCCCCGTCTCCGCGAGTTCATCTGAAACGACTTGAACGGCTTGAACTATTTAAACCACTTGAACCTGGAGCAGGAGTCATCGAATCTTTAATTCGGCTTGTGCTTTTTTGGCAAAGCTCCAGTCGACGATGTCGGACAGCCCCAAATCATCCTTGGATTTTCGCGTGTCGCGCACCAGTTGAATAACGTTCTTCATAGTCTCGTCCGAGGCGACGCCATTTCGAGTGTAGATCCCGACGATGTCGCGGTAAATGCCCTCGCGCACATCCGCCTCTTTGATACCCCATTTGCTTGCCATGATTGAAAGGATTTCGGCTTGGTTGTTGCGGATGTAATTGACCCCTTTCAGCATGGCCTTGATCATTCTGACGATTTCATCGGGTTTTTCTTTGATCCTTTGGGTGTGAACGGTCAGGCCTCCCAAGGGGATGTTCATAATCTCATTGAAAGAAAGGATTTCGTTAAATCCCCGCTTAGCGGCAAGCTTGTTGAAAGGCGGCACCAGCATCGCGGCATCGATGGCGCCGCTATCCAATGCCGTATAACGGGACGAACTGCCGCCGATTTGCAGAAACGTAACATCCTTTTCCGGATTCATCCCGTACTTCCGGAGAATCATGACGGCTTCGCTGTGCGGAGTGCCGCCGAAACTGCTGATGCCGAATTTTTTGCCCTTGAGGTCTTCGACTTTTTTTATGTTCGGGCTCGTCACCAGGTAATGGTCCGAGCCCTCCATGACGGCCATCACGATGCGCACGGGAAGCCCCGACAGAGCCGCTCCAACGAAGTTCGAGAAGGTCCCGCCGTAATCGACCTGGCGCGCGACAACGCCATTGACCACGACCTGGTTCTGCATCACCACCGAAACCGCGTTAAGACCTTCGCTCTTAAAAAATCCTTTCTCTTCCGCGATTACGAACGGCAGGCCAGTACTGCCGGTCTTGGTCGTGATGCCGAGACTGATACGATCCTGCGCGCTTATTTCTTGCGCCGCTGACGCCAGCAAAATCACTGCAAAGAGAAGCCTCGCGAATCGGCTCAATTTCATTTGTCGCCTCCAAAGCGCCATGATGCTTAGTCCATGAACAGGAGTCGCATCCGGCGGATTTCACCATGTCATAATGATGGTTGCTCACGTTTCATTCGATCCGAATGCCATATCGATCTTTCCTGACTGGATGTGAGCTATGCTATTCTCGTATCCCACAACACCGGATCGCCGCCAAGGCTCGGGCTAAACAAATCCACTTGCAGCTGCGTGGCGCAGCCCGGGCATGAGTAGATGTGGTATTCGCCGATATAACGTTCGCCCGTGGGCAATGGCGGCATGACGTCATTGAGATCCACAATCCGATGAAGCGCATGCTGTTTGTAGTTTTCATCGCCTTTGCAGTACAGGTGACCGCAGCGGCTGCAACGGATAGTCTTTCTCTTGCCGTTGCCAACGATCTCCAAAGCCGCGTGAAAGCGCAGCGGTGGGCGCGAGTCACGGCCAACCTCGCCCGCCAGACCGTTGGACTTCTGCGACATCGGCGCGTCTTGCCTGCGCGCTTCGCGTATTTCGCGGCGGCAGTTTTCCGTGGCGGCGCCGTCGACAAGCTTACCGCCGTCGGCAAAGACAACGCCGTAGATTCTTTCCGCGATTTCTCGGCTTACCCAGCCGTAACCGAAGTCTTTCAAGACGGCGGCGGGGTCTCGATCGATGGGGTCGCCAAATCCACCGCCTCCGGCTACGTAGTCGACCAACAAAGTGCCTTCCGGCAATGGCACTCGCTCGGGCACGCCTGCCGGTAAGATTGATTTGCCCCATTCTCCGGCGCGCATCGCTGCCACCGTCGGATATTCGCCGGCTTTGACTCGGCCGAGCATTTCGAGACCGGCTTCGATCATCACCCGGGTTGCGCCGATGCCGGTCGGATAACCCCCGGCGAGGCCGAAGCCACCCTGAGCGACACCGCCATACGGTTTGTAGTCGACGCTGCAATCTTTCGAGCCATAGATCAGATAAATACGATAGCTGCCCAGCCCGCCGCGGTACTGCCCGAAGCCGCTGCCGTCCGGGTTGTGCGCGCGGGTAAAATAAAGAAACGGGTACTGCATCTCGATGCGCTCGATGTCCGATATACCCGCCGATGGAATATTCATGTGCCCACCGGTATTGACACCATCACCATGCGGCCTGGCGCCCATTCCCGCTCCGTGGATATCGTAGAGTCCTTGAGCCACGGCGATGCCTTCGCGCGTGTGACCACCGTAGAAGTATCCGGGACCGCCGACGAATTCCAAGTTCCCCGTGGTCGAGGCGTTGACGTCGTCATAGCGGCCCGAAGCATAGATCATCTTTGCGACCGCCTCGCAGACCGTCGATACGAGCACGTTGCCGATGCGCGGTCCGGCGCCGCAGGCCGCGGGGTATTTGCAGTTGAGAATGGATCCTTCCGGCACATGAACCTTTACCGGACGCATCTTGCCATCGCTCCACGGCACGTCCCAGAACAGAGTATTGGTCAGCGCCAACGCCAGGTGAGCCACGGTGCTGGGCAAGGTCGAATTGTGGTCGGTATCGGTTTGCGGGCTCGTGCCGGTAAAGTCGAACAGCAACTCGTCGCGTTTCTTGGTCATGGTACAGTAGAGTTGTTGCGCCACCGATTTGCGCGTCTTGCGATCCAAGGTCGTGACGTATTGGCGGGTCATCCAGGTGCCGTCCGGCATCGATCTAAGTTTCGCGCGGGCCTTACTCTCGGAATCGGCAATCATTTTTTCGCCCGCCAATTGCACGAACTTGAGGCCGAATTTTTCCACCAAGCCCAGATATCGCTTGGCGCAGATATTATTTCCCGCGATCATCGCCTTCAAATCCAGGCCCACGTACTGCGGATCACGGCACTGTCCCGTCAGCGTCTGAAATACGTCCTCGCGGAATTCGTTCTTCTCAACGATTTTCAATCCCGGTATGCAAATTCCCTCGTGGAAGATCTCATAGGCGCCGCCGCGGAGCACGCCACCGGTGTCCGCGGTGTGCGTGCTGGTCGCCGTCCACGCAATTAATTCGCCGCGGAAGAAAATCGGTTTGACAATCATCATGTCGTAAGTGTGCGAGCCGGCGACATACGGATCATTGAAAAAAAACTGATCGCCATCGTGAAATCCAGGAGTTTTGCTGAAGCGCTGCATAAGGTTACGGATCGCATCCGAAGTGGCGGCGGCAAAGCGCAAGTGCCCCGAGCATGCAAGCACCATGGTGCCGGTCTCGTCATAGAAAGAGCTCATGCACTCGCCTCCTTGAGAGACAATCGGCGAAGCGGTTACTCGTTGCAGGGTCATGCGGCCCTCTTCGCCGATGGCCCAGAGGCGATGGAGATACATTTCATAACGAATCGGATCGATGGTCGGTTTCTTCTGAATCATTATTTTACCTCTACTTTTTATGCGGTTCCCATAGCTTGCGCTTTAAAAGCGATTCCAGGAACCGTTTGCTTTATTTCATCGCTTATCCGTCGTGCCGGTCTTTTCGAGCTCTTCGAGCAGCGACAGATCGGCAAATTCCTTGGCCTGAGCCTGTTTGGCCTTGGGCTCCTTTTCGGCCAGGAAATCTAGCGTTGCGCGAATACCGTCTAGGGTTGGGTATGGAGGCGCCTTGAACACGGGATTCGCCGCATTATAGCTGTACTCAAGCACTTCGTTATCGTTGGTCTGCATATATTTCGAAAGCGCTCTCTTGGCGAAGGGCTTGTCGGCTTTTATTCGTTCGATGGCCGCCGTGTAAGCCTTGAGCGCCTTCAAAGCAGTGGAGCGGTTCTTATCGAGATACCTGCGGGTGGTGGCCAATGAGGTGTGTTGAAACGAGATGCCGAGTTGAGGGAGATATGAGAGTTCCTTGAATCCCGCCTTGATCGCCATCATATTCGTGGGAGGCGAGAGCACGCCGCCTTGAATGGACCCGGAAGCAAGTGCGGGAAGAATTTCCGGGACGCCGCGCATCTGCAGTATATTGACTTCGCTTTCGGGCTTAAGGCCCCACTTTTTTAGCGCAAGCCTGAGCGCCACATCCGTGGCCGAACCATAGGTGCTGATGCCCACTTTCTTGCCGCGCAGGTCTTCCGGCTTGTCGATGCCGGCGGCGGTGACGACGGAAAAGAGCGGTTGGTTGATCAAACCCGCGACGATCACGGCGTCGGCTCCGGTCAAACGCGCGGAGAGAATCGGCCCGCTGTAGACCTGCGCAAAATTAACGTCGCCGCCGAGCAGAGCCGAAAGAGTCTGGGGTCCGCCACGGATATAAATCAGCTCGGCATGTAGTCCCTCGCGTGTGAAATAACCTCCTTCGGCGGCGACCCAGGTCGGCAGCGATGCCACACTTGCGGTTCCGACGGCGATCCTTACCGTTTGCGCGACCAACGATGTCGCGGGCCATAGCAGAGCGGCAAAAGCGACAGCCAGGCAGAACCGGTAATATGTCACGCGATTGGTTTTCATCCCGAGTCACTCCTTGTCGGAAGGTTGCAATAGAGCGGGCCAGCAAAAACAACCATCTAGAGCTCGCCATCTACGGTATTTCATATCAGCGTTCGTCAGAACGTTGCCAAACTGAACCGCTTCGCGCGAGTCGCACTTGGTTTCGAGGGCGACTCGACTCTATCCAATCTCCATTACAAGGTTGAGATAGGGATCGACCTTAACCGTAAATCCCGGCGGCACCAACGCGGTGGTAAACGGCAGCTCAATGACTGCCGGGCCGCGCACGCTTGCGCCGGCGCCAAGCCGCTCGTAATCGTAAATCGGGGTGTCGATGAACTTACGTTCGGGCCGGGTAAAAAATATTTCACGTTTACCCTTGCGCGCCGAGCGGGCATCACGGTTGCTCTTTCGCTTCGCCGTCAGCTTTGGCTTGGCCACTTTGCCCACGGCATCGACACGAATTTCACTGATTTCGATGCCGGCTTTTGCGTAACCCGAGCCAACCCCGTACAGCTCCTCGTATTTTTTCTCAAATGCGCTGTGCATTTCGCTCATGCGCTTAGGATTGAAACGATCCCAACCGACCGGCATTTCCACGCCAGCACTTTGGCGGCGGTAGCGAATGGTAAAGAAACGCCGGAATTCCACCTGGCCGAGCTTGAACCCTTCACTGTTCATCTCGGCGCTCATCTCTTTTTCAATCCCGTCAAGTCTCTGGTTTATCACG
>DASUVS010000300.1:0-6765 GCA_036378835.1 Binatia bacterium | reverse complement strand
CCGCTGGTGGTTGCTCGGCTGGGCAATGCTTGGATTGTATTTCACACTGGCTTTCATTCTGCCGCTGCTCGCGATTTTCTGGGTATCGCTCTTACCTTACGTGCAAATTCCATCGCGGCAAGCGCTCGATTCGATTTCCTTTGATCGTTACAGCGCGCTCGCTCTTGACACTGGGCTGATTCAGGCGGGTTTGAATACATTGCTGCTCATGGTCGTGGTACCGACTCTCATCGTTACCATTTGCGCCGCGATCTCGTGGATCGTTACACGATCGCGTTTGCGCTGGCGTGTCGCATTGGATGCCGTCGCCTTCCTGCCCCACCCCGTCCCGAACTTGCTTTTTGCTCTGGCAATCGCTTACTTCGCCTTGTTGATTTCAAACGTCGTGCCGGTGTACGGCACGATCTATGTCATCGTCGCTGTCTATGTAGTTTGCTGGGTGAGCTTCGGTACGCGGGTGCTGAACAACAGTATGATTCAACTCCACCGCGAGCTGGAGGAGGCGGCGCAGGTCGGAGGAGTTTCGACTCTGCGCATTCTCGCCAAAGTGATCGTGCCGTTGATTCGACCCGGCATCGTCTACGCCTGGATCTGGACGTCGTTATCCGCGTATCGCGAACTGACCATGGCGGTGTTCCTGGCGTCACCGAAAAGCCAGGTGCTTTCTACTTATATATGGGGGCAGTGGCACGGCGGCGGCCTCGGCGATGCCGCCGCCATCGCAATCATCATGATGGCGGTCATGGCGCCGCTTGTGACGACATTTTGGATCTATGCGCGGCGCCTGCAACATGTCGCGTCGTCGGCGTAGAAGACGAGTGACGGGCGTGAGTATAGCCTCACGGCTAAAGAGTATTTACAAACTGCGTCACGGCTGTTCAAAAAGGTCTCAGATGGGAGGCGGGAAAAACAAGTATGAAAGCGGAAGGCTGAAAACGGAAACTTCTGCTTTCAGCTTTCATAATTCATCCTTTTGATGCGGTGGGCCTTTTCAGCAGCCGGTTAAGCAAAAATGATCGATATCCGTTCACTAACAAAGATTTTCAAGAGCGGTGGCGATGTGGTGCGCGCGGTGGACGCCGTCGACTTGCAGGTGCGAGAGCAGGAGTTTTTTGTGTTGCTCGGTCTGAGCGGTTCGGGCAAGACGACGCTCCTTCGGTGCGTCGCCGGCTTGGAGAAACCGGAAGTTGGAGAAATAAAGCTCGGTGACGAAACCGTAAGCGCGCCGGAGCGGGGAATTTTTATCCCGGTCGAAGATCGCGCTCTCGGTATGGTCTTTCAATCTTATGCGGTTTGGCCGCACATGACAGTTTTCCAGAATGTCGCTTTTCCCCTGGCTAACGGCAAGCGCAGATTAGCGCGCGGCAAAATTCGCGAGCGCGTTATGGGCGCCCTGGAGCTGGTTCAACTGGCGGCGCTTGCCGATCGGCCTGTGCCTTTTTTGAGCGGCGGCCAACAGCAAAGGGTAGCGCTGGCGCGAGCACTGGCGGTCGAGCCCAAAGTGCTGCTCATGGACGAACCTCTGAGCAATTTGGATGCGCGGTTACGTGAAGAAGTGCGCGACGAGATCCGCCTCCTTGCGACCAAGCTCAGCATCACCGTGCTGTATGTCACCCATGATCAAGTGGAAGCGATGGCGCTGGCCGACCGAATTGCGGTTATGAGTGGCGGCAAGATTCTCCAGATCGGCGCGCCGCAAGAGCTATACGACGGACCACGGGATCGCAGGGTCGGGGAGTTCCTCGGAGCGATGAATGAATTCGAAGGCTCGGTCCAAAGTGATGGCCGCGTAAAACTCGATGTCGGAGTTTTAGATTGCGCGCTCCCGAACGGCGCCAAGGATGTCATCGTAGCAATTCGCCCCGAAGATGTGGCCGTTTCACGCGAGTGCAGCGGTGCAAGCAACGAGTTTGCCGCAGAGCTTCTGTCCAAGACATTTCTCGGCGATGTCACCATTTACAATCTATCGATCGGCGGCACTAAGCTGCGTGGCAAGACCACTCAAGCGGACGAAAAGTTGGTGCCCGGGAGCAAAGCGCACGTGCGCCTCCCGGCCGACAAGTTAAAAATTTTTCCAAAATAGCCGAGAGAACGCCGGGTACTGGCTAACTGCATAAATCAAAATTGATCCCCAAGCAAACCGACGTGCTTGAACCAAAGCTCACTTGTGATCTAGAAGTCCCAACGAAACCCTGAAGGTAGTCCCTTTGCCTGATTCGCTAATGTAGTCCACCGTTCCATGATGATCCGTTATGATCTGCTGTACAATTGGAAGTCCTAACCCTGTACCTTCGGGTTTGGTGGTTTTGAAGAGATGAAAAGGCTCAAAGCCCTCCGGTATTCCGTGCCCGGTATCGCTAACCTCAAGGACAACGTGGTCGCTCGACCGGTAAGCCCGGACAATTAGCAGGCCTCCGTTCGGCATAGCCTCAACCGCGTTTTTACAAAGGTTTAGGATGACTTGCTTGATTTTTTCCTGATCGACAGGCACCAGAGGCAGGTCCTCATCAAAATCTACCGACAGTGAAATGCCTAAATTTTGATAATTCCGAGTGTTGCCGGCGAGAACCTGCTCGACTAACTGCCTTAAACTGCTCGCTCGAAGATTCAAGATTTGCGGTCGCGCAAGCGATCGATAGTCTCCGAGTAACGATGTCAGGCGCTGGATTTCCTGATTGGCTGCGGCAATCGTCTCTCGCAGGACCGGATTTTGGTAGTCCGCATCGTCCAACAGTTCGCGCACGATTTGAAGAGAACCTGAAATGCCGTTTAGTGGATTGGCGACTTCATGAGCAAAGACAGCAGCGGTCGTTCCTAAAGTCGCTAAACGCTCGTTCTCATAAAGTCGTTGCTCGGATGCTCTGCGCTCGGTAACATCACGCACAACCTTGGCAAAACCCGTAAGAGTTCCGGAAGAATCACGAATCGCAGTGATCAGCACATTAGCCCAAAAAAGGGATCCGTCCTTGCGCATGCGGAGGCCTTCGTCTTCATATTTTCCCGTTTCCGCAGCAATAGCCAAATTCTGCCTCGGTTTATCAATGCGAATCTCGTCCCGTGTATAGAAGCGTGAGAAGTGTTGGCCGACGATTTCTTGCGCGCTATAGCCTTTGATGCGTACCGCGCCAGAGTTCCAACTGATCACAAATCCCTCGGGATCCAAAATATAGATTGCATAGTCCTGAATGCTGTCGATCAAAATTTGAAAACGTTCCTCGCTTTGGCGAAGCCTCTCGGTTGTCGGATCGTAATGGGAGTTCTGAGATGCGGGAGCGCTCCTTTTTGACCGAAGAAAACCAATCCATCTCCTTATCGTCGACCAAAATCCCAAGGCGCGCGGAAATCGATTGTTTGAGATGGTGAGAGTTTTTCGAAGCAATTTATAAATCGTCCAATCAGGCGGACTCAATGATCGGCTGCACGGCCGCCTTAGGGCGTATGGCGACTTGCGAAAGCTGTGACTTTGCTCCGTAAATCAGGAAGAGAAATGGGCTTCTCGAGATACGTCACAGCGAGATCTTGCGCCCGTCGTTGAACCTGATCGGACCCAAACGCGGTAACGAGAATACATAATGTACCGGGCGAGACTCGCTGCTGGTGCGTGATAATGTCCATTCCATCGACCCGACCCGGCATCCGCAGATCGGAGATAATAACGTCGTATTGATCGGATGAAGTAATCAGCCGAATTGCTTCATTGCCATCAGCCGCCTCATCCACTTCGATCTGTGCACGGCGAAGGTAGAGCGCGGTATTTCTGCGGGTAAGTGTGTCGTCTTCGACGAGAAGAACTCGGATTGGCATCGCCGTTGTCGCTCAAAGTTTAGCTGTTAGAATCTTATTGAGTCTGATTGCCTGGGTCAAGATGGGTCGTTGGGGTTAGTGGCCCCATGTTTTATCTCTCGGCCGTGCTCATCAATCCCATGAGCAAAGACGTAAAAAAGATTTGAGCCGCCAATAGTAGCGGTCGACAGAGTCAGATTGCCTCCAGCGGTACAGATTATCGACCGACTGGAGTTAAGTTCGTTATGTGAATTGCTTTGCGTCACCGATTTTCAACAAGCGCACCGCAGAAGCGATTGTCGCGGCATTCGCACTCGAGAATTCCCGAATTCTTGGAACAATTTGAACTGAGCCTAGCGATTGAACGGCTGGAACGGTTTGAATCAGGCGTTGTTGGTCGGAACCGATCCCGGTCGGAATTTGAACTTTGTTGAGAAATGAAGACCGAACTCGCATTCAAAGACTCGCGGCGCGAAGTGATTTTTATATTCAGTGTTGATCCAGGCGGAATCAAAAATCCAAAATCGGAAATCCAAAATTGATTGGGTAATCACTCCTCGAACTCGCTACGGGCTACGCCGGCCTGATGGATGATCGATTGCAGGTTGCCGATGCGAATTTTACCGTCAGGCACTTGAACAGTAATCTTTCCTGACGCTTTTTTTCTGCATGATGACGTGACTGCCTCGCGTCCGGACTTCCTCAAAGCCGGATTTTGTTGGGATAGCACAGACTTCCTTCTCGAAAGAATGCGCAACCTAGCCAACCGCTACCTAAATTTGGGTTACGAACACCGCGCTGCGCAGCCGCTGTTTGACTTACAGTAGGACGATCACTTTCACGTTTTGATAAAGATGGACTTGGGAATCATTCCATGCACGCCCTTCCTGCCGTCGACTACTTGGGTCACGTGGTAATCGACTGCAACGCTGGCAATCATATAGCTCTCCTCGGGTGTTAAATGAGGGAACCGACCGACAATGAAATCAATAGTCTCATGAACTGCCATCTTCATAGCTTGATCTAATTCTTCATGTAGTCCCATAACGATCCAGTGCGTAGACGTCTCCGCTCTTGGCCACTTAAGCCTCATATCTTTTCGAACAAAGAACTGGAAACGGCCGCGCAAGCCTGTCTCGATGGCCGTTCCATCAACCTCACCATGCCCTTGATTCGCGTGACCGTCCCCCGCGGAAAACAGGGCACCGTGAACATGGATCGGCATATAGAGAACTGTGTTTGCACCCACGTCCTTGTTGTCAATATTTCCAGTGTGTACCCCGGGAAGAACCGTCGTGATCCGCCCCAGACTTACGGGCGGCGCAACCCCCATCGTGCCGAAAAAAGGAGACAGCGGAACCACGACGTCTTTAGCGACCTTAGCCGTACGTTCTTTCTGATCGATCGGGATGATTCGCTGCCAGAATCGTGGAAACTCTTCCGGCAAGGTCGCCTGGTAAGGACGCTGGGTGTTATAGCCATAGTTGTAGGCGAGGCGGACATCGAGAATGCGGACCTCAAGAACATCCCAAGGCTCAGCTGAGTTTATGTAAACCGGGCCAACCATGATGTGCGGTCCAGGACCTCGGTCATTTACTTCCTTGTAAATCAGACGGTGATTGGGCGTAATATCGGCTACAGGTACTACCCCGGACCGCTCAACGATTTGCGGATCCACTCGCGGGACATCCTCAATGACAACGATCTCACCCGGATCGATTGTCAGTGCCGGCCGGAGTGCAGCGCTGAAGTACCCCCAATGCACGTTGTTAGGGCTGGCAATGAGTTCGTGGACTCTCGCTTTGGTGCCGCGATTTGGTTCCTGATCATTCATGCATACAACTCCTGTGCGTTTCGAGTTCTCGGTTATACCTTGTAAAACCGCCGCTGAAAAGATGTCCGGCGGCCCGTCAGGCAAAAGAGAAACGAAGATTGACAGAAAATAGATAGCGGCTTTATAAGGAGGCTGTTTACCCGTAATTTTTCCGCCCGCTCCAATTAAACGACGCGCATGAAAGGAAGTTTATCGATGAAGGCACGAATGAGTACGATCTTTGTGGCAACCGTTTTCTCGGTAATCAGTCTGTATGCCGTCGCTCAATCCGTTAACGCGCAGGTCCGTGTGTCGGTAGGGGTTACAGAAACGATGGAGACTTTCAATCCCTACGGTGACACTGTGTCTTTAATGTTTGGCGTCTGGTGTCAGGTCATGGGGTGCCTCGGCACTTTCGATTTTGTCAAAGGCGAATACGTAGGAATGCTGGCAGAACGTTGGGAAGTCAAAGATTCGAACAACTGGGTCTTTCATCTTCGCAAGAATGTTAAATTTCACGACGGCTCGCCGCTCACAGCAGCCGATGTCGTGCACTCGTTTAACCGCATGAAAAGCGATCCACATACAAAACAAACACAATATGCCGTCCCCATTGCCACCGTTACCGCGATCGACAATCACACGGTGCGCTTTACGACCCACAAGCCCACCGCGCCGCTCTTGGAGTACCTCTTTGATAGATTCGCCATCACGAGCAAAACAATTTACGACAAGCACGGTCCGGATATCGCTGATCGGAAGTACCCGTTTGGGGCGGGCCCTTACAAGTTCAGGGAGCTGATACCAGGGCAGCGCCTGGTTATTGCAAAAAACCCGGAGTACCCGGGCATCAGAACTAAAAAGCAAGCTCCCGACGAAGTCGTCTTTCGTATCATGCGCGAGCCCGAGCAACGCGTTACGGCGCTCCTCGCCGGGGAAATCCAAATTGCTCAATTCATACCGCCCCATTTGCGCGAGCGAGTCGAAAAAAATCCCAACACAAGAGTTTCCGCCGTGAACTCTGTAGAGATGATGTTTTTAGCCATGAGTCCTAAATTCAAGCCCTGGGATAATAAACTTCTGCGTCAGGCTGTAGCCCATGCTATCGATCGTGAGACGATAATCGCGACTCTCCTGCAAGGTCAGGCGAGCCGGTTAGATGGACCGAT
>DASUVS010000299.1:0-5612 GCA_036378835.1 Binatia bacterium | reverse complement strand
ATCACGCTTGATCGGTGTCATCGAGGCTGAGCAGACGGAGAACGGCAAGACCTTTCGCAACGACCGTCTGATCGCAGTTACAGCGAAATCGATCACGCATCGGTCGCTTGGCGACATCAGCGATGTAAGCGGCGACCTGGTCGGCCAAATCGAGCACTTCTTCATCTCCTACAACATGGCAAGGGGCAAGACGTTCGAGCCCAAGGGGCGTTACGGACGGGAGCGGGCGTTGGCGCTGGTAAGGACGGGAATCGCGCGCGCTGATAGAGCTTGATCGAAGCGTGGGCAACTGTATCGATCTCCGGTCGGCCCGACAAAAAAATGCACAAAGAAACTGCGGTGTGGCGCCCTCAAAGCTGTCATTTCGGGTCGTAGTGAGCGGCACACCGCTGACGAATCGTCGGCTTAGCTCGGACAAACGGAATGGACAGCCAATTTTATTCCTCACCGAAATAATCCAAGTCCATTTTACGAACACTGTAGGTTCTGACTTCCGTAACGCCGATACCATGATCGATCATCAGTTGGGCTAACTCTTCTCCACCGATTAGTATGATTTTCTTTTCGATGCGACTGACATATTCTTTTGCTTCTTGCGAAAATTGCGATGTTGTTATCAACACGCCCTTTCTAGCCCTCTGCCCTTCCAGACTCCCGGCAAATGCCTGGACGACCGGTCGTCCAACTGTCGCTTCCCATCGCTTCGCTTGGAGATAAACAACATCTAGGCCAAGTTTATCCTCTTTAATGATACCGTCTATTCCATCGTCGCCGCTCTGGCCTACAGCTTGACCAGCATCTTTTCTTGAACCGCCGTAACCCATACTCACGAGCAAATCGACGACCAATTTCTCAAAGAACTTCGGCGGACATTTTTTAACTCGATCTATTAACTCTTCTGCCAATGTTTGTCTTAGATTCACATAACTTGCTTCTAACGTTTCCTCTGGAGTTGACTGTGCCTCTTCGCTAGGGACATTCACGTCCTCTGATTCGGCTCTCTTTGTGCCTTTTTGAAATTCCTGGAATTCAGAAAATTGTTTAAGAAATTTAACATCGATTCGTCCAGGCTTTGTCTTTAGGACTTGCTCGCCGCGCTCTGAAATTCTGATTTTTCCACGACCGGTTCTTTCGAGCAGGCCAGCCTTCCGTAGATAAAACGCCGCCCACCGGACCCGATTGTCGAATTTAACATCACTCTCGCTGGGCAAGAGTTCCTTCTTTTCCTCGGCTGATAATCTAAGACGATCTCCGAGAGTTTCGATCACTTCTGCGAGAGCATGCTCGGCACCATCGCCCATCAACACTAGCAACGGCAACATTATAGATTGAAAGTCTGGAACAGCCATTTTGTTACACGTAAATCATAGGGATAGCTTGGATCAGAGCTTCTTAGGAGAAATGCTAAGGGAGAAAATTCGTGGCCCATCATCGATCAGACGGCACGTTTTTGTGGCGCCGTGTTGCGCCGCATATTGTCTAGTTTCTAGCTGTTGGTTCGTTGTTTGATCCGCTGATGCAAGGATTGCAGCACTCCGGCATCCACCGCGGCAATCACGTCAACAGCCGCATCATCGCTACGGCGAGACCCATAAGTATTTTCTCACGGTCGGTCAGGCACTCGACGGCATGGGCATCACGATAGAATGTGCGAAAATCTGCTTTCTTCATTGTCAGTGACCTCCCTCAGTAAAGCCGCGCCCGCCCGCGAAGGCCGTTCCAGTTGTTCCAAATGTTCCAATCGTTGAAGTCGATGAGTGTTGCTGGAGTAGCGTCATGTAATTCTGAAACGTTTGGAACGGATGGAACGATTGGAACGTTTGGAACCAGCGATCGTTACTCCGGCTTCACTCCCGTGATAAGAGCATAAGAAAAACTACCCTTCACATGCGTATGGTCGCCGTGCGCGTGCCAGGTAAAATAATTTTTCTTCATGCGCTCCGCGAGATCCGGGGCTTCCGTTTCAAGCTCAAGCGCCGCTTCGAGCCAATGACGGCCGGTGGGAATCCCATCCATTCCTTCCTGATTGAACGAGTAAGACAAAATATTGGTGCGTGGAATACGATAGCCGGCTTTGGACAGCAGACGTTGAATACTGCTTGCCGTATGAAAGCGAAACTCGGGGCCGTGCGTGCGCCGGAAGACCTGGTTGATTTTTGCCTCCAGAGCGGCATCCACCGCGTCTTTGGCTTCTTCGATAATTGGATCGAGCACAACGAACCTGCCCCCGCCCTTGAGCACTCGCATCACCTCTTTGACGACCCCTGAAGGATTGCCGAAGTGATGCAAGCTGAACGAGACAAACGCCCGATCGAAGGAATTGGATTTCAACGGCAAGGCATCGGCAGCGCCGCCGCTTTGAAAATAGGACGATATCGGCTCTTTGTGCTGGTGACCGACATCGAGCATCGCCAAAGCCTGATCGACACCGATAATACGACCGGTTTTGATGTGCTTGGAAACTGGCCGGGCGACGCGACCGGTGCCGGTGGCGACATCGAGCACCCATTCGTTACCGCTTAGAGATAGCGTCTCGATCATTTTAGTTGTCAGCGAGCCGCGGATCCCCTCCATGGTAGAACGGCGATCGAATTCGGCGGCGTGCGCCGGATCGTGGAAGCGGGTCTTATGATCGTGCCCATGGCTGTGACCGTGCTCGTGGGAATGACCGCGATCGTGAGAGTGCTCGTGATCATGTGCCCGATGCTGACCGTGGGAATGATCGTGCTGGCCGGCGTGTTTATCGTCCCCAAGTTGATGATCGTGATCGTGTTTGCCTTGTTCCGCCATTTTCCCCATCCTTGTTTCTTCCTTTGCATACCTCTGCGTCCTTCGCGCCTCTGCGTTGAAATCCGATCATTGACCGCAGAGACGCAGATTTCGCCGAGTCGGACTCATTTGCTCCGTATTACTGGTGCCTGTCGCTCGTCCTATTTGCTCTTGGCCATTCCTTCCATGATTTCCCACTGCTCATCGGTCACCTTCATAATCGACAAACGGGAGTTTCGCACCAGATCGAAGTTCTTTAACTTTGGATGCGCTTTCACCTCGGCGAGAGTGACCGGTTTCGCTAGCGGCTTGCCTGCTTCGATATCGACCACCAGCAGCTTTGGATCATTTTTGCTGGGATCGGAATAGGCGCCGCCCAAGGCTTTTGCCACACCAACCGCCGCCTTTTCATCGCCCGTATGATAGATGAATATCTGCTCGCCCTTTTTTATATCCTTGAGATTTTTTAGCGCGAGATTGTTGGCCACCCCGTCCCAAACCGTTTTCTTGTCTTTCAGCAATTGTTGAAAGGAATAAACACTTGGCTCAGTCTTGAACAACCAGCGGTTTGCCATTGAAATCCTCCTGCATAGTTTATAGATCAGCAGCTGGCTTTAATACAAACATGGCATGGCACTCGAGCCGGAACGCGAACTATGGCCACGGCTCCATCTCACCATGGTTCCCGATTGTCGCACAATCAAGATTGAGAGCTATGCCGCCTGGATACTGCGCCTAACGACTCCGCCAATATTATTGAAAAAATTGCGCGGCATCCAATAAGATGATAGTCGACTTCCATGCCTAATTTCATTGATTTCTGCGCTGATTATTTCGAAAAATACTTTCGTCTTCATCCCGCTGAAGCGATCTACTACGGCGTGACCGGTTACGATCATCTGTTGAACGATTATTCCGACGAGACCTACGATGCGCAGAAAAGGCTGGTGAACGATTCGCTGGAGACCTTGCGGCAGATACCAGCTAATGACCTGGATGCGGATCAAGCCATTGATTACGCTCTCCTGGAGGGCCGTCTTAGCATCCAGAAATACGAGCAGGAGAAAGAGGACTACCGACTGAAATGGCCCGATCACTATCTTGCGACAGACGCCATCTACATCCTAACCGTCCGTGAAACCGATGATCTGGAAAAAAATCTTTTAAGCCGCCTGCGGGGCGCGACCGATTTGGTACGGCAAGGAATCAGCAATCTAAGCCGGCCGGAAGCCAATCCGCCTCGGCTGTGGACCGAAATGTCCATTCAAGCGGCTAAAGGGGGCACCACCTTTCTGGAAACGCTGCCCAACCATCCAAAGGTTCAGGCAGCCATCAAGGATAACGCAATACTCCGAGCTGGCATCGAGCGGGCAAAGAGCGCAATCCTTGATTATGCAGGTTTTCTGACGGAGGATCTTCTGCCCCGCAGCCGCGGCGTTTACGCTGTCGGAGAAGAGCATTACAATTTGCTGCTCAGAAAAAAGCACTTTCTCGATCTAGACGCGTCGGCGCTTCTCAATATGGGCGAAAACCTTTTCTGGCAAACGCGGCGCGAATTGACTGAGCTCGCAGAGGAGTTGGCGCCGGGTATAGGCGTCGAGGAGGTGACACGGGCCATACAGGACAAGCATCCAGCGAGTAAGGAAATCCTGCCGGCATATCAGAAAGCCATGGAGTCTGCCCGGCAGTTCGTCAAGGAAAAAAATCTCGTCTCTTTCCCGCCCAGAGAAGAACTGCACGTGGTCCACACGCCGGAGTTTCGCCGCCACGAAATTCCCTTTGCCGCGTATCTCTCGCCATCCCCCAAAGATCCGAACCAGGTCGGCTATTACTACGTTACACCGGTAGCGGATGACGAACTCTTACGCGAGCATAACTGGGTGGGTCTCGAGAATACCTCGGTTCATGAAAGCTACCCCGGTCATCATCTTCAATTCTCGTTGGCCAATTCGATACCGGCGGCGTCGACCTTGCCGCGGCTCATGAACGAATCCTCGGTTTTTTACGAAGGCTGGGCGCTCTACTGCGAGCAACTCATGCAAGAACAGGGTTTTTTAAAAAGCAGGGAACACCGATTTGTAATGCTCAAGGATCGGCTGTGGCGCGCGTTGCGCATCATCGTCGACGTAAAGACGCAGACCGGCGCAATGACTTATGACGAAGCGGCGGACTTGATGGTGCGCGAGCTGC
This sequence comes from Binatia bacterium, assembly GCA_036378835.1. Classification (GTDB taxonomy): domain Bacteria; phylum Desulfobacterota; class Binatia; order UBA9968; family UBA9968; genus WHTF01. The sequence continues at coordinate 653 of DASUVS010000299.1, read as the reverse complement.
ATTTCCCGCGCGCGCAGGCCTGTGGCGATCTCAATTGGTACAGCCAATCGCCGGCGGTTCCGATGGGCTACGCTTTGGGTTGGTCGATCATCAATCGCATGCGTAAGCAAGAAACCGCTCGACTGGGCGCCAGGTTCGAGTTGCGCGACTTTCACGATCGCCTGCTTGGCGCCGGCGGCATTTCCCTGCCGCTGGTCGAACGAAGACACTTCGCGTGATTATCCTAAAGTTTGGAAGATTTTGAACGAGTGTGACGATCGGGTTTTCACCGCGAAGGCGCAAAGGACGCAGAGGTCGACAAAGAACAAAACATGGATAAGAGAAGGCGAGCTCCCTTAGGCGTTAGTATGACAGCAAAGGTGACTCGGGCTCTGTGAGCTCTGCGTCTCTGCGGTGAATCAATCCCAAACAATTATCGCGGAACCGCGAAGGATGCAGTGGAACAGCCGTAATCGTCGGAGCAGCTAATTTATCAAGAAGTTCAATCGTTCAAGCCGTTCGAATATTATGATGCAAAAACAAAAACCGCGCCGTCCGCTCCTCGGCGCCCATATGTCTATTGCAGGGGGGATCGGCAACGCCCTGCTGCTGGGCGCGAAGGTTCAGTGCGAAGCAGTTCAGATCTTTACCAAGTCGTCACGCCAATGGGCGTG
>DASUVS010000298.1:0-14697 GCA_036378835.1 Binatia bacterium | reverse complement strand
GGGACCTTCTATCCTCCAATGTCTTTGCTCGAGAATTCTAAGGATATGAGCGCGTTCAACGTTTTCCACGGTCGTTTCTTCTTCCGATGACACAGCGCAATGAGCTTCCTGGCTTTTGAATAGATCAAAAGGCATATCGGTCAGCGAACCACCAGTCAACCAATCAGAAGGAAGGCTTAGCTGGGCGCCTTTCGCTGTAACCGTCATACGTTCTATCACATTCTGCAGCTCACGGACGTTACCCGGCCAATCGTACTTCATAAAAGCGTCCATCACGCGTTGGGATACACCATCGAGAGGTCGACCAAGTCTGCGGCTGGCTTCCCTGAGAAACGTTTGGACAAGCTCCGGTATGTCCTCTTTCCGATCACGTAACGGCGGTAGCTTTATCGGATATACGTTCAATCGATAGTACAAATCATCCCGAAACGTTCCGGCCTTGACCGCCAGCCCGAGGTCGCGATTAGTAGCCGCAATCACTCTCGTGTTTACCGTCATAGTCTTCGAGCTTCCGAGGCGCTCGAACTCACCCTCCTGCAAAACACGCAGCAATTTGGCTTGAAGTTCCAGAGGCAGTTCGCCGACTTCGTCAAGGAAAATCGTCGCTCCATCGGCCAACTCGAAACGGCCAATCCGTCTGGCCGCAGCGCCGGTAAAAGCGCCTTTCTCGTGACCGAACAGCTCAGTCTCTATGAGCGTCGCCGGCAAACCGGCGCAGTTGACTTTTACCAACGGTCTGTCGCTTCTTTTGCTGCGCGCATGCACTGCGCGAGCCAGTAGTTCTTTACCCGTTCCGGTCTCGCCCATGATGAGTACTGCCGCATCGGTTGGCGCGACCAATTCCGCATGTCGAAGCGCTTTCGAGATCGACTCACTGCGTCCGCCGATTTCGCCAAACCGATGGACTTCGGACACTTCTTCGCGCAGGTAGGTATTCTCGAGTTCTAACTGCTCTTTGAGTTTACGCACTTCGTTCAATGCATCGCGGAGCGCCTCATCCACTTGCATGCGCTCTGTGATATCAGCATGACTGATGACGACGCCGCCCTGGTCGCGCGGCATGGGATCTACCTGCATGGCGAACCAGCGCGCACATTGGTTCGCATCGCAACGATACTCCATAGAAAAGCTTGAGAGTTGTCCTGTAAGTACGTCCTCAATTCCACAGAGAGCCTCTTTGGCATTCCCGTCTTCGAGACTCGCGGCCCGCCTGCATACGTCCAGATAGTTAATTCCAACCGAGAGGTTGTTCAACAACTGACTTGTCGTGAACTGCTCGGCTAATTTGCTCGCATACGTTATTGTCCCGTCGCAATCTAGGACCACAACGTGAGAGGAAAGCGATTCAAACATAGTATGGAGAAGCTGGTCCCGCTGGAACGTGACCTGTTCCGCGTTCTTACGCTCTATGAACTGGCCGATTTGCCGTCCGATACTGTCCATTGTCTGGAGCAATTCTTCGTCAGGCTGTCGCACGTCGGTGCTGAAAAACGCCATGACCGCCAGCGTGCGATCGCCGACAGTAATTGGAAAACTGAATGCGCTTTTCAGACCGGATTTTTCGGCCATGGAAGCGCGCGGAAAATTATCATCGTCGGCGATATCGATGATCCAGGCCGGGGTCCCACTTTTCCAGACGCGCCCTGTAAGTCCCATTCCAGGCGAGCAAGTATATCGCCGGCTCTCGGAGACGAATGGGGTCAACTTCATCGATGGCGAATGCCAACCTTCAAGATACGTCAACACGTCCGCCGCAGGGCTGGGTTGCCAAATCTCGCCGCAATGCCAATCAAAAGAATTACAGATCCTTTGAATCAACGCCGGCGCGGCATCGGTAAGCGAAGCAGAATTCGATAGCACGCGCGCGATCTGGTATTGAACGTTCAAACGTGACTCGGCCCGTTTGCGATCCGTAATATCCACGGTCACACCCGCCAGCCTGACGTATTCACCGCCGGTTTTATACACTGCCTCGCCGCGGGAGATCAGCCACCGATGGCTCCCGTCGGGCAAGACTATGCGATATTCGGAACGATAGTGGCTCTGTTCAGCGATCGCCCGTTCGATGGCTGCGCTGACGTGCGCGCGATCATCCGGATGCACGCGCTCGGTCCAGCTCTGGTATGTTGGTCTGATGCTAAACGGTTTAAAGCCCATAATCGTAAACTGCTCGCTGGACCAGTCAAGTGTATTGTTACACGTATCCCAATCCCAAACCCCCATTCCGCCGGCTTCGAGCGCAAGCTGCAACCGTTCTTCGCTCTCCCTTAGTCCCTGTTCAGCCTCCTTGCGACGGCTGATGTCCCGAATATAGCTCAGGAAATGGACGGGACTTCCGTGTCGATCCGTCACAACTGACACGTTGATATATACCCAGACGACCATGCCGTTTTTTCGCAGATAGCGTTTTTCGAGATCGAATGACTTAATCTCGTTCCGCAGAAGCTGCAGGCGTCGGGTTACATTTATCTCTACATCGTCGGGATGCGTTAGCTCATCAAAGCGACGCCCGAGCAACTCTTGCTCGTTATAACCGAGCAACTCGCAGAGTGTCGGAGGGACCTTGAGCCAGCGGCCCTCCAGGTCCGTGTGTGTTACCATGACCAGCGAGAACTTTTCCGTCCGGGCTAAACGCTCTTGGCTCTCACGCAAGGCCTCGTCTTTGTGCTGTCGCTCCATCATAAGCGCTGCTAACAACATCAAGGGAAGGGAGAGAACGCCGAGCGACGCCTCCAGAGCCAGCACATTGATCGCCGGCGAGCTCGCGGCCGAAGGAGCTTGACCAAAAATGGAATCAGATATGGAGTCGTACGCGACAGCCAAAAGGGCGATCGCTAAGCCCGGAGGTCCAAAACGGACCGCCGCCCATAGCAAAAAGGGCAACGGAGCATAGAGCCGAATAGGGAAATCGATCGTTTCGGCGGCGTGCCATGCGGAAGTGAGCGAGAGTATGAGGACGAGACCAAGTATAACGACTGCGAACTCTCCATAACGCCGAACCTGCAGGCAACGAAGTTTGTACAGATCGCCGCCTGCGATCGCGAGGCATAGAGGTGCCGCCGTAAGACCGGTTACAACGTTATTTAGCCAGCGCGCCTGTCCCACCAGCCAGTAATCGGTCTCCCAACCGGCGAGCACGAAGAGCCATGCACAGGTAAATGACGCAAGGGCCGGAGCCGCAATCACTGCGACGAGGATGAAGATACCCATGCTGCGAAGAGATTCGAGCCGGTGCGGAACGTCCGTTAAAAGGCGCAGGCTGACTGCGGCGAGGGCCGCTTGAGCAACGTTAGCAAGAAAAGGGCAGAGGAGAACCAAAACCGGTGCGGCATCCCGTGATTGCGCCAAGAGATGGGCCGGAACCGCAGCCAAGATCCAGAGCCACCATCTTTTTACAGGTGTGACAACGAAAGCCGCGAGAAGTATCGCGTTGGGTACCCAAAGGATCGAACTGCGTGTCGATGGGACCCGCAGCGTAAAGCTAAGTAGAGCGCCTAGGTAATAGGCTATGCCGATCAAAAGAGCGAGAAGGAGCAACTGAATACGGAAATCCTCTTGATAACGAAATCCTTCTACGTATTTGCTTCTATTTGGTAGGGCGGTATCCATCCTGTCCTCCCGAAAGGCCTTCACTAACAGACGGGCGCAGTCTCTGTTAAAGATTCCTCGCCAAATCTCGATGTCATTCTGTTACAGCTACCGATCTGTTCACCTATGTTGACAGCTCCGATACATGCAGCGGAAGCATCATGGTCCCAAATCCGCAGCGAGATCGAAGATCGTGAGGGAAGCAGATTCCTAGCTACAACGATTGCCAACCTTCAAGTAACACGCTTATATCGAATAAGCCTACTAGAGGCCGTTGTGGCTAACATTTCAATGTAAAAAAGTCGACAAGGCGAAAAGCCGTGAAACATATTGCTATTAATACGAGCTGGGTTGCTGGTTGGTTAGAAGAGCGGACTCGGTTCATCACCATTTGCTTACCACCGCAGGGATGGCTCGCGTCTATAGCGCGAATAGCCAAAAACAATCTCGATGGCCTCGACTCTATTCATGGTTCATATGATTTGCAATCGTTTTGTGCGGTTTTTAGCGACTAAATTCATCCCCGATTGGACGGTCGTGAGCTCAGAAGGGGACCAGATAAAAAGGCGTGGTCGTTCTGGGTTCTTTTCCTAGTACGGGTTAAGCTCTTTCCTCGATCCTGCGAAAACTGAGTTTGAGGACTAACTGTCCGGCTCTAAGCCGAATCGATAGCGCGATGCAGTTTTTCTCGATGATCGCGCCTGAACTGCCTGTCTTGCTCCAGTAGGGGGGTTCGTATACGCCTGATCTGTCGGCTCCGAACAAGCAAAGACTTCATGGGTCTTCCTAGTCCTTGTCACGGGCCATCGCACAACAACACTCATGACTTTCGGCGCGCTTATTTTAATCCTGGCGGCGGCTTTTATTCACGCTAGTTGGAATCTCTTGAACAAGCGAGCTAGCGGTCATGTGACCTTTACCTGGCTGGTGGCTGTTCTATCGGCGATATTTTATACGCCGCTGGCGCTCGGAGTGATCTTTGTCACTCATCTGCAAATCGGCGTGGTTGAGCTTGCGCTAATGGCCGGGAGCGCGGCCCTGCACAGCGCCTATTTCGTTCTCCTCAATCAAGGCTATCGTGTCGGTGACCTTTCGTTGGTCTATCCGCTGGCACGCGGCACAGGTCCGTTGCTTTCAACCATCTCGGCTATATTCCTGCTCGGCGAACGACCTTCCGCACTTGCCGTCGCCGGCGCATTGCTGATCATCTGCGGTGTGGTCGTGATTACCGGCAGTCCAAAAAGCTTGCGCGGGAGCGAAGTCAAAACCGCGGTGCTGTATGCGGCAGTCACGGGTTTGTTCATCGCGGCATACACGTTGTGGGACAAGCAAGCGGTGAGCCGGTTTGCGGTGCCGCCTCTGATCCTCGATTGGGGCTCCAACCTCGGCAGGACAGTTTTGTTGACATCTCTTCCGGCACGCTATCCGCGCGAGACCCGGGTGGAATGGCGCGAGCACCGCTTTGAAGCGATCGGGGTTGCTGTTCTGGCGCCGCTTTCTTATATTCTGGTTCTCACTGCGATGCAGTTTACGCCGGTGAGTTACGTCGCGCCAGCGCGAGAGATCAGCATTCTGATCGGCACCGCAATGGGCACTCGCCTGCTTGCGGAAGGTGAGGGCCGGCGCCGGTTAGCCGCCGCATCCGCGATGGTCCTGGGAGTAGCGGCGCTGGCGATCGGATAAACGGTTGGTTGAGAGTTTAAGCCGTTCAAAAAGTTCAATACGTTCAAAATGTCTAACCGTTTCCGACCCCCGCCTGCAGGACGGCCGGACGTCATGGTCAGCTCCGGAATCCGTCGGGAAACTTTTAGGATCCGACGACTTGAGCGACTTGAACGAGTCGAACCGTCAGCTCCGCTGACTCTTCTTCGGCGGGACGCTGTAAAACTTCTCGGGCGGATTGAAGATATGATCCAGCACTAACCACAGGCTTCTGGAATGATGGAAGAAAAGCAACGGAAAGATAACTGCGAACGAAATCCAGATCCACAGTTGCTGGTCGATGGTCAGGTTGGTGAAAATACTCATGATAAAAAATCCCGGCACCGCGATCAGCACGGTGGCGGCATAATTGATGTAGATCGCGCCGATAAAATAGCCTTGCTCCCGCTCGAACACGAGCCCGCAATGAGGACACGTCGTATGCATCCGGAAAACGGCCGCATACAGCGATCCCACGCCGCAGCGCGGACATTTGAGGCGTAGGCCATATCGGAGCAGCGGTAGGATGCGGCGGGCCATGTCAAGCGATGACTTGTTCAAGAATCGGAGGTGAAACTGTCTCGCCGGATTCGGAGCCGCGGTTTAGATATTCGCGCAGAAAACGGGCGGTGTACGAGCGCCGACCATCTTTGCTGACTTGCAACGGCGTGCCCGCCGCGACCAGGCGGCCGCCCTGCTCGCCACCCTCGGGGCCAAGGTCGATCAAATAGTCGGCGTCTTTGACGATATCGAGGTTGTGCTCAATGGTAATGACGGTGTTACCGCGGTCGACCAGACGGTGAAGAATACGAATCAGCTTGTCGACGTCGGCAAAGTGCAGGCCGGTGGTGGGTTCATCCAAAAGATATAATGTTTTGCCGCGCGAATCCTTGCCAAGCTCGTAAGCCAATTTGATCCGTTGCGCCTCGCCGCCGGAGAGCGTGTTGCTCGCCTGTCCAAGAGTGACATAGCCCATGCCGATATCGTCTAAAACTTTGAGCGGCCGCGCAATCTTCGGAAAGGCTTGGAAAAACGGCACGGCCTCTTCGACGGTCATGTGAAACACGTCGGCGATATTCCGCCCATTGAAACGAATGTTCAAGGTTTCTTCGTTGAACCGTTCGCCGCGGCAATCATCGCAGTCGACAAAAACATCCGGCAGAAAACTCATCTCCTTGCGGATCTTGCCCTGGCCGGCGCAGGCTTCGCAGCGTCCACCTTTGACGTTGAACGAGAACCGGCTCGGCGTATAACCGCGCAGCCGCGCCTCGGGCGACAGCGCGTAGAGTTTGCGGATCTCGTCCAGCAAGCCGACGTAAGAGGCCGGCACCGAGCGCGGCGTTTTGCCGATCGGCGTCTGATCGACTTCAACGATTCGTTCGATGGCTTTCCATCCGGCGATCTCTTTGTGCGCCCCCGGCCGGCCGGCAAATTGGCCCAACAGCAACTTGACTCCCTTGTAGAGGACCTCGCGCACCAATGTGCTTTTGCCGGAACCAGAAATCCCGGTGATACAGCTCCACATGCCCAACGGTATTTTGACATCGATGTTTTTTAAGTTATGCGCCTTGGCGCCGCGAATCGTGAGCCAGTCGGCCTTGTCGAGGTCGCGTTGCGGGCCGAGTCGCCTCTTGACCGATCTAAGATAGGCTCCGGTGGGAGAGTCCGGATTGTTTCTGATTTCGTCCGGCGATCCGATGCTGACAACGCTGCCCCCGTGGACGCCGGCGCCCGGTCCCAAATCGACAATCAGATCGGCCGACCGAATCGTCGCTTCATCATGCTCGACCACCAGCACGCTGTTACCGAGCCGCTCGAGGCGCCTGAGCGTGCGTAAAAGCATGTCGTTGTCGCGCGGATGAAGACCGATCGTGGGCTCGTCCAGAATGTAACAGACGCCGCGCAGGTTCGACCCGAGTTGCGCCGCCAAACGGATGCGCTGAGCTTCCCCACCCGAAAGGGTGTCGGCGCGACGATCAAGGGTTAGATAGGGCAAGCCGACTTCGGATAGAAAAGTCAGTCGTTGCTGGATCTCTTTGACAATCTTATCGGCCACGGCGCGATCGCGCTCGCTGTTACCATTATCGGAGAACGACAGGTTGAGCTTGGCAAAATACTCGTTGGCCTCATCCACGGAGAACGACGTGACCTGCCAGATCGCTTTGCCATCGAGCTTCACCGCTTGCGCCCGTGGATTAAGCCGGCGGCCCACGCAAGCGGGACACGGCGTCTCGGTCATCAGTTCATCGAGCACACTGTGCAATTCATCGGCGGCGTCGTCTTGCAGTTCTTTGAGAAAGGGCACCAAGCCGACGCAACCCGACCGGCCGCCGCCACCGTAAAGAATTTCATCTTGCAATTTCTTCGGCAGTTTGGCTAACGGCTGCTCGATGTCCAGCCGTTGTTTGTCCTTTAGGTCATGCAAAAATTTCTGCAATGCCCTTTGCAGGTCGGCCTCACCGGCCGACGATCCGACAGAGATGCCGGCAATCGCGTGGTTTAGTGGTTGGCCCGGATCTATAAAAATCAATTCGGGATCGAAATCCCAACTAAAGCCGAGCCCGCTGCACTCCTGACAAGCTCCCTGACGGCTGTTGAACGAGAAAAACCGCGGGTCCAGGGGCTCATAGCCGACGCCGCATTCAAGGCAAAATAATCTCTGGTTGAAAACCTGCTGGCCGCGCTCGGAGACCAGATGGATGACGCCATTGCCCAGACGCAGTCCCTGATCGACCAGTGCCTCGATTTCCCGCCCGCCGACTTTCGTCTTGCCGATGACGATATCGATGTTGTGTTCCTGAAAGCGCTCGAGGCCGCCACTCAGCTCCGGCGCTCGCAGATCCATCAGCTCGCCGTCGATGCGCGCCCTGCGATAGCCCAGCTTTCTGGCGCCCGCGATCACCTCTTTGTGAAAACCTTTGCGCCCGCGCACGATCGGGCTCAGGATCATGACTTCCTTGCCGCGATAGGAGCGGCCGATGCGATCGAGAATCTGGCTGCGGGTTAACGACTGAATACGCCGGCCGCATTGCACGCAGTGCTGCTTGCCGATTTTTGAATAGAGCAGCCGCAAATAGTGATAGATCTCCGTGACGGTTGCGACCGTGGACTTGTTGCCTCCCTGGCTCAGTCTCTGTTCGATGGCGACGGTGGGCGGTATGCCGGAGATAAAATCGACGTTGGGACGCGCCATCACTTCCAGAAACTGCCGCGCATAAGCGGACAGGCTGTCGATGTAACGACGCTGGCCTTCGGCATAGACGATATCAAACGCCAGCGAAGATTTTCCCGAGCCGCTCAGGCCGGTAAAGACGATAAACCGATCGCGGGGAATGTCGATACTGATGTTCTTGAGATTGTGTTCCTTCGCCCCAACTATCGCGATGGCATTGTCCTCGGTCGTTGAACCGTTCAAGTTTTGAACGGGCGAACGATTCACAATCGTCGGCGTATACGGTGAAACCTTGCTGCGCTTCAGATAAGGACGCAGGTAACGGCCGGTATGCGAGGCTTCGACGGCGGCGATTTCTTCCGGCGTGCCAACGGCGACGATCTCTCCGCCTTTGTCGCCGCCCTCAGGCCCGAGATCGATGATGTGATCGGCGCACTTGATCACCTCCAGGTTGTGCTCGATGATGACGATAGAATGGCCCTGTTCGAGGAGCTCGTTGAAGGCCTGCAACAGCCTTTCGATATCATGGAAGTGCAACCCGGTGGTGGGCTCGTCGAAGATAAACAAGGTGCCCGCTTTCCTCGCCTTGGCCATGTGCCATGCCAGCTTCAATCGTTGCGACTCGCCGCCGGAGAGCGTCGTCAGCGGTTGTCCCAGGCACACGTATTCAAGGCCCACCGCCTGTAACGGAGTTAAAGCATTTTTGATCTCACCGGTGTCTTCAAAGAATTCCAAAGCCTTGGCGATCGTGAGATCGAGAATCTGCCGGATGTTTTTACCGCGATAATTGACTTCCAAAACCTCCTGTCGAAAGCGGCTGCCGTGGCATTCGGGGCAGGAAGTGTAAACATCGGAGAGAAACTGCATCTCGACTTTCTCAAACCCTTCGCCACGACAGCTTTCGCAACGGCCGCCTTCAACGTTGAACGAGAAGGTCGAGGGCGCGTAGCCGCGCAATCGCGACAAATCGGTAGCGGCGAACAGCTTGCGGATGCCGTCGAAGGCTTTCATGTAAGTCGCCGGGTTGGAACGGGGCGTGGTGCCAACCGGAGATTGATCCACGAGTACGACTTCGGAGATCCTATCGGCGCCAGTGATGGCCGCACACTGGGTCACCTTGGCAGACGGCGATTCTTTGAGCTTCTTCAGATTCCGATAGAGAACCTCGTCGACCAGGCTCGACTTTCCCGAGCCGGAAACACCGGTCAGACAGACCATCAGTCCGAGCGGAATCTCGACATCGATGTTTTTTAGATTGTTCGCTTGGGCGCCGCTGATCTTGATCGAGCGGCGTGAGAGGGATTTTCGTGTACCCGCCGGCAGAGGAATGGTTTTGCGCCGGCTCAGATAAGCCGCCGTGAGCGATTTATCGTCTTTCAGCAACCCCTCATAGGAGCCGGCAAACATAACGTTGCCGCCTTGCTGCCCGGCTTTCGGGCCCATATCGATGATGTGGTCGCACTCCTTGATGATTTCGGGATCATGCTCGACCACCACGACGGTATTGTGATTGGCTTTGAGCCGGTGAAGAATTTCTACCAAGCGCCTGCTATCGCGCGGGTGTAACCCGATGGATGGCTCGTCGAGAACATAAAGCGTATTGACCAGAGATGAGCCGATCGCAGTGGTTAGGTCGACGCGCTCGAGCTCCCCGCCCGAGAGCGTGCGCGATTGGCGATCGAGAGTCAGATATTCCAGACCGACACTGTCCAGATAACTTAGGCGCCGGCGGATTTCTTCCAGGATCAGCGCGGCGACCTGATCCAACGAACCTGCCGGCTTGAGCTGATTGAAAAAACGATGCGCTGCGCCGACGCTCATCGCGCTTACCTGGGCGATATTTTTCCCATCGATCAGATAATTGAGCGCGCCGGGTTTGACCCGGCTGCCCTGACAATCGGGACAGAGAAGATAGCAGCGGTAGCGCGACAGCAGAACGCGCACGTGCATCCGATAGCTTTTTTGCTCCAACCGGCGAAACCAGCCGCGAATCCCTTTGAATGCGCCGTCGCCGCCAACAATCAACGCCTTGTGCTGATCGGTGAGCTCACCGTAAGGTTTTTTTACCGGAATGCGTTTGCGCTCACAGAAATCCAACAAGCGGCGCAGGCGGCGGGGTTTGCTATTCCATGGTTTGATAGCGCCGTCGCTGAGCGATTTCTCCGGGTTCGGAATCACCAGATCGAGATCGATATCGATCACCCGCCCAAAACCGCGGCAGGTTTCGCAGGCTCCCAACGGGCTGTTGAAGGAAAATAAGTTCGGCACCGCTTCAGGGTAGGAGATATCGCAATGCGGACAATGCAGATGATTGCTGAACGGCTCGCGCCGCCAATCTTCGGCGGGCAGGAACACATTTAGTTTTCCCTTGCCGTAATGAAAGGCTTGTTCGAGGGAGTCGCAAATGCGCTTCTTGTTCTCTAACCGGAATGCGAACCGGTCGACCACGACCTCGAGCAGTTTGCCGGAAGGTGCGGTATCGACAGCTTCTAAATCCTCGATCGCGCTATCTACCAGCAGCCGATGAAAACCGGCTTGTTGCAGCCCGCTGCGCACCTCGTTCCAGTCCACCGGAGAACGCGGCAATGAAAAAGTCAGCACCATAGGCGAGCCTGCCGGAAGGCTGCTGAGCTTGTTCACGATCGACAAGGAAGAGTCGCGTTCGACGATCCGTCCGCAGCCGCGGCAATGTAAAATGCCGATCTTGGCAAATAGCAGTTTGAAATGGTCGTGCAACTCGGTCATGGTGCCGACCGTCGAGCGCGATGTTCGAACGGGACGGCTCTGATCGATCGCTATTGTCGGCGGAATGCCCTCGATGCTCTCGACATCGGGTTTGTCCATACGATCGAGAAATTGGCGCGCATAAGCGGAAAAACTCTCGACGTAGCGGCGTTGACCTTCGGCATAAAGTATATCGAAGGCCAGGGTCGACTTTCCTGAACCGCTGACGCCGGTGACTACCGTCAAGGCGTTGAGGGGAATATCTAAATCGAGGTTATTGAGATTGTTCTGCTTTGCGCCTCGGATCCGTATGGAATGTTTGCTCATATTGTGAATTACTGAAGGCGGTACTTCTCCACCAGGACCCGCCGAAAGCGCGAGCCATAGATCAAATCGAAAGTCTCTTCTTTATCTGGAAAGAGCTGCAGTGCGGTTTTTTTGGCGTGCTCAACCACGTCTTGGGCTTCGGCCAGGGTCAAATCGACCTGCCACAGCAATGCCACAGCGATATCCATCGCCCGGCGCAGCCTGCGAATTCTACGTTCTTCAGCCAGCAGCGCTTCTTTATCTATTTCCATTGCCGGGAGAGGATCGAGCGAACTTACAGTTGAGAGCAATCTTCAAGCGCCCGAACCTAATACACTTAACATACCGCGATGGTGAGTCAAGAAAGTGACCGCGTCAAGCGTTGGTTGCGCTGGTTAACCGTTAACTTCCGCCACGCTGTTGCCTTTGCTAGGGTGGCTCTATGCGCATCGCGGAGATTTTCTACTCGATTCAGGGAGAAGGGCGGCTGAGCGGAGCACCGTCGCTTTTCATACGCACGTCGGGCTGCAATCTGCGTTGCCGCTGGTGCGACACTCCCTACACCTCCTGGAATCCGGAGGGAGACGAGATGAGCCTGGAAGAGATTTTTCACGCCATCAGCAGCTATCCACTGATTCATGTGGTGCTCACCGGGGGAGAGCCTTTACTGTCCCATGAAATAGAGGATCTGACAGCAAAACTGAAAGCAGCCGGAGCCCACATCACCATCGAAACCGCGGCGACGATCTTCAAACCTGTGAGTTGCGATCTGGTCTCTATGAGTCCCAAACTGTCGAACTCGACGCCGTGGCAGAAACAAAACGGCCGATTTGCGGCGATGCACGAACAGCACCGGCTCAATTTCAAAGTCGTGCAGCAATTTATCGATGGCTATGATTATCAGCTTAAATTCGTCGTCGACCAGGAGCAGGACTTTGCCGAAGTGCAACAGGTTCTCGACGCGCTCCAGAACGTCGACACCACTCGTGTCCTGATAATGGCGCAGGCTAGAAACCGACTGCAACTACATCAGAAGAGCCGCTGGATCGTCGAGCTGTGCAAAAAATTCGGCTACGGCTACTCACCGCGCCTGCACATTGAACTGTACGGCAACCGGCGCGGGGTTTAGCAGGCTGCTGAAAAGACCCATATGCTTCGTTGCCGCTCAATTACCTCGCTAAACTCGTGTTCGTGGTACGTGTTCGTGTTCGTTCGGGAATCGCGATCACGTTTGCACGGGCACGATCACGAGGATAGGCATCCGCTCTACAACTGGGTTATGCAAGCCGCTCCAAGGCACACTCCCATTTGTCTTCATTCCGGAGGGCTCGCGCTGCGACGCGGTCACCGTGAATAATCCGGGCTAGAGGATGAAAAGCAAAATCAGTCGGCGTGCTTCGCGGCAAAGTGATTCCACGCCCGCTCGATGGATGCAGGTTTGAAAGTGCGCTTGGCGATCCTCTCGGCTTCGTCGCGCTCCATGAACATCGGCGTGCCGAGTCTCGTAGCTTCGGCTTGCAGCCGCCCCGACTCCTCGAGGAAAAGCGCCAGCATGCAGACTTCACGAATCGATTGACCGACGACGATCGCACCATGCCCACGCAGCATCAGCGCCTTGGCGTTGCCCAGCAACTTGGCCATCTCGCTCGCCCGCGACGGTGATTCGACTTGGCCCGTGCCCGTATAGAGCGGCACCCCTTCGTAAAAGATCGCGCTGTAGTTGTGCATCGGTCGAATGGTTTGCCCGACAACGCTCAACAGAATCACCGCCGGCGAATGGAAATGAAAGACCGCTTTGACGTCGGGACGCGTTTTATAAATCGCCTGATGTAGGGAGGACTGAGGCACGGTCCTTTCGAAGTCGACAAAAAACAACTCGTCGCTCGTGACCAAAGCCGGACTCTTTCGCGGCATGAACATCATCTCGTTGCCTTCGGGGCTGCGCAGGCTGAGATGGGCGAAGGCGTCGCTCAGCCCCTCGCGATAAATGATCCGCAGCGCCGTGATGAAATCGTCTTTGACGGCAGCGTAGTCTTGATCGACCATTCTCGTTATCCTTTCCGCCACACTGTTGGCTAGAAAAATTTGCTTCTTCGCTTCAGCGGACTATACTCGCCAAAAACCCATCAGCGCTAGCAGAGTTTGCCTCATGCAGCTTTTTCATCTAGCGATCATAGCTACCGTCGCGCTCACAATCGATGCGTGCTCGTCAACGTACATTTTACGCTGCAAGGAAGGTTACCAATTAGCCGTTCACGATTCGCTTTACTTCGGCACCGCCAAACGCGATGGCGTTGTCTCGGCGGAGGATTGGGCACGATTTCTGGAAAGCACAGTCACTCCCCGATTTCCTCAAGGCCTGACTTCCACACGCGCCTCGGGACAGTGGCAAGGCCCCGACGGCGAAATCGTTCGGGAGGATTCCCACGTGCTGCAATTGCTTCATCCCGACGACGAACCAACCGAAAAAGCCATTCGGGAACTGATCGACATCTACAAGCGCCAATTCAAACAGGACGCGGTACTGCGCACAATTTCTCATACGTGCGCTTCGTTCTAGTGAGATCGGTTCACTTGCCCCCCTACGGGGTCGACTGCAAGTTTTCAAAGCCCTGGAGCGTCCCGTCCGGTGCTCTGACTACGTGTTTGAGCGGCGCGCCCAAAAGATAGCGGCGCGTGTTGTCGCGCACTAGCTCGCTCATTCGCCGCCACAATTCGCGCCCGCCGTTGCCGCCGACATGCGGCGTCATCAGCACGTTCGGCAAATCCCAAAGCGGGCTGTCCGCCGGCAACGGTTCTCGAGCGAAAGCATCGAGTCCGGCGCCCATGATGCGGCCCTCGGCCAGCGCGCGGGCCAGCGCCGCCTCGTCCACCACCTTGCCGCGGGAGATGTTCACGAACACTGCCGTCTCTTTCATTAGAGCGATTCTTTCAGTGCTCACAAATCCCTGGGTGCTGGAATCGAGCGGCATCGCGTTCATCACTACGTCGGCGGTGGGAAGCACCTCGTCGACCTTTTCTCGGGGCACCACCTGGTCTATTTCAGGCACGGCGGGAGCCGCCGCGCGGGTGACGCAGATCACTTCCATGTCGAACGCTTTGGCCTTGCGCGCAATGTCCTGGCCGATGCGGCCCATGCCGAGGATCACCATGCGCGCGCCGTCGGGCGCCATCATGTAACGCGGCATGATCTGCCGCGCATAATT
>DASUVS010000297.1:0-3931 GCA_036378835.1 Binatia bacterium | reverse complement strand
GGGCTGGCACAGGTTCGCAAAGAAGTTCCTCCTCCAACCAAAGTTTTCAAGAGCAAAAAGATCGATCAACGGCAGCATCGCAAAGCAGAACTTCGGCAGGAACTCAAAGCTAGCCTATCGCGCAGATCTTCTTAGCGCATTCGTTGATCTTTCTCATAACAGAGGCAGTCCAGTCGGGCTGCCTCTCTTTTTACTTCCAGCTCTGCCGAAAAGCTTCGCGCTTGTTGGCGCGCGCGCCCTATTTCCGGGATACTCCTCCTCGTAGGTCTCAGATCAGCGGAATTCAAGTGTGCTGTTTTTCGGCAAACTCTAATTCAGATTTCAGCAAGCGGGTAATGCATGGCCAATTCAACCAGCAATGAAACCCGGCGGGATCCACGTCTCGTGCTGTTTCTGGTCTGTACCGGACTGTTTATGGTCGCGATCAACGCGCGCGCCATGATCGTGTCCCTCCCGACCTTGACTGAAGTTTTCCAGACCACTCTGTCCGTTATCCAGTGGGCTCTTCTGGTATACGACCTGGCCGTCATCGGCCTCGTGCTCACTCTCAGCCGCCTGGGAGATCTCTTCGGTCGCAAATGGGTTTACATCATCGGTTTCCTGCTCTTTACCTTCGGGTCGGCTCTGTGCGGGTTGGTGCAAAATCCGGCACAATTGATCGCCTGCCGCATCGTCCAGGGAATGGGCGGCGCTATGATCATGGCTCACGGCCGCGCCATCGCCTCGATCGTTGTGCCGGTTTCACAGAGAGGCAAAGCGCTGGGATTAACCTCCATGGCCTATCACGTCGGCTACATGACCGGCCCGACCTTAGGCGGCTTCATTATCGATACGATTGGCTGGCGTTGGATTTTTTACGTCAATATCCCAACCGGACTGGCAAGCGCATACTTTGCGTGGAGGGTCCTCAGCGATCGCGCGCCGAGGGAAGAACGGGTGAAAGTCGATTATGCCGGCGCGATCCTGCTATTGATCACGAATACCTGTTTCGTTTATGCGATGAATCAGTTTCCGCATCTCGGCTTTAGCCATCCTCTGGTAATATCCTTCGCGATCCTTTCGGCGGCGGCGCTCTTCTTCTTTATTCGAACCGAGCTGCGCGTAAGAACTCCGATTCTCGATCTAAATCTTTTCCGCAATCGACTATTCAGCGCGGCCAACTTAAGCCTGCTTTTTATTACCGGAACCCAATCGGCGATAGCTGTTTTGATGCCTTTCTATTTGCAAAACCTGATGGGCTTCACGCCGACTCAAATGGGCTGGATCATCATCGCTAATTCGGTGGTCATCATCATGGTTGCGCCGATCGCCGGCGGTCTTTCGGATCGTTTTGGTTCACGGCTGCTTTGCAGCATCGGCGCAACCATCATCGTTATCGGCCAATTCTTGATCGCTTCTTGGGACCAGCACTCGACGGTGTTTCAGATGATTTTTCCCCAAGCCTTGACCGGCTTGGGTTGGGCGGTTTTCAACTCGCCGAATCAAAGCGCCATCTTGGGGACTGTCCCCCGGAATAAGGTTGGCGCCGCATCCGGCATGACGGTGACAACGGCGCGCATTGGCGCGGTAATCGGCATCGCCCTCTCCGGGCTTTTGCTTACCAACGGACTTTACCGAGGCGGCATGCTTGCCGAACAGATCGAATCGCCGCAAAGCTGGGGAGCATCGCCTGAAATATTTCTCGACGCCTTTAGTCACGCCATTCACGTCATTAATAGTTTTGCGATTCTGGCGATCGTCTTCTCCGCTATTCGCGGCGGCAGCAAAGACTGATACATTCGTGGTTCTGCCGAAGCTCGACTGGTTAAGACCACTGCTGTCGTGACCTCCCGGAGGCTCATGCCAGGGACTGAACTACCCCGCAGCAGCTGCGGGGTATCAGAAAGGACGCTATCCGAAACGCGTCACCCCCGAATGTTTTTATCGGGGGTCCAGTTCCGGTCTCGCCTGGATTCCCGCTAAATGCATGCGGGAATGACGGTCTTCGGAAAAGAAGTTAATTGAACGCAGCTGAAATAATGCAACCCGCCGATGCAAAAAAAACCCGATGGACGCTGCGGCTGATCCTTTTAAATGTCTGCATTGGACAAACCGTTGTCGGTCTCGACCAGCGCGCGATCACAGTTGCGCTGCCAACCTTGACCGACACTTTTCACACCGCATTCACCACCGTTCAATGGGTAGTTCTGGTCTATGATCTGGTTCTCATCGGACTGATCATCACCATGGGCCGATTGGGAGATTTGTTCGGCCGCCGGCGCTTTTACAGCGCCGGTTTTCTGGTGTTTATTGCCGCTTCGGCGCTTTGCGGCATCTCTCAAACTCCAGGCCAGATGATCTTCTTTAGAGCTATTCAGGCGATTGGCGGATCGATGATTGCCGCTAACGGCAGAGCCATCGTTTCAGTCGCGCTCCCGCGTGAGGAACGGGGCCGCGCTTTGGGGCTTACATCGACAGCGTTTCATATAGGTTTTCTCACCGGGCCGTCGTTAGGTGGCTTTCTCATCGATACGATCGGCTGGCGTTGGATTTTTTATATCAACCTGCCCATCGCTCTTTGGGGCGCCTACCTGGCCTGGAGAATTATCCCGGAAACCAAAGCCGAAGGAAAAATATCGGTGGACATTCCGGGCGCAATACTGCTGCTTGTAACCAACGGTTTGTTTATCTACGCCATCGATCTGCTGCCGCGGCTTGGCTGGCGTCATCCGACGTTCCTGCTGATATTGCTGCTCTCGCTGGTTGCAATGACGCTTCTCCTATTTGCCGAAAGCAAGGCGAAAACGCCAATCCTAATGCTATCGATGTTCCGCACGCGCCTGTTTAGCGCAGGCATTTTGAGTCTCTTTTTGATCACCGCGAGTCTGTCGGCGATCAATTTCCTCCTGCCCTTCTATTTGCAGAATTTGTTGGGCTATTCACCCTCTCAGATGGGCTGGATCATCATCGCTGATTCACTGATCATCATGTTCATGGCGCCGATTGCCGGAACCTTGTCGGACCGCTTCGGCTCCCGGCTGCTCTGCACTATCGGTTGCGTCGTCATCGTCATCGCGCAATTTTTTGTCGGCTCACTCGGCCTAGAGTCATCGCTACCGCGAATCATGCTTCCCCTGGCGCTCTGGGGAGTCGGCTGGGCGTTATTCAACGCGCCCAATCAGAGCGCGACCCTGGGAGCAGTCACGCAGGACAAGATCGGCGCCGCGGCGGGCATGATCGCCACGACGGCGCGCACCGGCAGCGCCATGGGTGTGGCGCTGGCCGCGACTCTTTTCAGCACCCTGTTATCGGCGGCAGGTTTAAGCCCGGCACAGACGCAGTCGCCGCAAAGCTGGAGCACGATGCCCGAATCGGTGATTGGCCCGTTCAACTACACGATTCATTTTATCAACGGACTGACTTTGCTGGCGGTGTTCTTTTCGGCGGTTAGAGGCCGCCGGCGCGACTAATCGATTATAATGGGAGTACAGTTTTTCTCTGTTCAAAAGTCGATGGCTAGTGCGGTGGCTCTTCATCCGATCGATCGCTGCCTCATGGATTTTGCTCCGGTAAACTTCAAGGCGATCAATAACGCCGCTCGGCGCGCGTCAAATAGTTGACGACAGACTCATTTTGGGTTTCCGTTGCAGCCGGATAGTTTCTATACTCGGACACCATGAGTTGGTTTCTCCACATCGACATGGATGCATTCTATGCGTCCGTGGAGCAGGCGATCGATCCGAGCTTGAAAGGTAAGCCGGTCATCGTCGGCGGACGGGATGGTAAGGGCGTGGTTACGTCGGCCTCCTACGAAGCGCGAAAATTCGGCGTCCGTTCGGCGATGCCGGGGTTTCAAGCTAATAAGCTGTGCCCGCACGGGATATTTCTTCCTAACCGCCATCGGCTGTATTCGGAATATTCCCACAAGGTATTTGCCATCCTGCGGCAGTAC
>DASUVS010000296.1:0-17810 GCA_036378835.1 Binatia bacterium | reverse complement strand
AAAGGCCCGACTCAGGTTTTTTCGCCTCCGCTATAGCGATTATTTTCTTGTTTTTGGGTGCGGGAGGTGTAGTAGGACAGCTGCAAGACTCGCTTAATACAATTTGGCGAGTCGTGCCGAAAACCGGTCGAGGGGTCAGGGGGTTTTTGCAGGACCGTTTGATCTCATATCTAATGGTGTTAAGCGTCGGCTTCTTGTTACTCGTCTCTTTAATAATCAGCGCAGTCTTGGCAGCGATTTCGGGAATACTCGGCGGCTTTCTGACCATCGACGCTGCTACGGCATACGCTTTCGATCTCGCATTCTCGTTTGCGTTCAACACACTGCTGTTCGCCGCGATATATAAATTCGTGCCTGACGTACGGATTGCGTGGCGGGATGTCTGGATGGGAGCTGCCATGACGTCCTTGCTATTTTCCGCCGGCAAATTCTTAATCGCCTTTTATCTGGGTCACAGCACGGGCACATCCATTTATGGCGCGGCCGGGTCAGTGGTGACGCTGCTTTTGTGGATCTACTATTCATCACTTATGTTCTTCTTCGGCGCCAAGTTAACCCAAGTCTATGCGAGCCGGTACGGTTCTAAAGCTATTTCCGTGGACTCTCCGCGAAGCGCTGAACCGGGGACTAAAGATCGGAAATCTACGTAAGGTCGTCCGAGTCAAACTGGGCGATCGATAGAGAGGAGCCGCCAAAAATGTTTTTGCAGAAACTTAAAGCTATCTCGAACCCAACGAATATCCAGTGATGATGCCTCTTGATCGGGGTTTATTAACCTCGCAAGACTGGAAGGCTGTTAAATATATGTTTTGCTCTGGAGGTCGAGTAAGACTCACTAAGGTATGTCTCACGGAAGGTTGCCGTTTCGAATCTGTGTCAGAGCTCTAGGACTGATCGGAGCGGCCAGCTGAAATAGCCTGTTAGGACTGATGCTCTCTCGGGTTCTTCGACGGATTCTCTGTGAAAGATGAACTCAAGGCGCCGTTCGGCGCCTCGAGCCCGTTGAGCCAATTCAATCTGCTTGTCTGACTTCGTTAGTGGGAAATTTTCAATGCCATGCCTACCGGCAAAGGACTACTGCCGACGCTCAGAGCGGTGCCTAATCTCTCTAGCTCCCAAGACGAGACCTTTTCTACCGCCATACCTTGTTTAGGAGCAGTTTCCAATTTTTCGGCTTGAGGAAGTTTGACGAGGTATTTAACGTTATTGCCGTCGCTCAACGTCACAGAGAGAACCATTTGCTTGCCTTCTTCCGTTGCCAAGGTTTGCATCCCGGCAATGCGACTCGACAGGCTGGTCTTATTCACCGTATCCGTATACAACCAAATGAATGCGCCGATGAATGCAGCCATCACAAGCCAGCTATATTGGCTTATCCGTTGCTGCCGTTTTAGGGATCGGCTTCTCTGCAGATCGAAAAATTTACGATAAGCATCCTTTTCCGCGGTCAATTTTTTAATCGGATCTTGCTCGGATGAGCTCGCCGGTTGATCGTAAGAAAGCCCCGTGCTGTTCAGTATCATGCCCAGGATCACCAACGCTAAGGGGACGGCGATGATCAATAGAGGATTCATAATGCTCCTTTAAAGCTATTGCTAGCTTTTGGATATTGGAAGAGGAGTGAGTCGGAACCGCTAAGATCTATCGATCCGGAGCCAAAGGACATGCCACCGATGAGGGTGTGGTGGGGCCTTCTACCTCTTACGCGCCAGTACGGCTGAAGGAAATTGTGGCGTAACGACTGTATCCGAACCTAAGCATCGTAGCAAGGATGAGGCGCGAGGAGACCCTGTAGCAGCCTCGCATGGCGCCGCTAATCCGAAATCAAGAAGCTGACTTGAAGGTTGCAACTAGGATCTCCTCGGCATCCTCACATAAGCGCGAATTCCTTAACGGCGGAGACAAGACGATCGCATTTGTCTGCGATGCATCTATCGCCTCGTTAGAGTTAAAGCTTCAAGCCGGCCTGTTGCAGGCTTTCTTTCAAATCCGCCCGGTCCTTGTCCGTGAACGGAGGGGTTTCCCATCTCGGGAAACGTTCCACCGGCAAACCGCGCATGCGCATCAACTCGGCAAATACGCCGCGCCCATGGGTGCGGAGAAACCGTCCCACGACTTGAAGAACTGCGGCCAAGAGATCATGTTGCTTTTGCGCTTCTTGATGGTTGCCCGCTTTCAGGGCCTCGTACATTCTAACGCACGCTTCGGGAAACGGAGTGGACGGCGGGTGAATCGCGCCGCGCACTCCGACAGAGTAGCCGCTATACAGTGAGAAGATTCCGCCGGGGAACACCCCGACCGACTTCGGCAATTGAAAAACGTAGCCCAATAATTTGTCGTAGGGAATGAACGACACTTTGATGCCCGCCAGGGTGTTTGGGGCAATCGCTTCGATGATCTTGTTTGCTTTCGGCGGTGTGATCTCGACGTGAGTAGTTTCGGTGTTGTCGTAGATGAAGAGCGGCACGCCCGGGACCGACTTGGCAATCGCCTTGTAATGAGCGTACACCTCATAGTCGTCATGGGGGTAGTAGTAGGGGGGCACGACTCCGATAGCGTCCACGCCAAGGCCGGCCGCGTGCTTGGCCAATTCGATGGAGGAATAGGTATTGGCCGTGCCGATGTGCATGACCACCGGGACTTTTCCGGCAACCCGCTTAACGATCTGCTCGGCCGCCTTCTTGCGCTCGTCGATCTCCATAACCATGCCTTGACCGTGAGTGCCTAAAGGAAAAAAGCCGTGCACTCCCGATGCAAGATAGAAATCGATAATAGCATCGGTCGCGCTCTGATCGATGGCGCCGTCATTCTTGAACGCCACCGGCATCGGAACCAAAATCCCTTCCATCTTTCTATCGCTGGGCATAAAGACTCCTTTCCAGTTTTGAATCACATGTTAGTTTTCGTACCCATATCGCACCGTCGCCGACAATTCCAGCCGATATCCGTTTCGCACTGAGGTCAAAGGTGATAGAAATTCATCATCTTATGCAGGAGGCGGTAATGGCAGAAAAGAATCCGACGGTCACGGTATCGACGAGCATGGGCGACATACGGATTGAGCTTGATGCGGACAAGGCGCCGATCACGACGAAAAACTTCTTGGATTATGTCAATGACGGATTTTACGACGGGTTGATTTTTCATCGGGTGATTCCCGGTTTCATGATTCAGGGTGGCGGAATGGACCCACAGATGAAACAGAAGAGCACCAAGTCACCGATCAAGAACGAAGCGACAAACGGTTTGAAAAACAAAAACGGCACGGTTGCAATGGCGCGAACCAACGTTGTCGACAGCGCTACTGCTCAGTTTTTCATCAACGTCAAAGATAACGATTTCTTGGACCACCGGAGCACCTCTGCGGATGCCTTCGGTTATGCAGTCTTCGCTCGCGTGATCGACGGAATGGATGTGGTGCAGAAGATTGAAAGAGTAAAGACGCGTAACAGCGGAATGCATCAAGACGTTCCGATGGATCCAGTCGTGATCAACTCGGTGCGTTTGGACGGCTGACCGACCGGATCAGACGTATCGTTAAACGGGCAGGGATCTCGCGAGTTGGTCGCGGGTCCCGTAAGCCTCGTGCCGGCATGCTTCATGCGGCGGTCGGTCATACGAACATTATCTTACCGCGACCATCGGCAGTAACAGCCCAGAACGGCGATGCTGGAGTCCTCGGGTCGGGAAGGCGACGTTTAGACGACCGTTGCGTGACATTACGACGTCCAGATCGCTTTCGGATCGTATTTTCTGATCGCCGACAGTTCAGCGTCGCTGGGAGCCGCAGTCTCCTGCAACTCCGGTGCTATCCTGAGCGGCCAACCCGTTTCATTCTTGATCTCGTCGATATTTGTTCCCGGATGGTTTGCAGTGAGCGTCATTTCATGTGTGCTGGCGTCGAATGAGAATATGCCCATGCTGGTGATCACCCGGGTGGGGCCGCTGCCAATGAGACCATTGCGCGAGCGCCAATCACCGCCATCGCCGAATCCGGGAGAGGTGATGTAATGAACTCTGGCGGGGAAACGGCGCCGTTCGTGATTCATGATGATGATGCACCGCTTGGCCATTGTCGCAATATCTGCAGCGCCACCGCTGCCCGGCAAGCGAATCCGTTTCCCGTTCTCTTCAACCCAGTGGGTATTCAGGTTGCCGAAACGATCGACTTCCGCGCCGCCGATAAATCCTAAGTCGACGCGATTACTTTGCAAAAGATGCATCACGTCGTTGAGCCCGCCGCAACTCAACGCGCGCGCTACATTCGGTGGATCGCTCATGGTTAAAATCGACTCCAGCGCCGGCCAATCCCTGATGATGCCATTCTCGAAAATGCCCAGGGCGTTGGGCGCATGAGTCTCCTTGGCTACGGCAAAGCCCAAAAGCGGCAGGCGCATGCCGACAAAGACTTTATCGCCATCGCGGATTTCCCGGGAGGCGGCGGCAACCATTAACTCTCGCAAGGTGTAATGCATAGCCAGCTAGTTTTCGGTGTTCAGCTTTGCGTCCCAATTGCCGGAAACCAGACCACCGCATGAAAACTAGGTTGCCTGATTGAATGCATCGATGCCGGCCTGGCAAATTTGTTTGTCGACGGCGGAAGGGGCGCCGCTGACACCGACGGCTCCGATGCATTGGCCTTCGATCGTGAGCGGGATTCCTCCTTCGATGCTGATGAACCAGCCGGGACCGACAGCCAAAGTCTGGGCCAGAACTTGGTGATCGGGAATCTCGCCGCCCTCGCGGTTGGTCTTCCCGGTTGCCGCCGTAGTCAGCGCGGCCGAGCGGGCCTTGGCAAGCGCGATCATTGTGTTGTGCGTCCGTCCGTTGGTCATTCTCTTGAATGAAAACAGGTGACCGCCGCTATCGACGACCGCGATACTGACGATCTGCTTGAGTTCTTTGGCTTTTTCGATGGCCGCGTCGACCATGATGTCGGCGCCTTCCTGGGTTAACTTAAAAAAGGGTACTGCCTTCATAGTTCCTCCTAGGTGGTGTTTTTTCGTTTTAGTAACTAAAATTTGCCGGCTCGGTTATTAGAGTTTTCTGCGGCGCGAGTCGTTTTACCCGGTCGGCGCCGAGCCGCTCGAGAAATTCACCGTGATTGGCGACACTGAAGATCCACGTTTGCAGCCAATTTTCGAATCCGTCGCGGGAACGAGTTTCTTTGTGGTATTCGAAATAAAAAGAGTCGTCCCGTCGCGCATAGCCTTGCGTCGGCGACGGGTGCGAGCCGAATGGCTGATGAACGAGACTGGAAACCAAGAACCCGGGAATCAGCGTTCGGTTCGGATCGCTCAAGATCACGTCATGATCGACGATTTCTTCGCAGGTGAGAATAACCTTTTTGGCCGCGAAGGCAGCTTCCCTCATGACACCGAAGTTTCCCCAGGCGTGGGCATTGCCTTGGCGATCGGCTCTTTGCACGTGAAGAATTGCCAGATCGGGAGATATCGCTTTGACGGCTAGGAGTTCATCGCCGGTGAACGGGCATTTCACCGAGGCAAACTGCGGGCAGCGGCTGATGTCGCTGCCGCGGATCGATTTGGTTGGCATAAACGGCAGGCCGGTGGCCGCGGCTTGCAAGCCTAAGCCGATGGTAAAATTCGAGTGCTCCTCGATTTCGATCGGATGCGGTATGCCGGATTCGGCTGCGCGCCGGTAATTGTGGCCGAGACCGGCGGCGACATTGCCGACCCAGGAGGCGATAATCTTTTTTACGCAACCAGCGCCGATCAGTTGATCGAACTGCATGTCGGATATCGGTGCAATCAAGGTGAGGTTTTTCTTTCTCTGCCGTATAATCTCATGGCTGGCGGCGAAAGGAATCAGCGATTCCAGCCCGCACCCCATCGCGATCGAATCGCCGTCGGCAACGTCCTGCGCGATAGCGTCATGGAGACTTCGGACCTTGTCCATATGGTCATCTGTACCCGCTCTGTGAATGGAGTTCAACGCGATCAACCCGTTGCTTGCCATGACAGCCAACAGGTCCACTGTTGCGGCAAAAGCTTGGAATGGGCATTCGCTCGTTCGTCAAGCAGAGATAGATCGGTTGGATGGGCTTTACGAGCAATGACCGGTTCAAATCGAGGATCATGTCTCTAATTGCACAGGAAGTGGCGCTCGCGTGCCATCCCGAAACGCCCAGCCAATCGGTGAGGACGATCCGAGCGCGCGTGTCACAAGCTCCTAACGGCGGGATTGCAATCGCGTACTTTATCGAGGGACAGATCAGCCGGTTATGTCTTCCGGGGAGATCCGCTCCGAGCAGGATAGACGGGCTTTGGCAGCACACCTGCTTCGAAGCGTTCTTAGCCGTGAAAGATGCGCCTGGATATCACGAGTTCAACTTCGCTCCCTCCGGCCAGTGGGCGGCTTATGGTTTTAAAAGTTATCGCGAAGGCGCCCCGCTGCCGCAGGCTTCAGACCCGCAGATTGCGCGGCGCGCTTCTGCAAATTGTTTCGAACTCGATGCGCTCATCCAGCAAGCATCGTTGCCGGCGGTGCCAGTGAATGGCCGCTTGTTGCTGGGGTTGTCAGCAGTGATCGAAGAACAAGACGGGGTGAGGTCTTAC
The DNA here is from genome assembly GCA_036378835.1 of Binatia bacterium. Taxonomy (GTDB): domain Bacteria; phylum Desulfobacterota; class Binatia; order UBA9968; family UBA9968; genus WHTF01. The sequence goes on along the minus strand of DASUVS010000296.1, from coordinate 11,232 downwards.
TGGGCGCTCAAGCATCCTCCCGGCAGGCCCGACTTTCACCATGCCAGCGCATTTGTTTTGGAATGGCCTCCACATGTAGCTGCAATCCGTGATCCGGCTTATACTGGCAAGCGATGAAATTCGGCATCGACCGGTTGTTAGAAGAGCCGGCACTACGTAAAGCGCTAAAAGGCCGCCGGTCGGCATTGTTAGCGCATCCCGCTTCAGTGACGCGCCATCTTCAACACTCCCTCGACGCTCTCGCCGCGTGTAATGATGTCAAACTCGACGCCGCTTTCGGTCCTCAACACGGGCTCCGCGGTGATAAGCAGGACAACATGATCGAATCGCCGCACTTCACCGACCCGATCCATGACATTCCCGTTTTCAGTCTGTACGGCGAAGTGCGCCGCCCCACCGTGGCAATGATGGATAGTTTCGATATCCTCCTGATCGATCTGCAGGATCTCGGTTGCCGGATCTACACGTTCGTGACCACCTTGCGTTACATGCTCGAGGCGGCAGCCGAACGAAAGAAGACGGTCTGGGTTCTCGATCGGCCCAATCCTATTGGACGGCCGATAGAAGGGCTGCGCTTGCGCGATGGCTGGGAAAGCTTTGTCGGCGCCGGGCCGTTGCCGATGCGCCACGGCCTGACCTTGGGCGAGCTTGCGCGCTGGTTCGTGCGCGCGCTCCGGCTGGACCTGGATTGTGAGGTCGTGACCATGGATGATTGGCAGCCGTCGACTGGACCGGGATTTGGTTGGCCTCTCGGCCGACGCAGTTGGGTAAATCCCAGTCCCAATGCATCTAGCCTATCGATGGCTCGCTGCTACGGTGGAACGGTCATGCTCGAAGGCACGACTCTGTCCGAGGGGCGCGGCACGACACGGCCGTTGGAGCTTTTCGGCGCGCCGGATCTCGAACCCCGCGAGCTCCTGGCAAAGATGGACTCGCTCGCGCCGCAATGGATGCGCGGGTGCAGGCTGCGTGATTGCTGGTTCGAGCCAACATTTCATAAACATGTCCGCAAATTGTGCGCCGGTATTCAGATCCACGTCGACGATCCGGCATACGATCACAATCTGTTTCAACCCTGGCGCCTGTTAGCGCTGGCTTTTAAAGGCTTGCGAGCTCTCCGGCCGGATTATCCGCTCTGGCGCGATTTCTCCTACGAGTATGAAACCGAACGTCTTGCCATCGACGTTATCAACGGGAGCGAATTATTGCGCCGCTGGGTGGATGATCCCGCCGCCTCGGCGGCCGATCTTGACGACCTCGCAAAAGCGGATGAGAGTTCGTGGGCAGAAGAGCGGGACCCTCTGTTGCTGTACCGCTAGGCGATCGATTAGCGCCGATGTCTATCCGTTGCTGCCGCCGAAGCTCATACCTCATTACTGATGTGGATGTCCTGGGTTGTTGATAATCCAATGAAGGCCGAGTCGTTGGATGGAGGTTATTTTTGCCGCGCTTGTGTACCCGAATTGAATCTGATGCCGGCAAGATCATCAGAAGCATCTGCTTACCTGAACCCGAGCTGCTGATGATTGGCGGCAGCGGCGGCAAATCACCTTACCATGAGTATCCCCGTCCCCAGTTATACTTCTTTTTATGAAAGTATTCCTGAGCTATTCATCCAGTGATCGAACACTGGTTGAGCCGATCTATCTTGCCTTGGTTGCGCAAGGTCATACGGTATTCTTCGATCGCGCCGGGCTGCCGGCGGGGGAAGAATATGATGTGAGAATCCGGCGGGCCCTGGAGAACTCACATCTGGTGTTGTTCATGGTGAGCCCGGACTCGATCGCCGCCGGCAGTTACACGCTAACTGAACTGGCGATTGCGCAAAAAACCTGGGCGCATCCGGCCGGAAGGGTGTTGCCGGTGATATTGCGTCCGATTTCGCTGGAGCAGATCCCGCCCTATCTGAAATCCGTCACATTCTTCGAACCTGAAGGAGATCGCACCGCAAGTGTCGCAGACCAAGTTTATCGGATTGCCCAGGCCCGCCGCCGCGCTAAATTGAAAAAAGTGGCTGCGATGTTGATCGTCGCCGTCATTTTGTGCGCCGGCGCGTACCGCTATCGGATGTTTCGAGAGCCGGCAGCGGAAATTATCGGCCAAGACGGCGCCCCCGCGCTCATCGTTCCAGCCGGCAATTTTATGATGGGCGACGACGTCGAGTCGCCACTTCGAGAGATTTATCTGGACAGTTTCTATATCGATAAATTTGAGGTGACGCTTTCGCGTTACGCAAAATTCTTATCGGCAACCGGCGGTGCAAAGCCGCCGGAAGATTGGCAGCAATCGGACCGGGCAAGTACCAGTGCATTGCCGGTCGTGGGGGTGGATTGGCATGATGCTGACGCCTACTGCCGGTGGGCGGACAAGCGCCTGCCTACGGAATCGGAATGGGAGAAGGCCGCACGCGGCCGAGATGCCCGCAATTATCCCTGGGGCAATGAAGAGCCCTCTCCCGCACACGCCAATTTCGGTAAATCTGTTGACGCTCCGTACACCGGAGGCCTCGCGCCGGTCGAAGGTCGCCCGAACGGTAAGAGCCCGTACGGTGTCTACGATCTGGCCGGCAATGCTTCCGAGTGGGTAGCGGATTGGTTTGCCGCGGCATTTGCGCGCGGCGATGTGAGAAATCCCAAGGGGCCTAAGAATGGCACGGCCAAGGTGATCCGGGGCGGAGGATGGTACGATCCTCCAGAGCGGCTGAATGCGAGCCGGCGCATGCATGCCAGCCCGAACACTCGCGCTCAGGACCTTGGTTTTCGTTGCGCGAAAGATGTCCGCGAGTAAAGGTTGCGCTAAACATTTGTGACAAAACAGTTTAGAGTGCTGGCGCAACGGCGATAAAGTCGGATCGGCTCAGCCCCGGCTGGGGTTCGAGCGATATCGCATAGCTCGCTATCTGATCTGCGAACCGCCGATCACGCCAAAGGAGCATAAAAGAAAACATGATCTGGCCCGAAATACGCCGCATTCACAGCCCTGACCTCGAGCCGCCAAACCTGCCAAAAAACCCGGCGGACTGCGAAATTCTGTTTCAGGTCTATGTCGGGCCCAAAGACGATGAAGGGGAAGAAGCTTTCAGCTTCACGGTGATGACGGCCAGCCGGTTCATCAAAGATGCTGAAGCACAATGGGGCAGGGGCAAGCTGATTCTAGCGGTCTTTGAGTGGCCCGCTGTCATTCAGGCGGTGGCAGAGCTGCTGGCGCAGTGCGCCCGTCCGTCGTGGGGCGAAGTCGTGGCGGAGCTCAACAAGGAATTGATTTGGGATTTTGACGGCTATAAACCTGCCGATGCATCGTAAAATAGAAGACACTTTACTTCGCCTGTCAGGATTTGAAGTGCGGGATTGTTGCCGAATAAGGTTACTTGATCCGCTGGGTCGCGGTTGTCTGCGAAGCTGATCGCAACTCAACCAGCCGGCGCGCCGCTTGAATTAGCGATTGCCCCAACATCACGATTGCGATCGCAACCGCAAGAAGTCCCAAGGTAATCGGCCAGACAAACTTAAATAGAGCCTGGTGAATGTCTCCTTCCATTGCGCCTGCCCAAAGTCCGATGTGCGCGCTCCCAAGCTGCCCGTCGAGAATCGGCGCGCGGGTCTCGTAAACCGTTTTGCCCTCCAAGGTGACTTCTCGCCGACTGACTTGGAGCTCCGGGTTTGCAGTAACTGCTGATTCGAGCTCTGGGGAGACGCTTGCCAGGCTGCTGGCGATGATCTTTCCCTCACGGTCTTGAACGAATACATACGCAACTCTGTTCAAGCGGGCATACTTGGTGACGGTGGTTCTGAGGCGGAGCGCATCGTTGCTGGCGATGTAGCCTGCGGCCGCATCACTCAAGTTGATTGTCATCAGCATCGCGCTTTCCTCCATTTGATCCCGCAGCACGCGCGTCACGAGGTGATTCACAATCACCGCAAAGAGAAGCCCGAAAACCGCCAGCATGATTTTCCATTTGAGGTTTAGACGCTGCCATGAGACCGCTAAGGTGCCCGCGCTCTCGGCCTTCTTCCCCGCTTTTATCAGTGCGTCATATACGCTGCTCATAAGTCACCGCGATGTAGCTGTCTACCTGCTTAGCGGACTGCGGGCCGCCTCACCGGCTAAACCAAACGAGTCGTTTCGTAGGCCCGCCAGCCAGATGTGATTGGCTTCCTCCGGATTTTGCAAACCGTCGATCTCAATCCTATAAAGCAAGACGTCTTCCGAAACCGTTCTCGGTGTAATGGAGACTCGATAACCTTTGTTCCGTAGACGCTGAGCGTATTCATCGGCTGCTGTGGGACTCTGAAACGCGGCGACAATGAGACGATACGACCCGTCGCCCTGCCGGCGCAGCAATGTCTCTGGTGTAAGTGAAGGCAACAAAAGGGCCCGGCCGGCTGCCACCCGGGCGAGGCTTTTGATCCCGGGATTGAACTCTTTGATCAAATCCATGCCGAGGCCGTTCTTAGTTCCGTAAGCTTCGCTGGCTATTTTATAGATGCTGGAACCCTGCGGAATGATCACTCGCTGCTCTTTGGTTTCGACCTCCACTTGTGCATTCGCCTTCGCCGTCACCGCTGGCTCCTGACTCATGAACAGAGCCCATTCGTTTAGATTGCCTTTGGCATTTTCGAGAGTTCTCCCGGCGTTTACCCGGAAGTTCTTCGGATCAACGAACGAGGCGATAATGATCAAACCAAGGATGATCAAGCAGGTCTCCAGGCCGTATCTCGCCAGGTGCCTCACCTTACTGCGCGGCGGCTTGCTCGCCGTTTTGCCAGTGAGCATGTCAGACTCCGCGAGGGCGTCGCTTGCGCGAGAAAAATTCTGCGCCCGAGGGAGCTCCGTTTGTGATGTTAGCCTAAGATCGCCGGCCACCTCCTTGACGATATCGCCGGAAATGGTTGTCTCAGATCGACCAAAGGCGCACAGCAGGGCATTATCACAGACGATGTTCACCAGCCTGGGAATTCCATTCGATGCGACGGCAATTTGCCGATAGGCATCAGGATGGAATAGACGCTTCCCCGTATAGCCGGCGGCCCTAAGTCGAAAGTCGATGTAACGACATACCTCCTCGTGCCTGAGTGGAAGCAGGCGGCATTGCAGCGCCACACGCTGTTTGAGCTGCCGCAGGCTAGGTTGATCGAGTCTTGCCTGAAGCTCGGGCTGGCCCATCAGCACAATTTGGATCAGCTTCTCCTGATCGGTTTCCAAATTCGAAAGAAGCCGGAGACCTTCGAGAGCTTCATCGCTTAGATTTTGGGCCTCGTCCACCAGGACCGAGACGATATTGCCGTCCTTGAGCTGCGCGATCAGAAAATCGTTCAACTCCTGAAGCAGCTTTACCTTGTTTGCTTCCTTCTGACCCAGGCCAAGATCGTAGTGAATCACCTGCAGCAGTTCGGTAAAATTCAAGTAGGTGTTAAAAACATAAACCGTGTGGATGATTCCTTCAGAGGTGTGCGTCATCAGTTTTCGCAACAACGTGGTCTTCCCTGTTCCCACTTCACCAGTGATGACGATGAAACCTTTTTTCGCCTCGATGCCATAGCATAGATTAGCGTAGGCTTCTTCGTAAACCGGATTGCTATAGAATAAACTCGGATCGGGGGTGACACGAAAAGGAGAGACCGAAAATCCAAAGTAGCTATTGTACATCGTACCTAGACCGTCCTTTTGCAGTGGCTGATCGAGGTCGTAGGTTTACCGAAGTGGAATCAGTCCATTGCGAGCGTAAACGCTGGCCAAACCTTAGATCAAAGGCAAAACAAGAGTCAAGACGAAATTCGGTTATAATCCGGGACTTGTGCGAGCTGCGCGAAGCTGCGACCGTAGAGATAATTACAATGAGATCATTCTCGGGCGATGATCCGGGCCAGGAGTAACATGATGTTTGTCAGAGCTCAATTCATGATTGTCGTTGGCATGTTTGCTTGTGCGGGATTGACCTGGTGGACTGGCCTAGCATGGGCTGATCTGGATGAATACATCCGAAAGCCGGAGCCTAATTTTGCTTGGAAGCAGAACGGCCAAACTCGCGAGCGGTCGGGAGATCAAATCTTTGATCTCCATTTCGTATCCCAAACCTGGCAAGGCGGGAATTGGCAGCACCAGCTGCAAGTCTATCGGCCGCAGTCGGTTGCACCCGCCGCGATGATGTTTCTTTGGGTGACCGGCGGTTCGGCCACACCGGAGCAGATTGCATTTGGTATGGAGCTGGCGCGCAAGAGCAAGGCTCCTGTGGCCGTTCTCTATGACATTCCTAATCAGCCACTTTTGGAAGGTAAGCTTGTCGAGGATGATCTGATCGCCGAGACGTTCGTGCGTTATCTCAAGAGCAAGGATGAAAACTGGCCGCTACTGTTTCCGATGGTTAAGAGCGTGGTTAAAGCGATGGATGTCTTGCAGGCATTCGGCAAAGGTGAATGGGGCGAGCCGGTGAGCAAGTTCATTGTCGGCGGAGCCTCCAAGCGCGGCTGGACGACCTGGCTTGGCGCTGCGGTCGATCAGCGAATCGGCGCCATCGCTCCGGTAGTGATCGATACGCTCAACATGCGGGCGCAGATGCCGCGGCAATTGAAAGCGTTCGGCGGGTATAGCGCCCGGCTGCAACCTTACACCAGCCGTGGCTTGGTGCCGATTCCGGACTCGCCGGAGGGTGAGCGCCTTTTGAGCATGGTGGACCCGTGGGCCTACCGTGCGCGGCTGCAGTTGCCCAAGTTGATTGTCAATGGCACCAACGATTTTTACTGGGCAACCGACGCGCTCAATCTTTATTGGAATGAGCTGCCGGCCAACAAGTGGGTGATTTATGTTCCGAATGCCGGCCATGATTTGCGACGACGGGATCAAGGTAATTCGGATCAACGGGCCGATCTGATTAACGGCTTAGCCGCTTTTTCGCGTCATCAAATCAACCGGCGGCCGATGCCGGAGGTGAGCTGGAAGCATGAAGATAGCGCCGGCAAGCTACGGTTAAGCATCGCTGCCAATCCCCAGCCATTAGGCGCGCGCCTTTGGGTTGCGCAAACAGACTCAAAGGATTTTCGCACAGCTAGTTGGACCGAGCAGAAGGCCACTGTCTCCGAAGGGATCGTTGTCGGTGAAGTCACGCCGCCGGAGAAGGGCCACGTGGCTTTTTTTGGCGAGCTCGATTACGAGATCGATGGGCTGAAATACCAACTCTCGACCCAAATTCGGGTGACGGAATAATGAATTTGCCAGCGGCTCCACTTCGAGCGTTTTGCGCGGCAGAAGTTAAGAACGACGCCGCCGCTTGTCAAGCCGTTGACACTCCAGGCGGCCGTTCTTACGTTGTTGTCATCACACCGCTTAGAGAGGAGTCATCATATGGAATTGGTTACATGGACACCGTTTGAGAGTTTCAATAAGCTGCAGTCGCGGATCAATGGCTTGTTTGATGGAAATTTTGCGCCTTCGTGGCCCGACACGGCGACCGGCAGAACCTGGTATCCCGCTGTCGATATTCTGGAAAGCAAAGACGCCTATTTGCTTCGAGCTGAGCTTCCAGGAATGAACAAGGAGGATTTCAATCTCGAACTGAAGGAAGGCACGTTGACGCTGACGGGCGAGCGGAAGTTTACCAAACCCGCTGAGGGCGTTCAGTACCGGCATGTGGAACGGGCCAACGGGAAATTCGTAAGATCCTTTACGCTGCCGGAGACCGTAAAGCATGACGGAATTGAGGCCGCCTACAAGGACGGTATCCTCGAGGTTCACATTCCTAAAGCCGAAGAGGCCAAACCGCGGCAAATCCAAGTCAGCGTACACTGATCTTCACGCGGCTTTAGTGTTAGAGAAGGGGGAAGCGTCTGCTTCCCCTTTTTGCTTTGCGCTTGCCACACTCTTCAGATAATTGCTTGTGTCAGTCATTCGTTAGCCTCGCGCAAGTAAGACGTAATCAACAAAATTTTCTGAGTTGATGGGGAACGAGGTAACAAGTACGGTGAATCGTGTTCGCACCGGAGCATCGACCAGGCGCAACATTGAGTGGTGAGTCGAAAAACTTTCTGAAGATTGTGCAGCCGGTATTTTTTCTCGTCGGGATTTTCCTTCTCAACTTCACCGCGCGAATCATTCTCTCACCGCTGCTTCCAACCATTGAAGAAGAGCTGGCGATCAGTCATGCCCAGGCCGGTTTTTTCTTCTTCCTGATCTCAGCCGGCTATTTGTTGGGGCTATTGAGTTCGGGATTTTTTGCCTCGCGCGCGACCCACAAGCGAACCATCGTCGCCTCCAGCGCAGGCGTCGGCTTAGCTCTAATTGCGATCGCTTTTGCCAGCCATCTCTCGACTATCCGCGTTGGCTTGCTGGCTCTTGGATTTGCAGCGGGTCTCTATATTCCCTCGGCGATCGCGGCGATCACTTCGGTCATAAGACAAGAGCACTGGGGCAAAGCCATCGCTGTTCATGAGCTCGCGCCGAACCTGGCTTTTTTTGCGAGTCCTTTCATCGCCGAAGCATTCCTTATCTGGGCAAGCTGGCGTGTCGCGCTCGGTTCGCTCGGGGCAATGTCGTTCGTAGCCAGCCTGATTTATCACTATTACGGCCGCGGCGGTGAATTCACCGGGGAATCCCCGGGTTCGCGCGCGTTTGGGACCTTGATCCGGGCTCCAGCATTTTGGCTCATGCTGATTCTGTTTGGGCTGGGCGTGAGCTCGACTATTGGCGTATACGCGATGCTGCCGTTGTACCTGGTGAACGAGCAGGCGATGCGCCCGAGCTGGGCCAACACGGTGGTGGCGCTTTCGCGCATGTATGGGCCGATCCTCGGACTTCTCGGTGGGTGGGTATCGGATTGGCTCGGACCTAAAAGGACGATGATTGTGAGCCTGATTTTTACTGGAATCGCAACCCTGCTTCTGGGCGTCGTTTCAGGTTGGTGGACCAGCGCGGTGGTTTTGCTTCAGCCGCTTGTAGCGGTTTGGTTTTTTCCGGCGGCATTCGCTGCGTTGGCGCTGATTACCGGACCCAATGCGCGGAACCTTGCAGTCGCTTTTACTGTGCCGTTCGGATTTTTGTTGGGCGGCGGCGCGATCCCGACATTTATTGGAATGATGGGGGACGCCGGGTTGTTTGCCATGGGATTCGTCATTGCCGGAAGCCTGATCACTTGCGGCGGTATTCTCGCCATGGTCCTGCACCTGCCGCAGTCCGCCAAAAAAGCCGGTTGAACGCCGTTGTTTTCTGCGCGTCGGCTGTTCTATAAATTTCTTATGATGACTCTGGAAGACTTCGCGGGAGCAATCAGAGAGAGCCGTAAGATCGTTGTATTTACCGGCGCCGGGATTAGCACCGAGTCCGGGATTCCCGACTTTCGTAGCCCCGGCGGAATCTGGAGCCGTTATCGGCCGGTCAGTTTTCAAGAGTTTATCAGCAGCGAAGCATGTCGGGTCGAAGCCTGGAAACGGCGCGTGGAAACCTACCGGGTGGACAAGAATGCCAAGCCCAATATCGGCCACTACTTGGTTCAATCGCTGAACGAAAAAGGCAAACTCATCGGGCTGATCACGCAAAATGTTGATGGCTTGCACAGTCAATCCGGACTGCCTGAAGACAAAATCGTCGAATTGCACGGCAGCAACCGGATTATCCGCTGTCTGGACTGCAGTAAGTCTTACGATCCAGCGATCATCATCGAACGTTTGACCGGCGACTTCTCCTCGCCACGATGTGACGCTTGCGGCGGCATCCTGAAGTCGGCGACGATTTCATTTGGTCAAGCAATGCCGGAACGGGCCATGCGCCAGGCTCAAGAGTGGACCGAGCGGGCGCGCATCTTTATCGTGATGGGCTCCTCGCTGCAAGTACAGCCCGCCGCTTCTTTTCCAGTCATCGCCCGTCGCAACGGCGCACTTCTGGCAATCGTCAATCGGGAGCCGACCTCGCTCGATGGCTACGCGAGCTTCGCCCATCATGGCGCCATCGGAGAGTTTTGCCGGCAGTTAAACACGATGATAGCGGACGGATAAATGAAACACGGCAGGAAAAGAGTCAGGAGAGATAAATAGATAGAAGGCTGGATGCGAATGAAAACCGGCCTGCTTTCCGGCTCCCGGCATCTCGCCTACGATTGTCGATCTCTCTCGTCTCCGCAAATCTCTCCGGTGAAAATATTTCCCGAATCCTAAACGGTACCCAATACAGCTCTAGCTTCCGAGTATCATCGTTGCAGAGCCTTGACCTGATTAGCGTCCTGCCGTATGCGCCTGAAATACGCATGGTCTAAGTGAACGTACCCGGCGATGTCTGGATCGTTGAGCGAACGTACCATAAGAAAGTTGCCTCGCTTCTGTTCTACCCGCACCTGCTTTCCGGGCGTCAATGTTTTCACCAAAGCCGACTCCATCCGAGGTTCCTCAAAAATGACAGAGTCTGCCGTGACTTCGAAGACGCCTTGGAAAAATCGTTGTTCTCGATCTGCTCTCGGTGGTTTAGCTTCGGTGCGCGTACTCGGCCAATACTGTGGACCTCTGGACCTCGGCAATTGACGATCCGGCTGAAGTTGGATTGCGCGATCGGCCGGCTCGATCGTTCTCGCCGCGATGACATGGTCGGGCGGTGCAACGGTTCTTTTAGGCGGCGCGGGCGCTATGTTGTCCTCGATAATGGGGTTGGCGGGAACAGCGGTTGTTTGAGGATCATTAAAATAGCTTGAGCGATCCGCGGCAGAGCTCGTGGCTGATGAATCAGGGGTTCTCTCTTTGTTTTTCATCAGAATGCGGCTTACTTCCATTTTCAACTTACCGAAGTCGCTCCAACCCTCTTCAGCATTATCGCGACTCCGTTGCGGACTCGACTGCACTCGAACCGGACTAGTCGCATCGCCGCTGAATAAATGTCCGGCCCCGGCGCCCGCCCTTGAGACCAGAATCTTAGCTTGGTCATAGAGGATCGAGGTAGCGCCGGTTATGAGAACAAAAACCAATAGTATTCCGAAACCGGCGGCAAGGGTCCTGCTCGCGTAACGCTGGCCCAACAACTCTGGCCTGAAGAGATTTTCATTGTTTGAGAGGGCGGCTGCCTCTGTTTGATCCGGCTTGTTACCCGTTAACCCGGACGTGATCTGCGCCTCGAGCGGCCGTGCTTGGATGTGTAGATCTTCAGCGACTTCATCAACGATATTGGCTGAGACTCTCTTTTTGGAAATGCCCAGCGCGATAAGCAGAGCATTATCGCAAATGATATTGATGAGCCGAGGAATACCGCCGGAGTACAGAACTA
>DASUVS010000295.1:0-14861 GCA_036378835.1 Binatia bacterium | reverse complement strand
CAACTAGCGAAGTTTCTTCTCGACAAGGTGGGCTTGTCGCCCCGCGGAAGCCACTTGCCTGAAGCCATGTCCGGTGGCGAAATCCAGCGATTGGCCATCGCTCGAGCTCTAGCCTTCGAGCCGCCGATTATTCTGGCGGACGAACCGACTGGCAACCTGGATTCCAAGAATGGTGAGATCGTTCTCAACCTGTTGCGGCGCATCAATCAGGATGATCGCTGTACCGTCGTCATGGTTACGCATAGCCCCGAGGCTGCCAAGGTCGGCGACCGGACCATTTGCCTGCGTGACGGCCTGATCGAGAAAGACTTCTGATGTTGCGTTTGCTTGAGACCGTGTCGTGGCGCCATCTCAAACTGCATCGGCTGAGAACTCTTCTGACGATTCTCGGCATCGCTTTAGGTGTCGCTGTCATCGTTGCTATCGCCATCGTCAATAGATCGCTGACCACATCGTTTCAATCGACCATCGATCAGATTGCCGGCAAGGCTGTGCTGCAAGTTGCAAATGGTGAAAGCGGCATTCGCGAAGATCTCTTTAGGGTAATTCGCGATACGCCCGGCGTCCAGGATGCGGCCGCGGCCGTGGACGGCTTCTTGCCGGTGAGCGGCGCCGCGGCTGAACGCCTTTATGTTTATGGCGTGGACTTATTGACCGATTTTGCCATTCGGGATCATCGGTTTGCCGGCGCCGGGTTCGAGTTCGACCGGGCGCTTGATTTCATTGCCGCTCCTGACTCGATCGCCGTCACTGAAACGTTTGCCGGCCGTCTCGCACTCAATTTGGGGTCCGAGCTCACCGTGATCACCAGCCGCGGCAAGCAGACCTACACGGTGCGCGCCTTATTGAAGGAGGAAGGAACCGCTAAGGTATTCGGCGGCAACTTCGCGTTGATGGATCTGCCAGTGGCGCAGAGGGCATTCGGCAAGCAGGGAAAACTCGACATCGTCGATCTTACCGTGGAGCCGGGCGCAAACGTTGCCGATGTGCAGCAGAGACTACGGCAGAGCCTCCAAGGCATGGCCGATGTCGAACGACCGCGCAAACGAGGCGAGCAGATCGAATCGTTGCTGACCTCTTTTCGGGTCGGTCTTTTCTTTGTGAGCCTGATTGCGCTCTTTGTCGGATTCTTTCTGATTTACAATACCGTGTCGGTCTCGGTTGTGCAGAGAAAGAGGGAAATCGGCACTTTGCGCTGTATCGGCATGCGCCGCGGCGAGTTGATTCGATGGATTATCTTAGAGGCGCTGCTCCTGGCTCTGGTGGGAGCGCTGGCGGGCTGCGTGTTTGGATGGTTGCTGGCGCAGGCGGCACTGGTAGCGGTCGGCGAAACCGTCAGCAATCTGTTTTCGTCGATCGGTCTGATGACCGCCGGTTTGACCTGGCAGGAATTGCTGTTGGCCCTGGCCAGCGGCGTGGGAGTGGCCGTGCTCGCCGCTCTTCATCCGGCGGTGGAAGCGGTTCGCATCAGCCCGTTGGAAAATGCCCGGCAATCAGTCTGGCGTCCGGTATTTCATGGTAGCAAATCTTGGGGGACCCGGCTTGGTCTCCTTTGCTTTCTGCTGTCGCCGATGATTATTTTCTTTGCCGCGCTACTGCGGAGCCCCGTGCAGCAGTTTAGCGCCGGTGTGATCGGCATGCTCATCTTCTTGCTTGCACTGGCATTTCTTTGTCCTCTGATTATCAGCTCCTGCGTTAACTGGTTCGGGCGCGCTGGCATAACCATTCCCGGATTTTCCTGGGCGGAAAGCAGGCTGGCCTCGGATAGTTTGCGAAAAAACCCGATACGGTCTGGCATCACGGTCGCAACGATGGTGATCAGCCTTGCCGCAATCTTTACCATCGCCGCGTTCGTTAACAGCGTCCGTGGATCCTTGCTCGCGTGGATCGATCAAATGGTCACTGCCGATCTGATCGTCAGCTCCGGTGCGCGCACCGCGGGTCCGAAAAATGTGCCGCTCACGGAAGCTCCATTGCAGGGCCTCAGATCCGTCTCCGGCGTCAAGATCGTCGATCTCTATCGTTTGATTCGCTCCAATTATCAGGGAAGGCCGATACTGATCGAATCATTTTCAGCGGCGGCCTCGGCCGCCGTGCGCAAGCTGCCCACACCGTCAGGAGAGGGGAAGAAAGTGTTGAGCGAAATGGCCGCCGGCAAAGGCGTTATCGTTAGCGAGAGCTTTCAAAGCAAGTTCGGCAAAGGCGCCAACGATACCGTTGAGCTTGCCACTCCCGCCGGTCTCGTTGCCTTCAGAGTGCTGGGCGTTTACATCGATTATTCGTCCGATATCGGCAGCGTTTTGATCGATCGCGCGTTGTACAAAAAATTTTGGCAGGATGAGTTGGTGGATGCTTTCGACCTGTGGTTGGAACCGGGCGCCGATCAAAACATCGTCATTGAGCAGATCAAGAAAGATTACGGCGAGCAGTATCAGCTTTTCATCAGCACCCATCGCCAGCTCAAGGAGTCGGTGGTGCGTATCATGGAGCAATCGTTCGTGGTCAACTATGCGGTCGAAATTGTCGCGGTGATTGTGGCGGTTTTTAGTGTCATCAACACGCTGTTAGCGTCAGTTCTGGATCGCGCGCGACAGATCGGCGTATTGCGCGCGATCGGCGCGACCCAGGCTCAGATTCGCCGCATAATCATCTTTGAGGCAGGCTGGATGGGGCTCATCGGCGGCTTCTTGGGTTTGATCGCCGGCACGATCATGTCCTATCACCACGTGGTGTATAACACGAAGGTGCTAACCGGTTGGACTTTTGAATACTACTATCCCTATGACCTGGCAGCTCTAGCCATCTTCGTATCTGTGATTCTCTGCTTGCTGGCCGGCTATTGGCCGGCCAAACAAGCCGCTGCCACCCCGATTGTCTCCGCTATTGGTTACGAGTGAACGAATCAGGAATCTCAATCTCTGCGCACTCTGTGTCTCTGCGGTGTTAAGATCCGATTATGCGAGATGGAGGCGCTGCCGGAGTTTTGGAGACGAACCTCTGGATTGCCTGCGCCTCTTCCGGTGAAAAGTCTTCTGACATTTTGGGATTATGAAGTCGGCAGCTCGGTAAACATCACGAAACGGGCGCGCCGGTTTTTAACCCGACAGTCTTCGTTCTGCTCCAAACACGCCGGCGCTTCTTTGCCGTAACTGATTGTAACCAGTCGATCGGGCGCGATACCTTGCTGCACGAGAAAATCCCTGGCCGTTTGAGCGCGTTTAGCCCCCAGCGCCAGGTTATACTCGGCTGATCCGACATCGTCGCAGTGTCCTTCCACTTCAACGCGGGCCAACGGATTGGCTTTCATCCATTCCGCGTTCTTCTTAAGGATCGCCTCTGCATCGGCTTTCAGATCGATGCTATCGAATTCGTAATAAACATCCTGCAACGCCGCTCCCGGGGGTGTGATAACCGCAAGGCCTCGGCTCAACGCCTCCATCGCCGAGGGCGAGTATGCGGCTCCCTTGAGGAGTTCCGCCGGCATGAAGTTTGAGGCAGTAACTGCCGGTCCGTTGTCGGAGCTCGAGCAAGCTGACGAAAGGAAAAGAAGAATGAGCAGGCCGGTCAGACGTTTAAAAAATGTCATTGAGGGGATGGAATATGAGTGTCTAAGCAGGGTTTTCCGGCAAAATCACCGTGCTGAGCATCGTGGATAGTTCCGGTTTGATTGTCAAGTTTTTTAACGCCGTAGATACCATACGCGACGGCTTAGTCTTGGGTCTATGGCTCATCTATGACGCAGGTACATCCAAAAACTTCCACAAAGTGCCCCGAAGCCGTCGATCATAACGTCGACAAGACTCGCGGTTCGACTTGGCACCAGAGACTGATGAAACTCGTCGCTGATCGCCCAGACCAGCGCAAAACACACTGTCAATGCGGCAGGGCGAACTGGGCTTCTGCCGCTGTTCTCGGCATACCAAGCTCGGTAGAGCAATACGGCTAGGATAAAGTATTCAGACCAATGGGCGAGCTTGCGAACGACAAATTGCACCAGCGACACTTGTTCCGCGGTAATACCTGGAAACGCCGAGCGCAACAGCGGCCCCAGAATTCGGGAAGATTGCGGCGCTGCAAAGTGCTCGGTGGAAAATAAAAAGATCACGGTCGCCCAAAGGAGCACCGGAAGCCATCGGTTGATAAATGTTTTACCGGTGTGCTTGCTCAATCGATTCACAGGTTGACCGGCTCAGAAGAAAGCGCGATCGGCTTTGCCAGTACAGCATAGAGGAGCGCTGTTATCCAACACAAACTGATCAGTCCCCACATCAGCGGCCTGTAGCTTTGCGTGCGATCGTACACAGCGCCGGCGATCACCGGACCGATCACGCTACCCCACATGTAAAGGAAGCTCATGCTGCCGCGAACTTTGGCGAAATTGTTCCGGCCAAAAAAATCACCGACCGTGGCCCAGGTAACGGGAAAAAGTCCTTCGATGACGGTGAAGAGCACCAGCGCCAGCCAGAGTTGCCACTGCGCCGCATATGAAAACAGCAAGTACACCGACAAGCTTGCAATCATCATGCATACGGACATGAGCTTCGGCTTATCCAGGCGATCGCCGAGCCAGCCGATCAGGAGATGTGCCGGCATACCGAGCAGAGCGATGAATGCTAGAAAAAAGGCGGCGCGCTGCTCGGTCAAACCGCGCCAGACTAGGATCGGCACGAAATGGACCAAGATACAGCTGGAACAAACGACGCGGAATGTGGTGGCAAACGACAGCAGCCAGAACGGGCGCAAGCGCAATGTTTGCTGCAGAGAAAAATTTGCTTCTTCGACGGCGTGGGTCGATCCTGTTGCGTCGAGCGCTTTGGGCAACGGCTCGCCATCCGGCAATAAGCCCATGCTCTCCGGCGAGCGGCGCAAAAGCAGGGACAACGGCAGGCCGCCGATTAGAAACGCCGCTCCGGCGCCGATCGCGGCGCGGCGCCAGCCCCATGCATGCACGGCATAGGCGAGAAACGGTGTGACCAGAGTGCCGCCAAGCGCGATCGACCCGCTGGTGAGCGACATGGCTAGCGCTCGTTTGCGGATAAACCAGCTGTTGGCAACCATCATGGTCGCATCCATAAATCCAGCTTGGTAGGAGAGCGAGATGATCCCCATATAGACGATCAGCAGAGCGGTATAACTGTGAACCGCCGCCAGAAGCATGTAGCCGATGCCTGCTAACAGAGTTGCGACGAAAATCACCGGCCGCGGTCCGTACCGGTCGATGCAATAGCCGGCGACCGGCCCTTCAATGGCGCCTTGAGCGCGCGCCAAAGAGAAAACCAACGAAGTCGCCGCGCGTGACAATCCTAACTCTTGAGTAATGGGCAGAAAAAAAACAGTAAAACCATACGCGTGAAGTCCGCCGCCAAGAACGCGGATCGCGCAGCTCAGGCCGACCATGCGCCAGCCAAAAAAAAGACCGGCCAGCCGGTCACGAAGTTTTCGGAGCATCGATTAATCTAATGCGAACAAGCCAACGAAGTCTATGAGACTTTTTCAGGAGGCTCTATTCGGCAGCGCATCGTGCCGGAGAGCAGCCGCGTGCGGGGTACTCTGTCTTGCATCTCTGTTTAATGCATCAGGCTAGCTGACGGTGAACCATAAAGTCAACGCCGGGGCGGAGTGTGACGATAGCCTGCTATTTAACGGTCGATCGTGTATAAATAGGCGATTGCTGCTGCAGCATTCATGATGTGGAAGGACCTGCGAGTGAAAAGACATAAAATCACATTAATACCCGGCGATGGAATCGGCCCCGAAGTCGTCAAACCCACTTTGAAACTCATTGAAGCCACGGGAGTCAAGATCGAATGGGACAGTCATTTGGCGGGCGCCGGCGCATTGAAAAAACATGGTACCACCTTACCGAAGCAAATGATCGATTCGTTTGCCAAAAACCGAGTCGCTCTTAAGGGACCAGTGACAACGCCGGTGGGCGAGGGCTTTGCCAGCGTCAACGTCGAACTGCGCCAGAGTTTCGACCTCTACGCCAATCTGAGGCCGGTCAAAAATCTTCCCGGCGTTAAAGCACGCTATGAAAATGTCGACTTGATCGTGGTGCGCGAAAACACCGAGGGCCAATACTCGGGCATCGAGCACGAAGTGGTGCCGGGTGTCATGGAAAGTCTGAAAATCATCACCGAAAAGGCCTCGACCCGTATTGCCAAGTTTGCTTTTGATTATGCTGTTGCCAACGGCCGAAAAAAGATCGCCGCGGTGCACAAGGCCAACATCATGAAGCTCACCGACGGCCTTTTTCTCGAATGCGCCAGAAACATGGCGCAAAAATACAAGAAGATCGCCTTCAGCGATCTTATCGTCGATAACGCCTGCCTGCAATTGGTTTTGGATCCGACTCGCCTCGATGTTCTATTGCTGGAAAATCTCTACGGCGACATCGTCTCGGATCTCGCGGCCGGCTTGGTCGGCGGCCTTGGAGTAGTTCCCGGCGCCAATCTTGGCGATAATCACGCGCTTTTTGAAAGTGTTCACGGCAGCGCACCGGACATCAAAGGAAAAAACATCGCCAATCCGACTGCAATCATATTGGCCGCGGTCATGATGCTCGACTATATTTCGGAAGCCAAGGCGGCGGCCCGCCTCCGCGCGGCGCTGCACGCCGTGCTGATGCGAGGCGAGTGTCTGACCCAGGATCTTGGCGGAACGGCCAGCACCAGTCAATTCGCGGACGCCATTCGTCGGGAAATTGAGAAGTAGTCTGCGCTATTGGCGCCGTTCGCAGCTTCATGTGGTTCGATGTTCCAGCTCAAATCATCGCCCTGGCGGCGGCGCTTTCCTACGCCGCTTCGGGAATCGCCGCCAAACGCGGCTTACGCTACTCTACCCCGATCACCGTCACACTGGTCTCGGTCACGATTCATGCCGTGACTTTGTCCGCCGCCGTGTTGCTGACCGGCGGGATTCCGACGGTATCCTGGTGGGTGCTGTTCCTTTTCGCTGTGACCGGCACGCTTCAGCCGATTATCCGGCTGTTCACCTACGCCGGTATCCATTACATCGGCGCGTCCCGGGGCACGACCGTGCGCGGCGCGCATCCACTGTTTAGCACAGCTCTGGCAATTATTTTTCTCGGCGAGCAAGCGACTCTGCCGGTAATCGGCGGCACGGTCCTGATCGTCGGCGGGATCACATTGATCTCATGGCAAACCGAAGCGCAACGCGCCGGTTTTCGCTGGTGGTATATTGGTTATCCTCTCGGCGCCGCTTTCCTCGCCGGAATCAGCCATCCGCTGCGCCGTTATGCGTTGAGTCTGGCCAACGAACCCTTGTATCTCGCCGCGGTTATCGGCGTGGTTGCGCTCCCCTGGCTGGCTAGCTTTGTAGTTTTGCCCAGAAAAGGGGCAGAGCAACCGGTCTGGAACCGCGAATCGATCGGCGCGTTTTTGTTTGCCGGCGTGTTCGAAACGTTGGGAATCGTTTTAGTGATTGCCGCTCTGAGCGTCGGCGCGGTGGTCATCGTCTCGCCGATCGTCGCCACCAGCCCCTTGTGGATTCTATTGGGCACCTGGCTGTTCCTGCGCGGCATCGAGCGTTTGACCGTGCGAACGATTATTGGCGCGTTGTGCGTCGTTGCCGGAACAATTGCGATATCGCTGGTGCGGTAGCCGGAGTATTCGTGTTTTATTGCTGCGGAGAGGTGAGGCTTCCAACGCGCCGGCGATAGCTTTGCGGCTTGAGGTGTTCAGCGCGCCGCGCCGGTACAACGGCCGCCCGAGAGGATTTTCAAACCCTCGTCAAGCACTCAAAAAAGTCAATGGTCCTTCACGTCGGGCTGCGGTCGCCCCTTCCAGCCTCGCCTTTCTTCCTCGACAGTCTCCGTCTAGTATCCAGAGAATTATTTGTACTATCCCTGGCAGATAACCCATTCCCTCGGGTAGGCATTCAAAGTCTCGCATCCTTTTTTTGTGACCAGCAAAGTTTCGCCGAATTGCAGCCCCATTTTTTCATCCTCGGTAATAAGGTTGGGCTGGATGACAATGACCATGTTTTCGCGAAACACCATTTCCTTGGAATCATGACGCTTGCGGGTTTTGGTTTGAAAGATCGGGGGATACTGATTTACGCCATGGACCAGATCATCATAGGTGCTGTAGCCGCGCCGATGAATGATCTCGGCAGCCTCTTCTGCTTCGGTGGTGGTGGCGCCATCCTTGATCACCTCCGACAGGATTTCGAACGCCTCAACTGCGGCGGCATGCATTTGTTGCCATTCCGGCGTCGGTCCTTCGCCGACGGAAAAGGTCCGGTGAATCTGTCCGCTGTAACCCGAATATGCGCCGCTGATCTCAGTGATCAGGCAATCGCCTTTTCGCAGTTTGCGGCTCGATTGGAACTGCGCCGGCACCGGGAAATCCGGGTCGCGCATTGGCATGCTGCTCATAAAATGAATTCCCGCGTAACCACCTCTTTTTAGATAAGCCGGCTCAATCAGCGCGGCAATCTCGTCCTCGCGCATGCCCGCCTTGAGGCCGCCGGCGAGCGCTTCAATCGATTCATCGGTGAGCTTGGAAGCAAAGCGGATGCGCTCGATTTCCTCCGCGCTCCTGATGGTCCGCATCATCCGCAATTTGCCGCTAAGATCGCTCAATGCGGCGCCGGGAAATTTCTCGGCGATTCTAAGATAAACCTGATAGGGGAGTGAACCAACGATGCCGATCTTCTTGGAATCCAAACCGCGCTCGCGAATCAGATCGAGGACGCTACTGGTAGTGTTGGCGCCGGCCCAGCGCACGTCTTTAATCACGGACATCACTTTCGCCATTGGAAAGTGATTAAACAATTGCAGCAGAATAACCGGTTCTTTACCCGTTTGAAAAAGCACGTAAGCTTCGCGGCTGCTCGGCCAATCACTCAACCAATAAACGTCCGAGGCGTAGCGCCCAGCGCCGTAGATGAGAAGCGCATCGACATTCTCCTGTTCCATGAGTCGATAAACCGCCTGATGTCTTGTGGCGATCTCCCGGTCGGAAAAAATCGGGTAATCGGATCGTTGCCGCATTTGAAAATCCTCCTATCAGTCGCTCTGTCTCTGAATGGATGACTCGTGTGCCGTCGCAGAATTTTTTATATCGAATGTATAGCGGAATCAAACAGGCGCAAGCGCTGTCGCCTCCGCGACGGCTGTTTGGACTGAGTCAAACTGGACATTTACTTCCGCGCGTGCGACTCTCGATGTTCGAATTCGTCAGACAAAATAGGAGCGCAGATGAACGCATCGCATATTTGTCGTCGATTGTTTTTGGCGCTGTTTATTGCCGCGCTGAGCGCAGGTCCGGCGGCGCAGGCGCAGCCGGCCAAGCAGGAGTTTAAACCCGAGGTCGGCCAGGAAGGCAAAGACGTGATTTGGGTGCCGACGCCGCAGGAGCTGGTGGAAAAGATGCTCGATATGGCGAAGGTAACGTCCAAGGATTTTGTAATCGATCTCGGCTCGGGCGATGGGCGCACGGTGATCGCTGCCGCCAAACGCGGCGCCAAGGCGCTTGGCATTGAATACAATCCTGACATGGTCGAGCTCTCCAAGCGTAATGCGTCGAAGGAGAGTGTCAGCGATCGGGCCAGTTTCATGAAAGCGGATTTGTTCGAAACCGATCTCTCTCAGGCGCAAGTCATCACAATGTTTTTGTTGCCCGATATCAATTTGAAATTACGTCCCAAGCTGCTCAATCTGAGACCCGGCACTCGAATCGTTTCGAATTCGTTTACTATGGGCGAATGGCAAGCCGATGAGACTGCGAATGTCAAAAATGGCTGTGCTTCCTATTGCACGGCGTATCTCTGGATCGTGCCAGCCAAGGTGGACGGCACCTGGCAGTTGCCTCAAGGAGAGCTCGTCTTGAAGCAAACGTTCCAGATGGTTTCGGGCGTCTTGAAGACCGGCAACAACACCGGGCCGATCAACGGCAAGGTCACCGGCGATCAGATCAGATTCACCGCTGGAGGCACGGAATATCAAGGTCGGATCAGCGGTAGCAGCATCGAGGGAAGCTCGAAGACCGGCGGCACTTTCAAGGCCACCCGCGCCGGCAAATAAAACTGTTCGGCCCCCGCAGCAATCAATTGAATTACAGGAGATGGTTATGAATCTGTCGCGAAGAATGCGCCCGTTGATGTTGGCGCTTTGCGTTTCCGTTTTCGGCGCCTGTGCTGGCGCTCAGTCGCAGCCCAATAGGCAAGGTTACGAGCCGCGGGTCGGCCAACAAGGGAAGGATGTGGTGTGGGTGCCGACCCCGCAACAGTTAGTCGACAAGATGCTCGATATGGCCAAAGTAACGCCCAAGGATTATCTAATCGACCTCGGCTCGGGCGATGGACGAACGGTGATCACGGCGGCCAAACGTGGCCTGCGCGCCCATGGCATCGAATACAACCCCGATATGGTCGAGCTGTCGAAGAGCAACGCTGCCAAGGCGGGTGTGAGCGACAAAGCTACGTTTGCCAAAGCCGATCTATTCGAAAGCGATTTCTCGGATGCCCAGGTCATCACCATGTTTCTTCTGCCGCAGATCAACTTAAAGCTCCGGCCGAAGATTCTCGATCTCAAACCCGGCACCCGCATCGTCTCGAACTCGTTTACGATGGGCGAGTGGGAAGCGGACGAAAGCGCTACGGTGGGAGGGGAGTGCGATCACTGGTGCACCGCGCTGCTGTGGATCGTTCCCGCGAAAGTGGAAGGAAGCTGGCAATTGCCGCAGGGAGAGTTGAGTTTGAAGCAAAACTTCCAGATGCTTTCCGGCACGATCAAAACCGGCAACAGCATAGCGGAGATCACGCAGGGCAAGATGATCGGTGATCAGATCCTTTTTACCGCCGGCGGCAATCATTATACAGGTCGGGTCAATGGCAATGTGATGGAAGGGAAGACCGGTTCCGGAACTTGGAAGGGGATGAGGGTTAAATAAGAAATGGTTCAATCATTCAACGTTCAACATTCAGGATCGGCTACAGAGGTTACCGCTTCAGCTTCGGAGTAAAAAAGTCTACTCGGTACCGGTTGACATGCTCTCGCACCATTCGTATGTTCGAAAATTGGAATAATTTCGGAGGGCACGGGCATGACCAGCGCTGCGACTGATCCGATCATCGATGCTGATGCTCACGTCGTCGAGTCGGATCATACTTGGGATTATCTCGATCCGTCGGACCGGCAGTATCGACCGCAACCTTTGGAGAGCCGCGAAGATGCCGGGGTCAAGCTGCAATTCTGGCTCATCGACGGCAAAGTAAGAGGGTTTCGCTTCCCGGCTTTTTCTGCCGAAGAACTGGAACGGCGTTCTCGTCAGGTCGGTCGCAAATTTGCCGATATCAAAGAATCTCGTGAAATGGGCAACGTCGACCTGCGCCTGGATTATATGGACCAGACCGGAGTGGATATTCAGGTGCTGCACAACACCATGTTCATTGAGTCCGCAACCGAGCGCGCACCGGTAGAGGTCGCGCTATGCAAGGGTTGGAACCGCTGGTTGGCTGACATTTGGCGCCAGGGCAAGGGCCGCCTGCGTTGGTCCTGTATGGCGCCGACCCTGAGCATGTGCGATGCGCTGGACCAGATTCGCTTTGCCAAGGAGAACGGCGCGTGCGCGGTACTGATGCGCCCGGTTGAAGGCATTCGTTTGCTGGCGGATCCGTATTTCTATCCGGTCTATGACGAGGCGCAAAAGCTCGACATGGCCATTGCCGTTCACATCGCCAATGGTAGCCCCTGGCTCAATGATCTCTATCGCCATCCAGTGCCGGTTGCTGCCACCCTACATCGATTTAGAATCCCCACGGTGGCGGCTTTCAACGATGTGCTGCTCAGCGAAATACCGCACCAGTTCCCTAAACTGAGATGGGGCTTTGTCGAAGCCAGCTCGCAGTGGCTGCCTTGGGTGTTACACGAAGCGAAGAATCGCTTCAAAACCTTAGGGCGCGAATGGCCGAAAAATTTCGCGCGCGAGTATCGCATGTTCGTGACCTGCGAGAATTCGGACGACTTGCCGTATATCATAAATGAGGCCGGCGAGGACTGTTTGGTGGTCGGAACCGATTATGGCCACACGGATATATCGAGCGACATCGACGCAATCAAGCTGTTTAGGCAACGGACCGATTTGCCGGACGGAGTGAAGCGTAAAATACTCAGTGACAATGCCCGTGCGCTCTATGCAATCTAAAATTTTGAGGAAAGAGACGCTTACGATGAAGTACTTGGTGAACAGAACTTTTCTAACTGCCTTGATTCTGGCTTTCTGTATTCCCGCTTGGGCGCAGGATATTCCGTTCGTTCCATCGCCGATGATCGTGGTCGACCGAATGCTCGAGCTCGCCGAGGTGAAGAGAGACGACATCATTTACGATTTGGGCAGCGGCGATGGCCGCATACTGATTCAAGCGGCCAAGAAGTACGGGGCTCGCGGGGTCGGAATCGATATGAACCCGAAGCTGGTGGCGGATGCGACACGCAAAGCCGCCGAGGAAAAGGTCGACCACCTAGTGCAGTTCCGCGCGGCGGATGGACTCACCGTTGATATCTCGGAAGCGACGGTGGTCACGCTATATATGTTCAAGTGGTTTAACAATCAGATGCGGCCGAAATTGCAGGGGCTAAAGGCGGGCGCGAGGGTGGTCGCGCACGATTTCGACATCGATGAGTGGCAACCTAACAAAGTTGAAAGTGTCGAACCGAAGTCAGATCCTTCAGGCGAGTTGACCCATACCCGCACACTTTATCTCTGGAAAGTTGCAGCGCCGGCTCAGGTACCATGAGGACCTGAACTATCCGGAATAATGGCAAGACCCGAGGAATGCCCTCGGGCCTTGCGGTAGTCAGATCGACCTCTAACTTTGTTTAGGTGTCTCGCTCTGTCCTTTTCGAAATCCGCGATGACCCGAGCCCGCTAGGGTTTTAAGCTGATCTCTCTGCGCTGCAGTTAGAATCGTTTTACCGTTCTCCAGCGCTTCTTCGCGCAGGTAACGCAAGTCGGAGCGCAGCTTCTCGGACTGTTCAATCTTTAACTTCATCTGGATCAAGTTTGCCGGGCTTTGCTGGCGCAATTCCGAGATCTCGCTCTCGAGGGCCCGCAACTGCTGCTGGTGCGGAGCACCCTGTTCCTGGTAATGGGTTCTGATCTTCTCCAGGCTTGCCACTTGCTCATTCGATAGATTCAACTCGGTGCGATGCCTGAGTGCGATGCTAATCAACGGCGCCCCGCTATCGGCCATGCGATGCATTCGCGAGCGCTGCCCAAATCCGCCTTTGCCTGCTGGTTCATTCTGGGCGAATGTGGTCGATGGCGGCGACATGACTGCGCCGGTAGCCACCGTCAAGATGGCACTGCCAACAATAAACGAACGGACATTTTTCATAAAGTCCCCTCCTAAAGGTGAAAGAATTTGAATGATTAGACGCGCTCCGGGACGGAAGGTTTACATGGATGGCGTTAGTGGCAGGTTTTAGGCGTGGCCGGTGACCGAGATGCGCATTCTCCTCGCTCGACATCGGAGCAGGAAAAAGCGAGCGACATTCGAATGGTTAAATCGCAACGTCAGGTCCGCGCTGGTGCGGTTGTTCGAGGTGAGTTAGATCGGGTCCGATCGGCACGATGCCGGTAGGATTAATGTTTCGCTGGCTGTAGTATCCGGCCTTGATCTTCTCGAGGTCGAAAGTCTCTTTGATTCCGGGCCATTGATAAAGCTCGCGTAAATATTCCACTAGACGTGGATAGTCCTGGATCCGGCGCAAATTGCATTTGAAATGACCGTAGTAAACCAGGTCGAAGCGCAGTAGGGTGGGAAATGCTCGCCAGTCCGCCTCGGTGATTCGTCCGCCGGCAAGATAACGAGTGTTGCTTAATCTTTCCTCCAAGCTGTCGAGCCCGCGAAAAACCTTTCGCACCGCTTCGTCATACGCCTTCTGGGTCCGGGCAAAGCCGGCGCGATAAACCCCGTTGTTTAGATGGTCGTAAACGAAATCGTTGACGGAATCGATGTCGTGACGCGACTTTGCGGGATAAAAATCGTAGGCCACGTCGGTCCACTTGGCGAAGGCGGAATTCAGCATGCGAATGATTTCCGATGATTCGTTATTGACGATCGTGCGCCGCTCCCGGTCCCACAAAGTTGGCACGGTTACCTTGCCGCTGTAATCGCTATCCGCCGCTTTATAGATCTGGTGCAGGCGAAAGATGCCATCGGCAGAGGGTTCTAGATCGTCGATTCCGAGGGAATAGGACCAGCCTTCGGTTTTTGGCTTGTCGGCGAGAGACATCGATATAACATCTTCGAGCTTCTTGAGCTTGCGCATGATAATCGCGCGATGCGCCCAGGGGCAATTGTAAGAGACAAACAGATGGTAGCGGCCCGGTTCGGCTATGAAACCACCCTCGCCGGAAGTTCCGGGAGCGCCATCGGCTGTGATCCAGTGGCGGAACCGAGAAGCCGCGCGGATAAAATGGCCCGCCGCATCGCTCGGGATTGCATCGTCGTCGTGCCATTCACCATGCACCATTAAGCCCATAACAAGCACCTCCGTAAACGGCTCGATTAAAGTTCGACTAAGCAGGAGCAGCGGAACGGAAATCAGCTTTATCCGGAAAGCTCAACCTGCCTTGCTCATGTTGGAAGATGCACATGGATGCTGATCGCTGATCTTGGCCACTGATCTCCGCTCTTTACAGGTTGTGTTTGCCAATTTAACGAAGCTTGAAGATTTCTTTCCAGAGCTTGTTGTACTTCGGAAACTCCTTGTAGTCAGCAACAGTCAAGGGATAGATCGTTTCAGGTCGCACTTTATCGGTGGGTTCGACTTTCGGATGAGCGGGTATGCGCCCACCGAGAGCCATGGCTTTTTGTCCTTCCTCCGTGAG
>DASUVS010000294.1:0-2088 GCA_036378835.1 Binatia bacterium | reverse complement strand
TCGTCATCAGAGACCAGACGGCCGCCCAATTCGCCGATGGTTTCGCCCTTGTTGATCTTTACTGCCGCATACAATCCGTTGCCCGCACCGGGAATTCTCGATTGTTTTATTATGGTCTTTTCTTCGTACTCTTGATTGATTTTTAAGATTGCCGCTTCTTGGGCGAATCTTTGAGTGTAAATCAACCTCGATATGCCTGCGAGAAAGAATAGTGTGAATGGCACGATCAAAAGGTATTTTCGTTTTTTCATAGGGTCTCTGATTAAAATTTGGAACTTCCTCCCTGGTCGGTGGCATCGGGTCAGGCATTAGAAATGCG
This sequence comes from Binatia bacterium, assembly GCA_036378835.1. GTDB lineage: Bacteria > Desulfobacterota > Binatia > UBA9968 > UBA9968 > WHTF01. The sequence continues at coordinate 1,769 of DASUVS010000294.1, read as the reverse complement.
TAACCGCTTTTCTCGCCTTCTCCACTTGAGCGCGATACAGGTAGTTAGGCAACGATCCTTGATGCTGTCAATCACAATTCACTAAAGTTACATCGTCGGGAGCGAAGCGGAGGCAGACGGGCTGGTTTCGTTCAAACAAGGGTTTCCCCTTGGGATTGACCACGTGAGCTTTGATGATGTGATCGCCGGCACCAATCTCATATTCGATAAGCGATCCTCGATACGCAGCCGCAATCACCTGTCCTTCGATGTGATTGACGCCGTTGCAAACCGTGCCGATCTCCTGGAGCTCGACGGCCTCGGGACGAACACTGAGAAAGAGCCTTTCTCCACCTCTAGTAGGACTCGAGGGGGTTACGCAGCTGGCGCGTATAGCGATGCCGCCGCCAACATCAACGTCGATCGACCCCTCGCCAGAGGATACGACGTGACCTGAAAATAGATTGGCATGCCCCAAAAATGCCGCAACAAATTGGTCGGCTGGTTGTTCGTAAATTTCGCGCGGCTTCCCTTGTTGTATGACGTTGCCGTCCCTCATAACGGCGATGCGCGTCGACATGGCTAAAGCTTCCTCCTGATCATGAGTCACATAACTCGTCGTCAGGCCCAGGTCCCGTTGCAGCTTGAGCAGCTCCAGACGCATTTCGATGCGAAGTTTGGCGTCAAGATTGCTGAGAGGCTCGTCGAGAAGCAGCACTCGCGGCTGGATTACTAAGGTCCGTGCCAGAGCGACTCGTTGCTGCTGGCCGCCGGAAAGCTGTGATGGACGTCGTTTGTCAGCTCCTGCAAGATCGACTTGCTTGAGAGCCGCCGCAACTCGGCGCTCGATCTCGCCACGCGCAACTTTTCGTTCTCGCAAACCAAAGGCGATGTTCTCGAAAACGCTCAGGTGCGGCCACAAGGCGTAATTTTGAAAAACCAAGCCGATCTCCCGCCGCCAGGGCGGCACGTGGTTCATCGGTTGGTCGTCCAAATAGACGACGCCCCGATCGGGTGCAACAAATCCCGCAACGATCCTCAACAAGGTGGTTTTGCCGCAGCCGCTCGGTCCGAGAAAAGTGAAGAATTCTCCCCGCTTGATATTGAGGCTGACACTGCAAACCACCCAATGGTCGCCGTAACGTTTGCCGACACTCTCGAGCCTGACACTCGCCGGTTGCATATCAAATGCGAAAAGCGTTACCGGCGCGGCCGCCGAAGATTCGGTGCGTCAGATAAGTTCCGATGGCCACCAGTAGAATCGCGACGACTCCGAGCGCGGCGCCGGCGCCGCGGCCCAGCGGGCTTTGCATGTAGAGATAAATACCATAGGAAATCGGTCCCAATTCAATCCGCGGCACCAGCATGATAGTCGATGCGAGCTCCACGGATGAAGTGACGAAAGCGATCAATCCGCCGGCCAGCAAACCCCCGGTGATCATCGGCAGAGTGATTTTCCTAAAGGTGCCAAACCGGTTCGCTCCGAGGCTTTGCGCCGATTCTTCGAGAGTAACGTGAACTTGTTGGAGAGCCGCGTAGCTGGCGCGCACGGTATAGGGCAGGCGGCGCATCGTGTAAGCGATCACCAGTATCAGCCAGGATGAGGTCAACGGCCCGCCGATGCCGGGGAAGTCCCAACCATGAAAGACCCGCAGATAACCGACAGCGAGCACCACACCGGGAATCGCCAGCGGCATCGTCGCGATGGCGTCAAGGACATTTCTCCCGCGCACCCGACTGCGCAACAGCAGGAACGCGATCACGGCGCCAAGAATGACATCCAGCGTTGC
>DASUVS010000293.1:0-5504 GCA_036378835.1 Binatia bacterium | reverse complement strand
GTCTGGCGGGCGATGACGGCTTCCTCATCACTGGGAATCACAAACACTTGAATGCGCGCTTCTGCTGCGGAAATGCGCCCTTCTGTTCCAGTAGCTGATTCATTTTGACTTTCATCGAGGATCAAACCGCACCAGTCCATGCCGCCGCAGATTTCTTTGCGGATCAGCGGCAGGTGTTCGCCGATGCCGCCGCTAAAGATCACGGCATCGGCTCCTTGCAGTACCGCCAAGTAGGCGCCGAGATATTTGCGCGCTCGGTAACAGAACACGTCTATGGCCAGGCGGGCGCGCGGATTCTCTTGATAAACGGCAACCAGCTCGCGCATGTCGCTGGAGATTCCCGAGATCCCTAGCAATCCCGAGCCGGTATTCAACAGTTTCTCGACCTCATCGATGCCCTCGTGCCGGGCGAGATGGACGACCAATGCCGGATCCAAATCGCCGGAGCGAGTTCCCATCACCAGTCCTTCGAGCGGCGTGTAGCCCATCGACGTATCGATCGATACGCCATTGCGAATCGCGCAAGCCGAGCAACCGTTCCCCAAATGCAAGGTGACGATGTTGATCTGATCGAGCGCTTTTCCCGTAAGCTCGCCATAACGCATGGCCGAATACTGATGCGCCAGACCATGGAACCCATAACGCCGCAGATGATGCTTGGTCGATAGCTCGTACGGCAGAGCGTAAATCGCCGCCTCTTGCGGCATCGTCTGGTGAAAAGAAGTATCGAACGCCGCCACCATCGGCACGCCCGATCCTAAGACCTTGCGCGCGGCATGGATACCGCTGACGCTGCTCGGATTGTGAAGCGGCGCCAGATCGCACAGCGAATCGAGGACTTTGATGACATTCTCATCGATGCGCACGGCGGATTTGAATTGATCGCCGCCATGAACGACCCGATGACCGACGGCGTCCACAGAACCCAAATTGGGATGCGAGTTTAACCAATCGATCACTTGTACCGTTGCCGCTTCATGATTCTCCGCAGCAACGTTCCCCTGCTGCGGAGGCTCGCCGATGATTTCGAATTTATAAGTCGAATCCCCGCCGATCCGCTCGACCACGCCGCGTGCCAGCTTGCGCTCGACAGCGCTGCCGCGAGTCTGAATCAGCTGGAACTTGAGAGTCGAGCTGCCGCAGTTAAGCACCAGAACTTTCATAATGTTACTGTACAATAATCTTTTGACGTAGAGACTGCCAGTTGATTTAGCTCAGGTATCTCACCTCAACGAGATATCAATTGCCTATTTAGTTGTCAGTCTGAGCGCGTGAGAATCTTTCTCGCTGCCGAACGGCGCCACACCGGCTCCGGAGGATCGAAGATAGCAGTCAGAATTACCTCAGGCGTACCCGGGAATTTATTAATCGTGGTCCAGCTCCAATCTCGCCTAGATTCCCGATACAAGCATTCGGGAATGACGAACTTTGAGGGATCTTAGAACAAGTCTCACGCAGCAAGCTCCGGCGCTTTTACCGGAGTGGCTGTTGTTCACGGCGAACAGCAACTGCGTCACGATGGGCGGATTTCTGTTCTATGCTTTTCTAAGGTCATCCAATGTTGACACTAAAGTTGCGGATCATATAGGGTCTGAAGGAGTAACGTCAAACCACTTTAATCGAAATATGGGGAGCAACCAGATATGAAAGCCGAAAAGAAAAACTGGCAGGCGCCTGAATTCATCTCACGAGAACAGTGCATCAAAGACACAGAGGAAGTTCTCAGCGTGGCCGACATTCCGACCAGGCAGACCGAGGATATTTTTCGGGTCAATGTCCTGGGCATGGATTGGGATATCGGCATGGTCGTCCATGAACCGGAGGACTCAAGCAAGATCCCGATTGGCGCCGACGGCAAAAAGGCCGGCTTCTTCTTACTTCATGGCGGCTCGAGCGATTTCAAAGGCATTGAGCGTCATGCCAAGCTGCTCGCCGGCAAGTTCGGCTTCAGAGTGATGGCCGGCACTTTTCCTGGCAGATTCTATTTCCCCGATCCGAGCCGGGATTGGCCCGACGATACGATTCACTCCGATGGCACCGTGCGCACGCCCATCTGGAAGCAAGGCGAGTTGATCACACCCGATCAATACGATGTCGTCAAAGATCCATCCAAGCGCAATCGCTACGGCACCCGCACCGTTGCGCGGGCTAAGCCGGATACTAATTTCTGGTATCGCATGGCCGCCTGGCCGGCGGCTTTTGAAGAAGGGATGATCGAAGCTTGCCGGCGCCACTTCCCGGAAAAAGAATTTTCTATTTACGGCCAGGGTCACTCCACCGGCGGGCCGTTCATCTGCATGCTGTCGCAGCGTATTCCCAACATGGCGGGCGTCTGCGCCACGGAAAATTCGCCCTTCGGCTATCTCTGCTGCGAGCGCGACAAATGGGGCGGCGACATGGGAAAGATCACCGGCTACGAGAAAGTCGAAAAGAAGGGCCAGGGCCGGACCGACCCGTTCAACGAGCTTTACATACGCACTTGGCGCGACCTCGCGCGTTACCAGGGACCGGAAGCACTAGGACAAGAAGGGCCGGCGGCTCTCATGCGCTTACCCGCGATCATGGAAGACATCTTCGATGCATGGGAGAAAGCCAAGAACCGTCCGCAATTCAAAGCCGAATATATCGTCACGCACGCGATCACGGATTCACTGGCAGAAGGAGCACGGGTCAGCGCCGCGCGATTGAAGATGAACAAGGAAGAAACCGAAGCGCTGGTGCAGCGCTTCATCGGCTATACGCGCGAGCTTACCGGCCCGAACGTCAAACCGGTGCCGCCTTTTCTCTTCGAAATATCCAAGGACAGCCGCGATCATAGCCCCGAGGTTTACAACGAGGTGATCATTCCCGGCTTTCGCGCCATGAAACCCGCGCCGAAGATCGCCATCATCCGTTTCGGCGCCGGCGTGCATAGTTTTTGGAAAGCGGAAAAGGATTTGCCGGTGGGGATTGTGCCGTCGGTGATCAAGTCATGGAAGGAAGCAGTGATGAACGGGTACTTCGCTTAGCGGGTTCGTGAGTTCTCGAATCTATTCACCGACTAGACGACATGCTGAAACTTCCATCTTTGCATTAAGATGAACGCTCACAGCGTACGGTAGGAATCATTGGTCGCAGACCAACCCATCAGATTGAAATACATCGAGTCGGACAACTTTTCCCCCGGCGGCGGAGTAACCGGCGTGAATAACACCAAGATCACGGCGAAAGCGAAGAACATCGCCTTTGCCAAGGATGTGACGATTCAGTACGCCCAAGCCGATGGGACATGGAATGAACGACCGTTATCATGGCAGAAAAATTTCACCGGTTACGATCTATTCGCGCTAACCGACAACACCTTCTCCACCACCGAATTCGTCATCCGCTACACTGTCAATGGTCAGACATTCTGGGATAACAACAACGGAACGAACTATCACGTCGACTCGGCACGGCCGAATACAGTCGGAGGGAACGTGATTTTGAACAAGGCGACGGCGCGGCGAGGTTCTCAAGCGGGCGGTGGGTTCGTCTTCACCACTTCCTGGGTAGAAGGGGAAATCTTCATCAAGAACCTCTCCTTCCAAAAACACGTGGGCATCCGGCTCTCAGCAGACGGAGGCGCGAGCTTTCACGATACCCATGCATCGTTCAGCGGAAACGTTCCTGTCGCCGTAGGAGTGTCGCAGGTGGAGATCTGGAAGCTCAAGACACCGGAATTAAATCTCGATCAAAGCACTGCCAATTTCAGATTCGCGATCTTCTACAATAATCTAAATACCGGCGAGTGGTTCTGGGACAACAACTTCGGCCAGGACTACACGCTGAGTAAAACCGACCTCGCCAGTATCGAATAAGCCGACAGACCTAGGAGCAACTATCGATTGCCCAATTTAACGGCCGAAGGGGCCAGGAGTTAGCGCGGCATGATTGAAGATGGAAAGGAAGAAAGAAACCGCAATTGGCGCAGTGGTCCTGGGTTATGGGTGGAAGCTTACGGGTCCAACGTGAAGCCGGTGCCGCGTCTTCTTTTTCGGCTTCGGTGGTGAGGACACATGCGCGAGTACGGAAAGAACACGACATGCATACAGGTCCGTGTTGGAGAACGCTTCATGCTGGCGCTTCCCGCAGTGGCAACCGGCGGCTTCACATGGCTGATGGATCGAGAGCCCGACGTGGCTGTACTCACGCAGGAGCGGATCCGGCCGGGTGGTCCCGGGATTGGCGCATCCTCCGTTCAGGAATTCGAGTTTGCTGGCATGCACGCTGGAGTGAGCACCTTGATTTTGGAATACAAGCGGCCGTGGGAAAACGTCAAGGGAGAGCGGCTCGAGATAAAAATCGTAGTGGAGCCGTAAACCGTATGAGCGCGGGCAGCCGGTAGCTACCGGCTGCCCCCAAATCTTCGTGTTAGCGAGGGCTTGGCTTGCGCCCAGCCGTCACGGCCGAGACGCACGCTGTTTGCGGCCGCCGTCTTCGGACTCGGTGTCGAACGCTCCTCTCGGCAGCGGCATAACCGCTTTGGCTTTGAGTTTCTGCTGAACCGCGGAGCAGGCCTCGCCGTCTTCATGGATTAAGCGTTCGAGATCCCGGAAGGGCAGGAAAAACTCGCCGGACCTGCCCCAGTTATCACCCCACGAGTTGGAGCACAGCGCAAGCGCTCTTCGGGTATCGACACCGCGCCAGAGGTACGCATGGCCGCCGGCCACTGAGGCGTCCGCTGAGATCCGGACGATACCCTCGTTGTCGGGCCGCTGAAAGCTCGAGTACCAATTAGTGCCGAGCACGACCGGTCCCTCGGTGAGCACCCATTCAACTGCCGGCTGCAGCTCGAATGCCCATACATAGGATTTGAGCAAGCCAAAACCTGTGACGGCCTCGGCGCCGGCGCGCACTGAGGTCCCGACATCGAGCCCGCTGTCACCGTCCGGAAGATTGGCCTCGTCATCATTGTCCGTCCACGGATCCTTCAAGACGGCCGAGCGGTAGATATCGAACGGCGATGGATCAGGTCTTATCGTCTGGATTGGCGCACAGCGAAGAAAGTTACGCCACGCGTGTCCCACGCACGTCCCGGTGTTGCCCTGATTGAGAGCAGTTTTATTGATGCCCCACGTCTTACGCGCAGGCAAAGTGAGAGCTCGCGCATCGGGTAATAAGCGGCGCATGAGGTAGTTGCGATCTCGAGGATCCGCTACGAATCGTCTGCCAAATCCCGGCATAAAACACCTCCGTGTTGTCTAGATAAGAATTAAGGCGGTCACTCTATCATGTAAAGATTCCGGAAGGTTACCTTTTCGACTCAAGTCACAGCGAAATCTTCTTTCTGACAAACTATTTTTACAAAACCTTGTTGCGGCTGTGCCGTTACTCTGTCCACGTCGCGCCTTGACGTCTTGGCGCTTGTTAGAGCAGATATAGTGCCATCATGCAATTTTACAGATGAACAGCTCCTTGTCGTTTGGGACCTTGAAAACATTGCTGATCCAGGTTCCTTGCGCCGTGAACCATGGGCAGAGATC
>DASUVS010000292.1:0-5842 GCA_036378835.1 Binatia bacterium | reverse complement strand
TTTCGCTCGTGCTCCACCGTCGTTTCCATCTGGAGTGTGGTTCCGGGGTTTGCGTGCTCGCTCTTGATCGTCGCCAACACGATGTATTTTTTAACACTGGGCGACCAGGCCCCGGTGGTCGCCTGCCCGACCTGAAGATCGTCCTGGTAAATCGGGATACTGCCTCTCCAAGCGGCTGCCGGAACCGGCGGCGGGAGTCCTGCCTTTTGATAGAGTTCTTCGTAGTGGCGCCAATCCACCTCCAAGCCGGTGATTTGGCGCGGCGTAACCTTGGCGTCGTCATTACGGAGCTGCTTGCTGCCGACGAAAAAATCTTTCGTGAGATCCACGGTCCACCCCAAACCAATCTCGAACGGTGAATATTTCTGCGAATCGATCAGTGCCTTATCGGCACCGATATAATCGACTTCGAGAAGAATGAAACCCGCTTCGAGCCGGGCGACATCGAGCGCGAGCATTCCCGCTGCTTTCAGTCCATAGACACTGCCTTTATCGGCAAGCACGTCCCATACACGCTCTGCATCAGCGGCAGGCAGCCATATTTCGTATCCGAGGTCACCGGTGTAACCGGTGCGGGAAACGGTAACCGGCACTCCGGCGAAATCGGCTGGCATCAAGCGAAAGAACTTTAGCTTGCCCAAATCGGCATTGACGATCTGCGTTAGGATTTTCAAGGCGTTGGGTCCCTGCAACGCAAGGGCCGCTATTTGCTCCGACACCTCGTCAATTGAAACCGACATTCCTCCGGCATTGAGTTTCAGCCAACGCAGAGCCGGCTCGGCCAAATGAAAGCGAAACTGATCCTCACCCAAGCGAAATACCGTCCCATCCTGAATCACCTTTCCTTCGCCGTCACACAAGCAACCATAAACCGCCTGCCCTATCGCGCATTTGGCGACGTCTCGCGTGATCACGCGATTGACCAGCTTCAATGCATCTTTGCCGCGCACCTCGTATTTGAAAAGCGGTGAGATATCGATCAGGCCGGCGGTATTTCGGATCGCGTGATATTCGTAGTCGTGCACCACATCGTAAGAGCTGGCCGCGAAGTATCCTGACCAGGTGCGCCAATTCTGACTGGTGCAGAGCGCGGACGTGCGTGAGTGGAAAGGAGTACCAATGGGCATGAAAATGTAGCGATGGTAATTGCGGGAGAGTGGATAATCTCGATAGGAGCGCGCTTAATTTTATCAGTGTTATTTAATCGATCTTGCTTGCGTATGTTCTCTGTTCGGAGACTGTGAATTATGCCGGCTCGTTGACTTCGTAAAGAAATTACCAAATATGTTCGTTTAAGCAAATCAATAAATGACGACTTACGATGCGATTATCATTGGCGGCGGCCATAACGGTCTTGCTGCGGCTGCATATCTTGCCAAGGCTGGGAAAAAAGTCCTGGTCCTGGAGCGCCGTCATATACTCGGTGGCGCCGCGGTTACCGAGGAGCTCTATCCGGGTTTTAAATACTCCGTCTGCTCCTACGTAGTAAGCCTTCTACGACCCGAGGTGATCCAGGAGCTCGAGCTGCCCAGATACGATCTCGAAATCATTCCTCTGGATAGCACATTTACGCCGATGCCCAACGGCGACTATCTAGCTCGCTGGGGCGATCACGCCAAGACACGTCGTGAGATCGCGCGGCATTCTGCCGTCGATGCCGAAGCTTACGAAGAGTATGGCAAGCTCATGGTGCAGATGGCTATGGCGATAAAGCCGATGCTTGGCCTAATTCCTCCCGAGCCGACTTCATGGAATCCTAAAGAGCTTTATAGACTCATATCGCTGGGCAATCATTTCCGCCGGCTCGGGGACAAACTAGTCTACGATCTGGCAAAGCTTATGACCATGAGCTCCGCCGATTTTCTTGACGAGTGGTTTGAAACCGAAGTCCTCAAAGCCACCATGTCCGCCAGCGGCATCATCGGCACTTTCATGGGGCCCAGATCACCGGGTACAGCCTACGTGCTGCTCCATCATTATATGGGTGAGCTCGACGGCGCGTTTCGATCCTGGGGTTTTGCCCGAGGCGGCACGGGTTCAATCAGCCGTGTAATAGCCGAGGCGGCGCGCCACTATGGCGCGGACATCAGAACTCAGTCCCCGGTCGATCAAGTGCTCGTTAAAAATAGTCGAGCGGTCGGCGTAGCGCTCGGCACAGGCGAGGAGATCAAAGCTAAGGTAATAGTCTCCAGCGTCGATCCCAAACGAACCTTCTTAAAGTTGATCGATGCCCGTCATCTGGAGACCGAGTTCTTGACCAAGGTGAATCAGTTCAAGATTCGCGGCTCCTCCGCAAAGGTCAATCTTTCGCTCGACGCGCTGCCGAATTTCACCAGCCTCCCTGGAAAAGGACCGCATCTCTCGGGCGCGATCTCGATCAGCCCCAGCATCGACTATATCGAGCGCGCCTACGATGATGCTAAGTACGGCGACTACTCGCAGCGCCCTTACATGGACATCATTATTCCCTCGACTCTCGATCCTTCAATGGCGCCGCCGGGTAAACACGTTATGTCCGTCTTTGTGCAGTATGCCCCTTATCATTTGAAGAGTGGCACTTGGGCCGAGAAGCGCGAAGAGTTCGGCGATACCGTGATAGACACAATCAGCGAGTACGCTCCTAACCTAAAAAATATTATCTTACATCGTCAGATCGTCACCCCCTGGGATCTAGAAGACGAATTCGGCCTCACCGAGGGCAATATTTTTCAGGGCGAGCTAACCCTTGACCAACTTTTCTTTTTAAGGCCGGTACCGGGTTGGAGCAAATATCGCACGCCGATTAAGAATCTCTACATGTGCGGCGCCTGCACGCATCCGGGTGGAGGAGTGATGGCGGCATCGGGCCGGCTGGCGGCGCTTGAGATCTTGAAAGACGTTAACAGGAGCTTCATCTAAACCGCCGTGCAGCACTACGACGCGATCCTCGTCGGCGCCGGACATAACGGACTGGTTACGGCGGCTTATCTAGCCAAGTCAGGTAAAAAGGTATTGGTTCTAGAGCGCCGGTCCATGATCGGAGGTGTCGCCGCCACGGAAGAAATATTTCCAGGTTTCAAGTGCTCCACCGGCGCTCACCTCGCCGGGTCATTCTCGCGCGAGATCAGCGCCGAACTCGAACTAGAGAAACATGGACTGAAGCTTCTTTCTCCCGATCCGCTGGTCTTTGCGCCGCAGTTAGACGGCAAATCGCTGCTGATAGGATCGGATCCCGCCAAAATCGTCGAAGAGATCGCCCGGCTTTCGAGCGCGGATGCTGAAAAATTTCCTTCATTCTGCTTGCTCATAAATAAACTCGCGGGCTTCCTGCGAGTGCTAAACGGCCTGCCGTTACCCGATGGCGCAAGCTCCGGCAGTTTTCATCTCTCGGAGCTGATTAAAATCGCTGTGAAATTCCATCGCCTCGGTAAGAACGAGATGCATGAGTTCCTGCGCATCCTGCCCATGAGCATTGCCGATTTGCTGAGCGAATGGTTTGAAAATGAAAGCTTGAAAGCTGCCATAGCCGGGAGCGCCATTGTGAATTCTTTCGTCGGTCCGCGCGCCCAGGGAACGGCCTACGTGCTTCTGCATTATTTGTCGCGACAAACCGGTGGCCCATTTCGCAGCGCCGGGTTCGTTTATGGCGGCATCAATCAGTTGCCCCAGGCACTAGCCCGAGCGGCAAGAGGGCGTGGCGCGGAAATTCGCACCGACGCCGAAGTCGCCCAAATCCTCACCCGAAATGGCGCCGCCAAGGGCGTGGTTCTCAACAACGGCGATGACATTTCCGCAAACGTGATCATCTCCAACGCCGATCCCAAGAGGACGCTGCTCCACTTGGTCGAGCCGACCTATCTTGATCCACACTTCTTACTGCAAATTAAAAACATTCGCGCGCGCGGCACCGTTGCCAAAATCAATTTCGCGTTGGATACGTTGCCTTGGTTCAAGCCTAAGGTCGGCGATTCTTCGGCGGCAGAGCTAAGCGGCATCGTTCACATCGGCCCGACCCTTGAGTATCTCGAGCGCGCCGCTGACGATGCCAAATATGGCAGATTTTCCAAGGCCCCCTTCTTAGAAATAACGATTCCTTCCTTGGTCGATCCAACGCTGGCCCCGGCTGGAAAGCACGTTGTGTCGGTGTGGATGCAATCTGCGCCGTATCGCCTCAAAGAAAGCAATTGGAACGATCAGCGCCAGACGCTGGGTGACCGCGTGACCGATATCTTGGAAAGCTATGCGCCCGGATTTAAAAATTCCATCCTACACAGGCAGGTTCTAACTCCGCTCGATCTAGAACAAACATTCGGCGTTACCGGCGGTCACCTTGACCACGCGGAGCTGGCCCTCGATCAGATCTTTTTTATGCGCCCGGTTCCGGGCTGGGCGGGATACCGCACGCCAATTGACAATCTCTACTTGTGTGGTTCCGGGACGCATCCCGGCGGCGGAATCTCAGGTCTGCCCGGCTATTACGCCGCAAAAAAAATCCTGCAGAGCTGGCCGCGAGAGAACTGATTCTTATCAGGTAATTCACTACATTTCTTTTCGTTCTATCTTCGAGACCTCGGCGTCAGGTAAACACCTCGCCTTCCTTTGCGAGACCGCAACTCGGCCTCCAACCCGAATGCGGCTGAGCCCCAGTACGGACAAGAACTCACCGGCGCGATGCCGAGTAAAAACTCGGTGTGGGCCTTCAATGCTCTGCGCGACCCCAGACGCCAACTCGAAGTCGACCGTGTGCACATACTGCGCGCAGCGAGATCGTTCCGCTTGTAAGAGTAATGCATGAATTTCACAATGCTTTGTCGCAGCGGAATTCGTTACGACAAGCCGCTGTGTGAAGAATAATCACACGCTACGAGGTCTTGAGTGTAAAAATCTTATTTCCTTTCGCATTTAGCATCCTTCGGGATTGAACTGGCCGCCGTTAACGTACAGTATCTCCGCCACTTGCCTCAATGGAGCAAATTTTGCTCCCGCGCTTAAATCCGGAGGTATCAATGAATAGAGCGGCGACAACTATACGGTCGAATCCGTCGGGTTCGTACTTCGAGCCCGACATCCTTACGTCACACCGGTATTTCCAACTGTTTCGGCAGAAATCACACTTGCACCCGGAAGAGAAACTCATGTTTGCGGTTCTTACTGATGCGGTAGAGTGCTTTCAGAAATATTATGGGGCTAACACCCATCGGCGCCGTAGACTCTTTGCCGAAGCCGAGGCCTGGATTTTAAACCCGGACGACACCTGGCCGTATTCATTTGAGAACATCTGCGAAGCACTGAACATCGAGCCAAGCTACCTAAGGATTGGTTTGAGACAGTGGCGGCTTGATCAGTCGCAGAAAAACTCAGGCTTACAGATCCGTAAGACACTGCGCTACCAAAACACAGTGAAACAGAACCGAGTGTGCATGTAAGAGGACGGAGAGTTTCAGCGTCTCGGACTGCCATGAAGATGTCCAGAGTACGCATCGTCAACTCGGGCTGAAAACCTTCAAGCATTAGTATCGTGAGCTAGCGACAGGTTTTCTCAAGCGCTCGATGAAGATGATTATTCTGCTCGACCGACTCAGCAAGCGCACCAATTACGCCGAGATTTATTGCTGCATCCGATTGCAACGACAGAACTTAGGAGCTCCGCCGAATTGCAAAAAGCACTGCCACGGGTGCGTCACGGCGGCCGTGCCGAGAGCAAGCTTTTTAGTAGCGTGTTCTGTACTTGCGAGCGCAAATCAGATTATGAAACTCCCGCCAAGCAGCACCTTCGGCTGGCCCCATTCATTCTGCCTTGCCCCATTTACACCCGGGCGGCGCGCGGTCCCCAAAACAATCGGCGTCGGTGGACTGAGAGGAG
>DASUVS010000291.1:0-6132 GCA_036378835.1 Binatia bacterium | reverse complement strand
GCCCACACCCTAAGCGGCGCATGGCCTAAGCTGACGGGTTCGGTGCTTTCGAATTCGCCGACGATGAACGCCACCAGGTACGTAGACATGCGAATGCTATCGGCAAAGACAACTTCTTTCTTTGCGGTTCCAGGCACAGGCGTTTCATGCACGATGCGCGTGTTGGAAATGGCGGCTAAAGCTTGATCCACCACCAATGTCGGTTGGAACACCGCCTTGAACGCCGGCTCGTCCCAACAGGGAAACGCGCGGCGCGCATCGGTGGATTCGAATTGCGTCGATGCCAGCGGTTTTTCTTGACCGTCGTTGTCTTTGTAGGTGCTGCGGTAAAAACCGTGAAGCTTGTCGTTCAACACACCGGAAAAACTGATCCGCAACTCCCAGCTTCCCGGCGCCAGAGTCCGGTGGAAGTCTAATTCGGCCTGCTCGTTGTCGCCATCGAGAGTCGCGTCTCCTGGCAGCACCGCACCAGCGGGTTGCTGTATCGATACCGCGTGAAACACCAGCTCGGCAGCGTTGAGGCGAATCTGTTGCACCGGCTCGTGCACCTGGAGCGCGATCTTTACTTCGCCGTCAAAGCGGGCGGCGAAGAGATCGGGAGTCAATCGAATTTCATAACGTTCCGGTGTAACGGTTAGCGGCAAGCGATACGGTTTGTGATCTGACATCGAAACTCCTAATGATTGCTTGAGACGAGTTGTGCACCCGGGTTTATTTCTACACTACCACAACGTCGCAACTCAATCGTGCCGCAAGCCGACAACAGCGCTATGTATCCGGTTTTAGTGAATACTGGGAAATGTCAGAGCTAGCAGGTTGATGAAAACGCGGGTTGCAGACTGTTCAAAAAGAGTTAGAGCCGAGGCGCGCGAGCAATCGGAGGCGTAAATCGGCATTACGTTGCCGCGAGACGATCGAGCGTAACGAAGAATATGACTCTTTTTTCAGCAGTCTGCTAGTATTTGCGGCAATCATGTCCTCTTGTTAGCATTCGACCATGAGTCAAAACGGCAAATCAGTTTCGCTAGTCAGCCGCCGCCAGGCACTGATTCTGCTCGGCGCTTTCGGGGGAGCGATGATTGCCGGGCGTTCCAATGTCTATTCCGCCTCGCCTAGATCAAACGACGGCAAGCTGCCGGCCTGCGTGGTTACGCCAAAACAGACCGAAGGACCGTTCTTCATCGACGAACAGCTGAAGCGCTCCGATATACGCGTTGACCCGTCAGATGATAGTGTCAAAGCAGGCGTGCCGCTCCACTTGAACTTCCGCGTCTCTGCAGTCGGCACCGCTGGTTGTAGTCCGTTGTCCGGCGCGATCGTCGATGTATGGCAATGTGACGCCGTCGGAACTTATTCGGCCGTGAACGAGCGTGATCCCCGGAGCGCAGGTAAACATTTTCTGCGAGGTTATCAAGTCACCGACGCTAACGGCAGTACACAATTCACAACGATCTACCCCGGATGGTATCCAGGCAGAACGGTGCACATTCATTTTAAGGTTCGCGCCGATCCTCAGTCAGGAAAAGCTCGGGAAATAACCTCGCAGCTTTACTTCGATGATGCGCTAACGGATCGCATACATGCTCAGCAACCCTACAGCAGTAAAGGACGACGGTCAGTCAAGAACCAGCAGGATGGCCTGTTCCGCAGCGGCGGAGGTCAACTGATGCTGTCACCGGTTGAAAGCGGCGAAGGCTACCGAGCCACTTTCGACATCGGCCTTCAGATGGCATAACAGGCCGCTCAAAAAGACCCGTGTGCGATGGAAAAAGATGAGTTATGAAAGCTGAAAACTGGTTCCGCTTTCATCCTTGTGCTTTGCGCCTTCTATCTTCATTTTGAGCAGCCTGCGCCAGAGTTTTTGCAGCCATCGGCGGTCGTCCCCGAACGCCTCAAGTCGCGGCGCGCCGTTGTCTTGACAGCTTAAACCATGACGGATTAGTCTCCGCCCAAGAAGAACAGTCAGGAGGTAATCGGATGACTGAGTCGTTGGAGAGCTTCAAAAGCTATATTGGAAAAAGGGAGACTGCCACAGATGTAGTGACTGCCTCGGCGATGTTGAAGTTCGCCGCCACTTTGGGCCAGGATAATCCGCCTATGGAAAAAGGCGCGCCGATACCGCCGGGATGGTATGGCGCATTCTTTCCTGCTTCTCATCGGCCTTCGCAGATGCGCACGGACGGCCAAGCCTCAGGAGGCGGGATCGTTCCGCCGATTCCGTTACCGCGCCGGCGCATTGGCGGCACACGCGTCTTTTTTCAGGAACCGTTACGGATCGGTGACGAGATCACCCGAACCACTGAAATCGCCGATATCCGCATCGACGATGGGCCCAATGGCGCCATGGTCACCGTGATTGAACGCAACAGCATCTCCAACAGCCGCGGGCTGGCCGTTGTCGAAGAGCGTGACATGGTGATGCTTAGTGAAGCCAGAGCGGAAGCCGCTCCTTCGGCTGTTCCTACGGTACCCGCGCAAGCGACTTGGCTGGAAACGATCGAGCCAAACCCGCCTTTGCTGTTTCGCTTTTCGGCGATCCGCTTCAATTGTCATCGCATCCATTATGACCGTGATTACGTAACCAAGGTTGAAAAGCTGCCCGGCCTGGTGGTGCAAAGCTCTCTGGTTTCACAGCTGCTGATGGAGATGTGCCGCAAGGAGTTACCGGGGCGACAACTCAAATCCTTCGATTTCAAGAGCGCGCGGCAGATTTACGATACCGGCAAGTTTACCATCGCCGGCGCTCCGGCGCGCGATGGCCGTGAGGCCGAATTGTGGGCGTTAGACTCGGACGGTCGAGTCGCTATGACCGCAACGGCAAAGTTCGCGTAGGATCAAAGCTGCAATGCAATGATTTCGCTGGGCTAGATGAGCGCGCCAGGGTTTGATCGGCGATGGCCGAGGAATCAGCAAACTGCGCGAAGTAAGCACTCATCGGGATTGTGAATTCATTATGCCTGAGACGTTGATTTGTCATCATTGATGACATCGATCATTTGACGCAAGCGCGCGTAATCTTCGCGATTGAAGCGCATCAGCAGCCGGTGTAGGTGAAGCGTGTTGGCGTCGTTGCTTTCGGCCGAGAGAGGCTCGGTCTGTCGGACCTCGCCGATGACGATGTCCTTGAAATCGCGATTGAGCCGATCGATCAAGGTGGCTGAAGGCGGGTGATTGACGCGAATCACCAGTTCGTGCCTAACGAACCGGTAAGAATGAAAGTTGCGGTAAAATTTTTTGATCTCGTCAACCGCGGCCGCCGCGCTGGTGTGGATTCGGAAGAAGGTCATCTCCCGCTCGTTGATATATCCGCGGCTCATCACGTCATCACGCAGAAACTCCTGCCAGCGCGACCAATAGGTGCCATCGGGCAAATCCATCAAGATGATCGGCACGAGCTGAGTTTTGCCGGTTTGCGCCAGGGTGATCGACTCCAAAAGCTCGTCATGCGTGCCAAACCCACCGGGAAAGATTACAACAGCGTCGGCTTCTTTGACGAACATAAGCTTGCGCGTGAAGAAAAAATGAAAGTCCATAAGTTTTGGATCGTTGCGGATAAACGGGTTGGCATCTTGCACCGAAGGCAGCCGGATATTGACGCCAAAGCTCTTCTCTCTCCCCGCTCCCTGATGTCCCGCCTGCATGATGCCGGGGCCGGCGCCGGTGATCACCATGAAATCGGCTAATGCCAGCTCTTCGCCCATGTGACGCGCCAGCGCATAATACGGATCGCTTTCCTGCACCCGTGTCGAACCAAAAATGCTGACCTTGCGCATGTGCCGGTAGGGCGCAAAAATCCTAAAAGCGTGACGCAGCTCCTGTAGTGTCCGATTTAAAATCTTCAAATCTCCGCGTTCGGCGTCGTCCTGCGCCAGTTTCAGCAAGGTACGCAGTATCCCCGCGAACTGATCCGCGTTGACATAGTCGCTCTGCCCGCGCAGCCACTCGTCCAATTGCCACCCGAGATCCGCTATCGGTTTATTTTGCTGCTCCAATGGTGCCACCTTCAACTCGTTTCCTTTGTTCTTGTCCATGGTTCGGTCACACTCCGCCCAAAACGTCACTCCTCGCCTGCATGAAGGTATTATAAACAACCGAGCGCGCCTCCGATAGTAAAACGATTGTTCTACCGGACGCATTTCCTAATGACGGCGTTGTTTGGCTTCATGACGATCCAGACAAATTCGCTGGAGAGCGAAAAAGACATTGACAACAGCGCTATTTTACCGATATTCAGCCGGACCTGGAGGACTACGTTATGAACGTCAGGCTTTGGCAATGTTTAACCGCGATGATTCTGTTGCTTCCTGGCTCGCTTTGCGCCGATGACTTTTATAAAGGCAAGACCGTTCGGGTCATCGTCGGCGGCAGCCCCGGCGGCGGCTTCGATATTTACACCAGGGCGATGGCGCGGCACATGGGTAAACACATTCCGGGGAATCCTTCATTGGTCGTCGAGAATATGACCGGCGCAGGAACCTTCATCGCCGCCAAATATATTCACAGTAGCGCCAAGCCCGACGGGCTCACTTTCGGCATCTTCAACGGCGCCTTGATCTTGGGGCGCGTCCTCGGGATGAAGGGCGTCGATATCGACATGAGAGAACTCGAGTATCTCGGTGTGCCGGTGCAGGACAGCACGGTTTGTGCGCTGCGTAAAGAGAGTGGCATTACGAATATCGATCAATGGTTTGCCTCGAAGACCCCGATGAAGCTAGGCGGCTTGAGCCCGGGCAACAGCACCAGCGATGTGGCGCGGATGGTGGGCGCCACTCTCGGGCTGCCGGTACAACTCGTCGAAGGCTACAAAGGAACCAACGAAATCCGACTGGCGGCGGACGCCGGCGAGTTGCACGGCGCTTGTTGGGCCTGGGAAACACTGAAGGTCGCCTGGCAAAACGCAATCCCAGCAGGAGACGTCAACATCGTCCTGCAGGTCACCGCGAAAAAACTGCCGGATCTGCCAAATGTGCCAATGGCGCTCGATTCGGCAAAGACCGATGAAGCGCGGCTATTGCTTAAAGCCGGCGCCATCGATCCAGCGGCGATCGTCCGTGTCTACGTCACCACGCCACGGATACCGAAAGATCGTCTGGAGATACTTCGCAAAGCTTTCGCTGCAACCCTGACAGATCCGGAATTCGTCGCCGAAGCTAAAAAGGCCAATCTCGACATCAACCCGCTCAATGGCGAAGAGGTGAAGAAGACGGTTGACGACCTGTTCAAGCTCAGTCCGGCCATAATTTCCAAGCTTGCTAATATTCTTGCGGTCAAATAACCGAGGAAGCAGTAATGTGCACGGAGAACCGGGAGAATGGTGAAAATTCGAAGATCCATATCGCTCATGCTGCTAGGTGCGCTGTCACTGTTAGGTCAAACCGCCTACAGCGCGCAAAGTTCCGACCTGAAACCCGAAAAGAATCCGCTTGAAGTAGCCATTGCGGCAACCGGGCCGCTCTATCTGCCGGTTCTACTGGCCAATGAGGCGGGGTATTTCAGCAAACGCGGCTTGACGGTTAACATCAGTACGCTGAGCGCCACTGCGTCGGCGCAGGCACTCCTCTCCGGCCAGGTGGACATCTACCAAGGCGGCACCGCCACAATCCACGCCAATGTCGGCGGCGCGGACTTGATCTACATCGCCGCATCCGTCGACCGCAGCACGCTCATATTGTTCGGCCAGAAAGGTTTGACGTCATTCGAAAATCTCCGCGGCAAATCCGTAGCGACCACTTCCGTCGGAGCTTTCGGCGAGATTGCCATGCGCAAAACCGCTAAAGAGCACGGCATGGAAATCGGCAAAGACATCAAGCTTCTCTATCATAAGGGGCCCCCGGACGCGCTCTCGACTTTTCTACTGGGCAACGCCGAGGGCGTCATCATCACCCCGCCGCAGACCGAGATGGCTCGCAGCAAAGGCTTTCCAGTGATCATCGATTTCTATGAAAAGGGCCTTAAGATCATCGGGCCCGGCACCGGAGTAGCGCGAGCTTTTGTGAAAAAGAATCCAAACACTTTGAAAATATTTCTAATGGGATATCTGGACGGCCTGAAGCGAACCATCGATGATCCGGGCTACGCGCAGAAAATTCTCAGCCAAACCAGCAAAATCACCGATCCCAAACTTCTCGAGGA